>CAZFTQ010000026.1:0-27592 GCA_964522365.1 uncultured Desulfovibrio sp. | reverse complement strand
TATCTCTATTCTTTAATAAATTAAGTACTTGAATCGATTCATGCAATAAAATTGGATTATGCTTCCTCGGTGGCTGTGGGCACATGACACAACGACAATTACAGTCTTCTGTTATCAAAAATGCATTATCTAAAGATACTTTTTTCCAAAGTACATGTATATTTCCTTTCCCATCGAGTCGAGCGATGTCACCTTCATTAAGAGATGCAATATTTTTACATTCATAAATATGATCTGGATGGTAAAAATGTCCTTTTTTGCTCGATGTGATACATGCCTTATATCCAAGACATGCTTTATCTATTTCTTTGGTAACATAAATTGCATCCTTCCTTTTCCAGAAAGGACGAGGATTCAAAGTTATCTCACCTATAATAGGTTGGAAAAAACGAGATGGTTTTCCTGAAAGGCTAATCATGGGATACTGCCAGTTTAGGATTATGAGTTATCCAGCTCCATATGATATCTTGTGTTTTTTGGTCTGCTAGACGCAAGAGTTTAAAGAGACCGTCAAAAATACCTTTGTTCTTAACGCAGAAATTGGTTCCTGACATATTTCGTACCAGACTGCCGCTTTCCAGATAATTTCGTACAGGATCCGTTCCGCAGAATGTTTGATACACGCACCATGCACACGGAGCTGTGGTTTCAACACAAGATTTTTCTGTAATATTTTTTATTTTATTACCCAAGAAAATATCATTGTACGAATCCCGCATCACATTTCCCAGGCAGAAATGCCGGTCGTTCATTCTAGCAAGCATTCGCGCTTCATCAGAAGGGAATACTGAACCATCATAGTCGTAAATGACACCGCTTATTCCAGCGCCAGACGGAGACTGCAGGTCTACGAATCCAGTTGCAAAAGGCGTCAGTATACGAGAAAATAAAAGGGCAGCGAAATGCTCAGGGAAAAAAGTTTTCTTATTAATCTGCAAAATGTAATCAATCGCTTTCAAGTATTCTTCAACAAATCGCTCTGTTTCATACCCAAGTTTCTTTGCCTGCCCTGCTGCGAATCCGTACGGATTTAATGCTCGGATAAAAATTCCCTTCATGCCTAGGCGCATGTATTCATCAATAACCTCACGCAGACGGCCGAGAGAAAGTGAAGAGGTCGTCATGAGCGCATCGACTCCGTCATCGCCGACTACGTCCCGCGCTAACGCCAGTTTCTCCATGAAGAGATCGTAAGTGCCTACACCTGACCTGCTTTTACGGAAAGCGTCATGAATATCCTTAGGTCCATCAAGAGAGGTTGATACCGCAACCTTATGGTCTCGGCAGAATTGTAATTGTTCTCTTGTAATTATTGTTAAATTAGTACAAAGCACAAATTCAACTTTTTTGTATGCTTTTTCTGCCTGTTTTTCTGCATAGATGACTGTTTCTTCAATAACTTTCCAATTAAGTAAAGGTTCTCCTCCCTGAAATTCTATTTTTAATTTCTCACTGGGAGCAGATAAAATCATATCAATAATGTTTCTTGCAGTTTCTATATTCATATCATATGCATGAGCATATTCCTCAGCACATGATACTTGACAATAATCACATTTCTGATTGCATCGTAATGTAATTACCATCATATGCAATGTTGTAAAATTTCGAAGAAATGATTTTCTTGTTCTATATCTCGCTGCTGATTTTTGCAATGATACTTCTAGCTCATCTTGGGCAATAAATATATGGGACTTTAAATTTAAAAAATTAGGATCTTCTTCATTAAGCTGATGTCGTATAAACTTTTCAAAGGCATCTTGTTCTATAAAAATAAAATCTCCATTGTCATTTACAAGAATAACTTCTTTATTTGAAATATGCTTAAATTGAAAAGGCATTATATAATATTCACTCACATTTTTTCTCCACAGATGAAAAAGCATATTCAACTATTTTTGTTCTCAAATTTCCAAATTCCTTTTCAAGATCAATTCGTATCTGTTCATCTATACAGTCGTTAAAAAATGACTGTAATATTTTCTCGTCAAATAAATTGTTATTTTTAGGTTTTATAACTATCTCAACAGCATTTCTCTGAACAGGATAAAAAGTTATATTATACATTGAAGAATATACGCTTACTACTCTTAAAATGCAGTCACGCTCAAAATACTCTTTTTCTGCGTGTATTATTCCGCACTCACCGTTGCCTATAATTTTGAATGGGAACTGTTTCACGCTTTCTTTTTTGCCAGTTTCGGCCAGACTTTCTTTGCATTTTTCTCCCATCTGATTCCCCTCTAGTTTCCAAACAAATTCTATAGGTCCGGCAAACAGGTAAATTATCCGGCACGTCCTCAAAAAGAGTGAACTCTGTCTTTATGACAGGTCCATGTCGGACGATTGTTTTTCATCTGCAGAGCCTCAGAAACAGAATCTTAAAGATCTGCGCTGGCAAGATCCCTGCTCGTCTCCGCATGACTGATCTGAAACAATTCGAACCTCTCTGAGCAGATGACTGATTCTTAGGACACTGAATCACGCTCATTCGGCCCTGCTTCCTTCCCCAAAAGAATATTTCAATGTCCTCTTATGGAGTCCTTTTCTCGGAGATTTTCTTTTCGAGAGGGCTGTGTCTCTTTGTGGCAGTTGACATCGAATCACTAATTTTCCCGAAACCAAAAGCCAATTTTCTGACAATTGATTCTTCAAGCCGTGTCATAGTCCACCCCCTGGTGGCGATTAAGTGTGCATTGTCGCCATGAGAAAAATGAATGCATGATGTGGCTGCACGGTCAGAAAGCGTGTGAAATTTCTTGACTAAAAAATTTACATGACTTAAATGTGCAAAAAAGCCTAAGTGAAAACAAGTGGCGGCAAAGTACACATTTCCGCCGTGCTAAAGGCAACCTTTTCTAAAAGTTTCCGCACGGATGCGAAATGTTGAGCGAGCCATGCCGGACCGCCTAGCAGCCTCAGCCGTCGAAATGACGCCATCCTTCCAGATCTGATAAATTTCCGGAAAATCAGTTGGGAGAGGCCTCGGCGGAGGTCCAAACCGCACACCGTTCAGTTTGGCTGCGGCAATGCCCTGGGCCTGCCTGCTGCGGATGTTCTCCCGCTCATTCTGAGCAACGAAGGAAAGGACCTGCAGGACAAGATCGGAGATAAAGGTCCCGAGCAAGTTTTTGTCGCGCCTCGTATCAAGCAGAGGCATGTCCAAGACCAGGATGTCCACGCGCTTTTCCTTGGTCAGAAAACGCCATTGCTCCAGTATTTCCTCATAATTTCTCCCCAAACGGTCGATGCTCAGGACGCAGATCTGATCTCCCGGCCTGAGTTCTCTAAGCATGGCCTGATACTGCGGACGCTGAAAATCCTTGCCCGACATTTTGTCCGTGAAAATATTGCTAGACGGTATTGCCTGCTGCTCCAGAGCAAGACGTTGGCGATTCTCGTTCTGCTCTTTACTCGACACACGAATGTAGCCGTAGGTTTCTGCCATGTGTTTCTGCCCTCGCTTTTGTCTGCGCATTTTTCGTTGTCTGGGATGCCGGTAGCGCTCAACCGGCACTGTTGTTCACTTTCGCCGGGCTCCGTGCCAGCATTTGGCCGGCTCATTGCGGGAAGCACAATGGCATGCACCTTCTCCCGAAAGTTCTCACCGCTCTGACAGAGATGAAGGCCCCTGCCGGCCAGATATGGCTATGCGCTGCAAAAATCCGCACTTCTTTCCAAAGGAGTTTCCATGCAAAAGCCCCTGAGCCCTTCCAATCCGGCCCTGCTTCGCTGGGCCCGCGAGTCTGCGGGCCTGAGCCTGCGGGAAGCCGTCTTCCGCGCACATCTCCTGCCCGGGTGCCGGCGCAGGGGCGAAGATCCCATGACGGCTGAAGAGCGACTGGCCTCCTGGGAAACAGGACTGGCAACGCCGACTCTGTCCCAGCTGAAAGCGCTTGCCAAAGCCTTCTGCAGACCTCTTGTGACCTTCTTCCTCTCCGAGCTGCCCGCGCAGGCAGAGCCCATGCCTGATTTCCGCAGCCTTCCGGGGTCCCCGCCGGACAGCCCGGAGTTCGCGGCCCTCAAGCGCCGCGTCCTCGTTCTGCACGGTGAGCTTTCCGCCCTGGCCCGGGATGAGCAGGCGGAGATTCTGCCCTTCGTCGGATCCTGCACGGCCGATAGGGGAGTGACGGCGACGGTTGAGGCCATGCGCGGGACTCTTGCCATCGGCCCCGCGGCAAAACTCCGTCTTTCCCGAGGCAGCGTGTTCTCCGCTCTGCGTGAGAAGGTCCAAGCGGCGGGCGTGCACGTCGTGTTCATGGGAGGTCCCGGCAGTCCGTACGGCGAAACGGAGCCCGGGGAATTTCTCGGCATCGCCGTTGCGGACAGGCAGACGCCTCTCGTGGTTCTCAACGGCAATGACGATGAGGCGGCCATGTCCTTTTCACTGGCCCATGAGCTGGCCCATGTCTTTCTTGGTCTGAGCGGCATTTCCGGTCCGAGCGCCCTCGATGGCCTTTGCCGCCGCGACACTGCCGAAGAGTATTGCGCCGCCGCTGCCGCCGAACTTCTGCTTCCCGAACAGGCGCTCCGCACGGCATGGCGGGAGGAACCAGGTAAGCCGGCCTGCGCGGTCAGACATCTGGCCTGCGTTTTCGGGGTGGAGGACCAGGTCGTCGCAAGGCGCCTTTCCGATGCTGGTCTCCTCGGCGGGGATGACCTCGCCCTCATCCTCTCACGCTGCCGGGGCAGGAGGGATCGCGGCGGAAACGGGCGCGGAAAAAGACGGAGAGGTCAGAATTCCGTCATGCCGGCCCGCCGCTGTTTCGGGGCGAAGACGCTGACAGTTCTGGCGCGGGCAGTCGAGACGGGCCGGATATCGCTTCTGGAGGCCGCCCGGACCCTGAACCTGTCCGTTGACCTTTTCAAAGAGGCAGCGCGGGACCTGCCCCCGCTCTCCTGACACCGGCCGCCTTCCGCTCCCAGAAGAGGTTTCAAGCGCCTGACAGCCGCGCTTTGGAGAAGATCCGGCAGATCACCTTTTTCACTCCGGCCTCCGCGGCATGCGGCATACCCAGGCGCAGGAGGAAAACTCCGCCGCAGGGCGAGGAGTCTTCCTCCAGGACGGAAAAGCTGACCCCCTGAGACGGAATGCGCGTCCAGGGGGTCTTCCCGCGCCATGCCGGCGGCCCGCTGCCGGGGAGAAGTCTCCGCAAAAAACTTGCTTCCCAAGGCAAAGGCGGTCACTCTTCGCTGAAAGACTTCTGCCCGCCCGCGGGTGGGAGGCACAGGTTCAGGGAGGATGACGCCATGCCGGAGCTGCCGGAAGTGGAAACAGTGGCCAGGACTCTGGCTCCCCAGGTCTGCGGACACGCCGTCACGCGCATGGAGCTTTTCAACAGAAGCACCTGGGAGGGCGGCTTCAGACCGGAAATTTTTGAACAGCTTCGCCCGGTGATCCGCGGCACCGGCCGCCGCGGCAAACTCCTTCTGCTGCTTTTTCAGCCGAAGGGAGAAGGCGGATCCGCTCTGCCCGTGCCGCCGGCAGGCCGGGAACCCGCCATACCGGATGCGTCCATGCGCTGGCCGCTCATGTATGCCTCTTCCGGGACAGTGCAGGAGGCGGACTTTTTCCCCGCTGAAGCGCAGTGGCCCGGCGATCTCGCGGCCCTCGCCTTTCATCTGCGCATGACCGGACGGGTCTTCGTCTTTGACGCGGAAACGCCTCCCTGTCCCCACACGCGCGCTTCCTTCACGCTGGACGACGGCCGACGCATCTTTTTCGATGATGTCAGAAAATTCGGCAGGATACGCGGCGTCTCCGTCAAGGACCTGCCGGCCTGGAAATTCTGGCGCTCGCTGGGACCCGAGCCTCTGGAGATGTCCGCTGACGACTTCGCCTCCCGCTTTGCCTCGAAGCGGGCGGTGAAGACTCTTCTGCTGGATCAGTCCGTCGTGGCTGGCGCGGGCAACATCTACTGCGATGAAAGCCTGTTCCGCGCGGGCATACGGCCTGACGCACCGGGCGGAAAGATCGGCGTTCCCCGTCTGAAAAAACTGCACGGATGTCTGAAAGAGGTGCTCCTCGAGGCCATACAGGCCTGCGGAAGTTCAATCCGCGACTACCGCACCGCCAACGGGGACGTCGGCGCCTTTCAGAACAGTTTCAGGGTCTACGGCCGCGCCGGGCAGCCCTGTCCCGTCTGCGGCGCCGCGCTTCGCTCCGTGCGCGTCTCAGGCCGCACGACGGTCTACTGCCCGCGATGCCAGAAAGGCTGAGGGCGGGCCGAAAAGATTCCCGCACCGCAGGCCCCGGACCTGCCGAGGTTCTCGTCCGTGCGTCCGGCAGAATCGGGAGGGAAAAACCCTTTTCCCCCGAGCCCTGCGCCTGACCCGGGAGAAAAACGCATTCCCTGAAAAGTCCGCCGGTCGGTGCGACCCGGAAAGGGTCCCTTTTTTTCTGGCGAATTGCCGATCAGGCTGCCTCCCGCATTTCCTGGTCTCTGCACGGCGTCAATGCTTTTTTTTGCCTGTTCCGCTTCCGGACGCAGGAACCTCTCCTCTGACAGATCCGAAGAGGCCGCGGGAGACCATCCTCACGTTCCCTCCCGGAATCCGGCGGGTTCTCTCCGCGGATCGAAGTGACGACCGCCTCAGACGACCGTCCTCTGAAGAAGCATGCTGCCCCGGGAACGGGACCGGAGCGGAATTCCGTGCGTAGACAAAAGGCTCCCAAAGCCGCTATTCCTGCGGACAGCAGGACTTCCCGGTCCGCTCCTTCCCTGCCGGCAGGGCCGCCCGCCCCCGGGCGGAAGCGGCTTTCCGATCCCCCCACCCGTCCCCCGGGTCCGCGGAGATCTCCCGCATCCTGGACATCCCGGCCTTTTTTCCAGTGAGGTCAGACAATGAAAATTCAGCAGATACGCAACGCCACCCTGCGCATCGAATACGCCGGAAAAACCTTCCTCACCGATCCCTGGCTGGCGGACAGGGGCGGGACAGGGACTTTCCGCGATCTGGGCGGCGGTTTCCGCTGCGACCCGGAAAAGCTGGACATCCCCATGCCCGTCTGCGCCCTGCCCATGCCCAGGGAAGAGATCCTCAGGGGCATCGATGCGTATATCTGCACCCATGTGCACCCGGATCACATCGACATGGCGGCTGACGGCACAATCGGCGGCTTCCTCGACAGAAGCGTGCCCGTGTTCGCGCAGAGCATGGAAGACGCCTACGCCTTCGCGCGTTCCGGCTTCAGGGAAGTGACGGCCCTGTATGAGGACAGCCGCCTGGACGATGTCCATCTCGTCAGGGTTCCGGCCAGGCACGGCACAAAAATTCCCTGCGGGCCCTCCTGCGGCGTCATTCTGCGCCACCCCGGAGAAAAAACGCTCTACATCGCCGGCGACACCATCTGGTACAGCGCGGTGGCGAGGACGCTGAGAGACTGGCAGCCGGGCGTCGTCATCGTCAACGCCTGCGCGGCCTGGCTGCAGGATGAAGGCCGCCTCATCATGGACGACGAAGATGTGGAGAAGACAGTCCGGGAGGCCCCCGGCGCCCGGATCATCGTCAGCCACATGGACAATGTGGCGCACGCCACCATCACCCGGGCCGAAATGAAGAAGCGTCTGACTGCCCGCGGGATCCTGGACAAGGTCGTCATGCCCGAAGACGGCGAGACCCTGATTTTCTGAACAAGGCCCTTCTCTCTCCTCCTCAGCCTGGCAGACGAAGTCTGCCTTGTCCGGAAAAACACATGCCTCTGCAAAAATCTGATAGACTGGAATTCAAAAAAAACCTGAGCGAACTTGAGGAAGGCGTACTCTCCCTGGGGGCCATGCTGAACAGGCACGGACAGGGGGAACTCTGGTTCGGCATCGCGTCTGACGGAACGCCCGTCGGGCTGGAAGTCGGCGAAAACACGGTCAGGGAGATCGCCAGGACCATTGCCGGACAGATGGAGCCCCCGGTCTTTCCGGACGTTTCCATCGTGACTCTGGACGGCAGGGACTGTCTGAAAATTGTCTGCCAGGGGCAGGACATGCCCTACTTCGCCCGCGGCCGCGCCTGCATCCGCGTTGCCGGCGCCGACCGCATGCTCAGCATCAGAGAACTGAAAAACCTGAACCGCACCGGCCGCCGTCACACAATGCGCTGGGACAGACGGCAGACTCAGGCCCGCCTTGAGGATCTGGACGAAGAAAAGATCAGAAGTTTTGCGGAAAAGGCGGGTCTTGCCTGGAACGGCCCGGAAAAAATTCTGGACAGACTGAAATGCCTCCGGGACGGAGCGCCGGTCAATGCCTCCCTGCTTTTTTTCGGCAGAAAGCCCGCCGCCAGGCTTCACTGCGAGGTCTGCGCCGACGCGTATCCTTCCGCCGTTCCCGACCGGCAGGACTACGAAGGTGACATCCTGTCTCTGATTGAAGAAGCGCAGAAATACATTCTCCGCAATATCCGCGTCGGCATGGAGCCCGATGACCCGACGGGAGAGGATCTGCCGGAAATCGCCCCGCAGGCTTTCAGAGAAGCGATCGTCAACGCCTTCTGCCACCGGGAGTACTGCCATCCGGAGGGAATCCGCGTAGCCGTTTACAGAGACCGGGTCGAAATCCGCAGTCCAGGCAGTCTGTACGGCGGACTCACTCTGAACAGGCTGCGCCGGAAATGCGTTTCCAGATGCCGCAATCCCCTGGTGGCCGATCTGCTGCGCCGGATTCACATGGCGAAGGGGCGCTGCCGCGGCATTCCTCTCATTCTGGAAAAGGAACCCTCCGCCCAGTTCTCTGAAATCGCGGAGCTTTTCGTAACAACCTTCAAAAGGAAACACATCCCGCCGGCGGAAAGCGCCTTTGCCGCCAGTCAGCCTTTCAGCCTCGGAGGAGAGTCAACGGCTGAAAAAATCCTCAGACTCATTGAGAAAGCACCGGAAATCACCATCGATTCCATGAGCTCGGCTCTTGGTCTGTCCAGGGGCTGCGTACGGTATCACGTCAGAAAACTTCGCAGAATGGGCATCCTTTCCCGCATTGGCACAAAACGCGGCAGATGGATTTTCCAGTAAACCGTCCGGCCACCTGACTCGCCGGAAACTTTCAGCCGGACGGCGCAGGCCGGGATCTCTCCCGTGAGCAGGCCTTTGCCCTGACAGGGATGTCCCGGCCGGCGCTGTGACGAACCTGAGAAAGGACTTCCAGGAAATCACATGGCCGAGCAGCCGCCGTCAATGCATATGGCCTGCCCGATGACAAACGCGGCTCCCGGACTGCACAGCCAGGCAACGAGAGACGCCACTTCCTCCGGCTTTCCAATCCGTTTTATCGGCATGGCGTCTATGACCTTTTTCATGTGTTCCGGATAGTCCGCGATGGCTTTCGCCACCATGGGGGTGTCGCAGGTGCCCGGACAGATCGCGTTGATGCGGATGCCGCGCGCGGCATAATCCAGGGCGGCCGTTCTTGTCAGGCCGATGACGCCGTGCTTGGAGGACGCATAGGCCCCCATTCCCGGCATGCCCATGACCCCGCACTGCGACGAGCAGTTGACAATGGAGCCGCCTCCGGTCTGCAGCATGGCTTTTATCTCATGCTTCATGCAGTTCCACATGCCGCGGAGATTGACGGCAACCGTTCTGTCAAAAGCCCTGCCGTCCGCTTCATCGAGCGGCGCCACCGGAGCCTGGATGCCGACATTGTTATAGGCAAAATCCAGCCGTCCGAAACGGGCCATTGCCTTGTCCACCATGTCCTGCACGGCCTTTTCCTCCGTCACGTCGAGGACACAGGGCAAAACGGCAAAGCCTCTGCCGGAAAGTTCCCCGGAAGCTCCTTTCAGGGCATCGGCGTTCATGTCCGCGAGAACGACTGCCGCCCCTTCCTCCGCAAACATTTTTGCCGCCGCGAAACCCAGTCCCATGGCGGCTCCTGTGATGAGAGCGACCTTGCCTTCAAATTCATAATCCATCTCTGTTCTCCCTGTCCCTGCGCATCCCGCGCCTGCGCCACGGCATGGCGCGGAAAAAGCAGTCCGTCACTTTCCTGCCGCGGACAGCCGCGGCCCTGCCGGGACGACGACCTTCGCCGAAGCCTTTCCCCGGCGCGCAGCCTTCCGCCCCTTCCGACAGGCGGACACGCTGACATCAGTCTGGCGTTGCCCGTGCCGTCAAGGGACTGAAAAGATTCCCTCTTCACGGTTCGCCTTCCTGATGACAGTCCTAGCAGGGAAAGCGGGGCTGGTCCAGACCAGGCGGGCCTTCCGCGACGGCATGGCAGCAGCGCCTGTCCTCCCGGAGTGAAAAAGGGAGAAGGGACACACGTAAATATACTCATAATTGTGTCCGGGGCACCGCGGCTGAAAAAAAGGTTCTGTCTAAATTTTGGTTCTGTCTAAATTTTTATGTGATCCATGATTTCGGGCAGCGTCATGCCTTTTTCCGCCCGTTTCGTCCGGACTGTTAAGGTGCGGAGCAAGGGACCGGGCCGGAGGGGGGGGGCAGATTCCGAGACGCAGTCAGACCCTTGGCCACCCGCGGCACCGGATCCGGCACCGGCGAAGAAAGACGCCTCCGCCGCCACAGGCCTTGTGAGTCCCGGGGATTTCCCCGGGATCTCCATTCGTGAACAACGTCTGGACTTGTTTTTCCAACTGCTCAATTTTCCACTCACAAAAGCTCCTTTTGGGGGTATCGCCCCACGAGAAAGGGGGTACCGCAATGAACGATACCCCCAATGACACCCCCAAAAGGATGAGATGCATGCAACGGAAAAAGGAGCAGGTGAGATGGCCAGAGACAGTGAAGGCAACAAAAAAAGCGGTATTTGCAGACTATTACTGTCCAGCAAATACCGCCTGGAATTTTCTTATGGCGGAGAGAGAGGGATTCGAACCCTCGATACAAGTTTAAGCTCGTATACTCGCTTAGCAGGCGAGCTCCTTCGGCCGTCTCGGACATCTCTCCACAGGAAGATTGCTTATCGCCCGGGAACCGGACAAAGTCAAGCGGAGAATCCCGCTTTTTTCACCCGGCCTGGCGCCCGAAGGCTTCCTTCAGGGCGTCCACGCAGAGCTGGCCCATGCGGTTCGTGGTGCCGGCCGTGGAGGAAGAGGTGTGGGATCCCAGCACCACATTCTCAAGGCCGTACCAGCGCTCGTCCGCCGGCGGTTCCTGCGCGAAGACATCCAGGCCCGCGCCGTAGATTCTGCCCTGCTCCAGGGCCTCCAGAAGCGCTGCCTCGTCCACCAGCTCGCCCCGGGCCGTGTTGATGAGGATGGCGTCCTTCCGCATGAGGGCGATCCGCTCCCGGCTGATGAGACCGCGGGTCTCCTCCGTCAGAACGGTGTGCAGGGTGATGACATGGGCCTCGCGGCAGATCTCGTCCACGCCGGCTTCCCTGATGCCGTGCGCCTCGGCGAAGGCTCTGTCCATGTACGGATCGCTCGCGAGGATGGTCATGCCGAAGCCCCGGGCGCGTTCGGCCACGCACCTGCCCACGGCCCCCAGACCGATGATGCCCAGAGTCCGGCCGAAAATGTCAATGGCCGTTTCCTTGCCCCAGTCCCTGCGGCGGCAGCGCCGGTCGATGCGGACGACCTTTCTGGCCACGGCCAGCATGAGGGCGAAGGCGTAGTCCGCCACGGCGTTGCTGTTGGCGCCGAGGGTTCTGGACAGGCGGATGCCCCGGCGCCCGCACTCGTCCACGGCCACATTGTCCAGACCCACGCCGTAACGGGCGATGGCCCGGAGACGCGGGGCGCTGCCGAGGACCCGCTCCGTGCAGGGATCCACGCCCAGGATGAGGGCGTCGCAGTCGGCGATTTTTTCGCACATGGCGTCTTCGGAGAGAATGGCGCCCGTGTCGTTGCGGACAATCTCGAAGCCCATGGCCTCCAGCTGGGCGAAGAGGCCGGGATCGCTTTTGCCGAAGGAACGGGGAGTGATGAGAACTTTCATGCGGATGGGTTCCTCTCCCGGACAGTCTGCCGGGAAAACGGAGAGACTTCCGTCCCTGCCTCAGTTCATGGCGGCCATCTGATCGGAGGCCTCCCGGGCCCGGCGCTCCAGCTCCTGCTGGGTTCCGGGGGCGATGCCCAGAGCGGCGGCCAGATCATTGAGGTACCTGCGCTCGGCGGGCTCGTCGATGACCACGGCCAGGCAGGAGAGGGCGTAGAGGTCTTCCCTCTGCTCCTGGGAGACGGCCTGAGCGGCCAGGCCCCTGAGGTTCAGAGGTTCGCTCACCAGACGGGCGAGCACGGGGGACATGTTCTGGCCGGGGAAGAGCTGGGCGGACAGGGCGTCAATCTTCGCCTTTTCCGCGTCGTCGATGTGGCCGTCGGCCCTGGCCGCGTAGACCATGGCCTGCAGCATGAGGGTGGCCGTGGGATCATTGGCGGGGAGAGCCTGGGGCTGGGGGGCGTTGCCGGAGGAATTGCCCCATTTCTTGAAGAAATTCCAGGCGAGCACGCCGAGACCGCCGATAGCGGCGCCCTTGAGGATGCTCCTCGGCAGAAGCGCTCCCAAAAGGACGCCCATGGCGCCCGCGAACAGGGTGGGGCTGCCGCCGGGAGTCCTGTTTCCGATGTTCTGCATGGCGTTTCTGGCCATGCCGGTCACTTCACGGGCCGAGCGGGCGAAATCGTCAGTCTTGAGAAAGGAGAAAATGGACATGAGCACCTCTCAGGGGGCTTGTTTTCAGGTTTTGTCATGGCTCCCGGATCCTCCGGGCGTTTTCCAAGCATACGCCCCGTCTCCGCCCTAGTCAAAAAAAGACTGTCAGGCCGGTCCGCTCCGGCCGGCGGATCTTCGCCTCACGCCCGTGACTTTTGTCTGTACTTCTGGTAGCCTGCCCCGACTTTTCCCCGCGGGGAGAACGGGAACCCGGGCGCTGAGCCCGGAGGAGCAGAGATATGGACGCTGAAGCCAAATGCACGTGGAATTTTCAGCGCATGGCCGGCCTCGATCAGGTCACGCTGCGCACGGCGGAGGAACTCCGCCACCTGAAGGATCTGGATCCCAAGCTCTGGATGATTCTGAGCTGCCCGTCCTCCGGGCTGGAATTTGACCCCCGGACCCTGACCCTCATCGACTCCGACGGCGACGGCCGCATCCGCACCGCCGAAGTGCTGGCCGCCGTGGAGTGGACCTGCGCCCGTCTGGCCGATCCGGCCGCTCTGGTGGATTCCCCCGGCTCCATGCCGATCTCGGCCATCGACACCTCGGGCGAAAGCGGCCGCCAGCTGGCCGCCACGGCCCGCAGCGTGCTCATGCGCTGCGGCAAGCCCGAAGACGGGGCCCTCAGCCAGGAAGACGTGGAAGCGGCCATGGCCGGCGCCACCCAGAACACCTTCAACGGCGACGGCATCCTCCCGCCTCTGCCCGAACTGGGCGAGGACATGTGCTCCTTCGTGAACGACGCCCTGCGCGTCGCGGGCGGCGTCACCGACGCGAGCGGCAAGGCGGGCATCGGCCTGCCCCAGGCCGAGGCCTTCATGGTCTCTCTGGATCAGTGGCGGAACTGGCGCAGGGCCCTCGCCGAGGCGCCGCGCCCCCTGGGCGACGCCACCGAGGAGGCCTGGCGGCTCTCCCTCCGCCTCAAGGGCAAGCTGGACGACTATTTCCTGCGGGCCCGCTTCGCGGCCTATGTGCCGGACTCCGCGGCCGTGCTCAGCGCCGAGGAGAGCCTCAAGGCGACGGCCGCCCAGACCGCCATCTCCGAAGAAAGCCTCGCGGATCTGCCCCTGGCCCGGGTCACGGGCGACGAGCCTCTGACGGCGAAAACGGGCTTCAACCCCGCCTGGGCCGACGACATGGCCCGCTTCTTCGCCCTCATCGCCCCCCTGCTCCCGGAAAAGGACCGCCTGAGCCGGGACGACTGGCAGGCCGTGCAGGCGGCTCTCGCGCCCTTCGCGGCCGTGGAGGAGCAGAAGCCCGCTCCGACGCAGGCTCCCGACACGACGGTGCCGCCCGCGGGGAGCATGGACGAGCTCAGCGACGAGCGGGTGGACGCCCTGCTCTCGGGCGACCTCATGGATCGCTTCGCCAGGCTGGTGGCCGAAGACACGGCGGCCTCGGCGGCCCTGGAGGACATCGCCGAGCTGGAGCGTCTGGTGCTCTACTACCTGCACCTGCACCGCCTGCTCATGAACTTCGTCTCCTTCTACGATTTCTATTCTCTCCGGGCCGACACCATGTTCCAGGCGGGCACGCTCTACATCGACGGCAGAAGCTGCCGTCTCTGCCTGCCCGTTCAGGATGTGGCCACCCACGCGACCCTGGCGGTCTACAGCGGTCTCTGCCTGCTCTACTGCAGCTGCACGCGGACCCAGGGCGGCGAGACCATGAACATCGTGGCGGCCATGACGGCCGGCGACGCCAACCTCCTCATCAACGGCCGCCACGGCGTCTTCGTGGACAATCAGGGCCGGGACTGGGACGCCACCCTGGTCAAAATCGTCCAGAACCCCATCAGTCTCCGGGAAGCCGTCATGGCGCCCTACAAGCGCCTGGGCCGCATGATCACGGAGCAGATCACCAAGTTCGCCACCACCAGGCAGAACAAGTTCATGGCGGACGCCGGCAAGCAGGCGGCCGCGCCGGATCCCCAGGCGGCCAAGGCTCCCTTCGACGTGGGCCGCAGCGCCGGCATCTTCGCGGCCGTCGGCCTCGCCCTGGGCGCCATCGGCACCGCCCTGGGCTCCCTGGGCAACGCCCTCTTCTCCCTGCAGTGGTGGCAGTTCCCCCTGCTCATCCTGGGCATCTTCCTGGTCATCTCCGGTCCCTCCGTGGTCATGGCCTGGATGAAGCTCAGACGCCGCACCCTGGGGCCCCTGCTGGACGCCTCGGGCTGGGCCGTCAACAGCTGGCTTCCCATCAACTTCAGGCTGGGCAGGGCCCTGACCTCCCAGGCCAAGCTCCCGCCCAACATCAGGCGCGGCACGGTGGATCCCCTGGCGGAAGAGGAACGGCCGCACCTCAGAGCCGCCGTCCTGGCCCTCATCGCCGTGCTCGTTCTCGCCCTGGCGGGCGGCGCCTGGTGGTGGACCCACCGCACGGCCGCCGTGCCCGAGGCGGAAAAGGCCGCCGTCCAGACGGAACAGACCGGCAAGCCGGACGCCAAGGCCCCCGCAAAGACCCAGGCAAAGAAGACCGCGGTCAAGGGAGAAAAGACGGCCGGATCCGAGGCCGCGAAGCCCGCGCCTGAAGCCGGCAAGGCGGACGCGGCAAAAAGCGGCGCTCCCAAGGCGGAGGCCGGAACCGAAGCGCCCAAGGCCGGGACCCCCAAGGCGGACGCCTCCAAGGCCGACGCCCCCAAGCCGGACGCCTCCAGGGCCGATGCTCCCAAGGCGGACGCAAAGCCCGCTCAGGAGAAGCCTGAAGCGCCCGCCAAGGGCAAGTGATTCCAGATTTTTTCAGGCGGGGTCCGTCCTTTCGCAAGCCGGGGTCCACGACCGGTTTCTGAACAGGGGCGGATCCCGCCACGGACAGCTTTTCCCGTTTTTCAGGCGGGATCCGTCCTTCTGCGGGCCCGGGGTCCACGACCGGCGCCCGGACAGGGGGCGGATCCCGCCCGTCGCGGACACATCTCTGATTTCTCCAAGGCGGGGTCCGTCCCGGAGCGGGCCGGCACGACCGGCCCGTGAACCAGGCGGGTCCCGCCTTTCGCATGCCTTTTTTCCGTTTTTCAGGAGTCCCATGTCCCAGACCTTTCTCGCCTCAGAATACCCGGACGCGGGCCCCGGGGCCTTCTTCCACATCCTGCCCGTGCCCCTGGAGCGCACGGTCTCCTACGGCGCGGGCGCGGCGAACGGTCCCCGGGCCATTCTGGAGGCCTCTCAGCAGCTGGAGGACTGGGACGGAAAAAGCAGACCCGGGCTTCTGGGCTTCCACACCTGCGGGCCCGTGGACTGCGGGCGCCCCCTCGCCGAGGTCTTTGCCGAAACGGCCCGATGCTGCGGCGTCTGTCTGGATCAGGGGGGCGTGCCCGCGGTGCTGGGCGGCGAGCACACGGTGAGCTACGGCGCCCTCAGGGCCTTCGCCGCCCGGAACATCCCCCTGGGCATCGTCCACATCGACGCCCACGCCGATCTGCGGGCGATCTACGAGGGCGATCCCTTCTCCCACGCCTGCGTGCTGCGCCGCGCGGTGGAGGACTTCGGCTTTCCCCTGGCCCAGTTCGCCACGCGGGAATACAGCCGGGAGGAAGCGGCTTTCCGGAAGGAAAGGGGGATCCTCTCCCTTGACGCGGACGAGCTCGCCCGGGGAATCCCCGAAAGCCCCCTGCCCGGGGACTTTCCCAAGGATCTCTATGTGACCTTCGACCTGGACGGCTTCGACGCCTCCCTCATGCCGGCCACGGGCACGCCGGCCCCGGGCGGGCTTTTCTGGCACGAGGCCCTCCGGCTTCTGGAAAACTGTCTGGCGGGGCGCCGTCTCCTGGGCTTTGACGTGGTGGAGCTCGCCCCCATCCCAGGCCTGCACCACGCCGACTTCACGGCGGCGCGGCTCGTTCACTCGCTCATGGGGCTCGCCCAGCGCTGCCGCGGGCTCTGACCCCCTTGCCCTCTCTTCCGACGTCAAAGGCCCGCGCTTTTTTGCGCGGGCCTTTCTTCTTTTCATTCCGGGCGATCCTGCGTGTCTTCCGCCTGCGGGATGCTTCCGTCCTCCCGGCAGATCTTCACCACCCGGGCGGGCACGCCGCAGGCGACGGCGTTGGCCGGGATGTCCCTCGTCACCACGCTGCCCGCGCCGATGACGGCGCCGGGGCCGATGGTGACGCCCTTGAGGATGGTGCTCCGCATGCCTATCCAGGCGCCGTCGCCGATGACGACGGGTCTGTCGTTTTCAAAGCCGGGCTCCGTGGCGCGGGTCGCAACGGGCCAGGGCGCGTGAAAGTCCGAGTCCACGATGACCACATCCGGGGCCGCGAGCACATGGCGGCCCAGACGGATGGAGGTGGATCGGCAGGTGATGGAGGTCCCGGAAAGCTGGCAGCCCTCCCCGAGCTCGATGACCGCGCCGGGGCAGAAGGTGCGCAGGCGCACCGGGTGCGAGAGGGCGGCCGCCGTGGCCCGGCGCCAGGAGGAGATGAGCTGGACGTCTCTTCCCAGACGGATGCTGCTTCCGGGCCAGCGCAGAAGGCCCACGGGGCCGTGGGCCCGGACGCCGGGCCCCAGCTCCACGCCGAGCAGCAGGGCTTTGACGCGCAGGCGCAGGGTGCCGGAAAAGAGCCCCGCCTTTCTGAGCCAGAGCTGGGAGAGCCAGGAGACGACATTGCCCGGCGTGAGTCCCCGGGCCAGGGCCTTTTTCAGGAAGTCTGACAAGCGCTTCTCCTGTATTCGGCCACCTGTTTCCTGAGCCGGCAGACCCCGCAGAGGTCGTCTCCCGAGGTGGGATAGCCGCACTCGCGGCAGGGGTGGAGGACCTCCTCCGTGCCGGGAGCCAGAGCCTCAAAGGCCTTGCGGCCCCTCAGGAAGAAGCCCTGGTAGAAGTCCAGCTTGCGGCCGGGCATGGCGTCTTCCAGGCGCTGAAGCACGCGCTTCAGGGCGGTGAAGCTCGCCCCGGGGCTGTAGGGGCAGGGCGCGATGTGGGGCTCGATGCCGGAGAGGAAGGCGTAGCAGGCCGTCTCGAATTCCGTGAGCCGCCAGAGGGGCTTGATGCGGCGGACAAATCTGCCCTGGGCGGGGAGCAGGGGTCCGTCGGCCGCGAGATAGGGCACATCCCAGCGCAGGGTGTTGCTGAAGAGCCTCGCCGCCTCGTCGTCCAGATTGTGGCCCGTGGCGAGAGCCGTGAAGCCCTCCTCCAGGGCCACCCGGTTGAACCAGTGCCGCTTGACGCGGCCGCAGACCGGGCAGACCGGCCGGCGGATGGCGGCGCGCACATCGGGGATGGCCAGGCCGTCGGCCGCGGTCTCCCGCACCAGCAGGGGCAGGGAGCGCTTCGCGCAGAAGGCCTCCACCGTGCGGCGGGCCTGCTCCGAGGAGCCGGGAATGCCCAGGTCGATGAAGAGACCCGTGGCGTCGTAGCCCTGGAGCACCAGCTCCTGCAGCAGGGAGAGGGAGTCCTTGCCCCCGGAGACGGCCACGAGGATCCGGTCCTGACGGGTGCACAGACCCGCCCGCTCGATGCCTCTGGCCACCTGGCGGGAGAAGTAGGTCAGGTAGCATTTCCGGCAGAAGGCGGCGTTGCCGGCGCGGAGCTTGACCTCCGCCTGGGCTTTGCAGACGTCGCATTTCATGGACTCTTGTTTCCTCCCCGCCGGGACGCCGGCCCTGTCCTGTCATGAAAAAGGCCATGCCGCCGGCCCCGGAAGCAGGCGGCATGGCCCAGGACAGCGCGGAGGCTGTCCGTCAGCGTCAGTTCAGCGCAAAGGCATCGCGGTCTTCGGGCAGGACGCGGACCAGGTCGCGGCGGACCAGTTCCTCGGCGATCTGCACGGCGTTGAGCGCGGCGCCCTTGCGGACGTTGTCCGAAACGACCCAGAGATTGAGGCCGTTCTCAATGGAGTCGTCCTCGCGGATGCGGCCCACGAAGGTCTCGTCACGGCCGGAGGCCATGAGCGGCATGGGATAGAGATTCTCCCTGGGATTGTCGATGACGCGCACGCCCGGGGCCTGGGAGAGCAGAAGCCGGCATTCCTTGGCCGTCATCTTCCTTTCGGTCTCGATGTTGACGGACTCGGAGTGGCTGAAGAAGACCGGGACGCGGGCGCAGGTGGCCGTGACGCGGATGTCGGGGTCATGAAACATCTTTTTGGTTTCATTGACCATCTTTATCTCTTCCTTGGTGTAGTCCCCGTCAAGGAAGACATCGATGTGCGGGATGATGTTGAAGGCGATCTGATACTGGAAGGCGCTCACGGTGAGATCGCGGCCGTTGAAGAGATCGCGGACCTGCTTTTCCAGTTCCTCGATGCCCTTCTGGCCCTTGCCGGACACGGCCTGATAGGTGGAGACCACGATGCGCCTGATGCCCACGGCGTCGTAGATGGGCTTCAGGGCCACCAGCATCTGGATGGTGGAGCAGTTGGGATTGGCGATGATGCCCTTGTGCCACTCGAGATCCTCGGGGTTCACTTCCGGAACCACCAGGGGGCAGCGGTCGTCCATGCGCCAGGCCGCGGAATTGTCCACGACCACGCAGCCGGCGTGGGCGGCATAGGGCGAAAATCTGGTGGATGTGGCGCCGCCGGCGGAGAAGATGGCCAGATCCACGCCTTCGAAGGAGTCTTCCTTCAGTTCCCGGACGGTGAGTTCCCTCTCGCCGAAGGGCACCGTGGTGCCGGCGGATCTGGACGAGGCGAAGGCCAGCACTTCCGTGGCGGGGAACTCCCGGTCATGCAGGGTCTTCAGCATTTCTCTGCCCACGGCGCCCGTGGCGCCGCAGACGGCAACGGTCAGTTTGCGCATTGGCATTTTCCTCCATGGCAGGCTCCGGAAAAGGCCCTCGGCGGGGGGCGCCTGAGCGCCCGGACTTTTTCCGGAACAGAAACTCCCGGCTCTCCCGGACGGAAGCGTCCGGGCCTGAGCGCCCGGTCCCTTTCCGCCGGACGGGGGAGACTTCGGCGGAAAAAACCGGACCGCGTTCCCGGCGCGGGGCAGAGACTGCCAGGGCGGACGCGCGCAGGCGGCGTTGAGACTGTCAGGCTGAAATACCCTCTCAGCAGTCCTCTGTAAAGCGCTTCCCTCTCCATGACCCCGTCTCTGCCGCACTTTTTCCCTCCGTGCCCCCGAGAGGGGCGGCTGCCCGCAACCCGCAGGCGGGCGGCCGAACGCCTTGAAATCCCTGTCAACTCCCCGGTTTCGCGGGCTCTCCCCGTTTTGCCTTTTTCAGGCGCCTGTGCCATACTGCCTCTTTGCCCGGCGCGACCCTTGCCGGCTTTCCCGCGTTTCCTGAGGTGTCTATGGTTCCCATGACTGACTGCTGCGAACTCACGGTGCTCGATCTCGTGCCCTTCGGACTGGCCGATCCCGTCCACCGCTACTTTGCCCTGCGGCTTTCGCCGCCGGACTGGAAAAACTGGACGCCGGGGCAGTTTCTCATGATCCGGCCCGAGTCCTTCGGTCTGGAGATGCCCTGGGGCAGGCCTCTGGGCATCTGCCTCATCCGCCCCCAGCACCTCATCTGCTTCTTCCAGGTGGCGGGCCGCGGCACGGAAAAGATGGCCCGGCTGCGCCCGGGCGAGAAGGTGACTGTCTGGGGCCCCCTGGGCCGCGGCTTCGCCGTGGAGCCCGAGAGCCCCACGCTGCTCCTGGCGGGCGGCATGGGCATCGCCCCCTTCATCGGCTATGTGGCCCGGCATCCCAAGGCCTGGAATGTCTCCATGCTCTTCGGGCACAGGGATCCCCTGGACTGCTATCCCGTGGACAGCGTCAACGAGCACATCCCGGTGGACACCCTCCGGGAAACCGTGCCCGGCGACCTGGACAACTTCATCTACACCCTGGAAGAACGCATCAAGGAATACGCCGCCCAGGACGGCCTCATTCTGGCCTGCGGGCCCCTGCCCTTCCTGAAGACGGTGCAGGGCTTCGCCCGGGATCACCGCGCCCGCGTCCAGCTTTCCCTGGAAAACCGCATGGCCTGCGGCGTGGGCGCCTGCCTCGGCTGCGTGGTGGAAACCACCGACGACTGGCCGGATCCCGTCCACCGCAACTGCCCGGTGCCGTGCTGCACCGAAGGCCCGGTCTTCTGGGCCGACCAGATTCAGCTCTAGCCCCGCGTCTTTCATTTCCGCGCCCCCGCGCGTCCCCCTTCTCCGGAGGCGGCACAGTCCCTGAAAGGGACTGTCCGACAGTCTGTGAAAAACATCGATCTCGCCGTGACCCTCGCCGGCCCGACGCAGTCTCTCAGTCTCAGAAATCCCGTCCTGACCGCGTCCGGGACCTTCGGCTACGGCACCGAATTCGCCCGCTTCGGCAAGCTCTCCGCCCTTGGCGGCATCATCGTCAAGGGCGTCTCGCTCAGGCCGAGGCGCGGCAACCCCTGCCCGCGCATCGCGGAAACCCCCTGCGGCATGCTCAACGCCATCGGGCTCCAGAACGACGGCCTGGAGGTCTTCCGCAGCCGGAAGCTGCCGGCCCTGCCCTGGAAGGATGTGCCCGTCATCGTCAACATGTACGCCACCTCCGCCGGGGAATTCGGGGAGCTCGCGGCCGAGCTCGCGGCCCTGGAAGGCGTGGCGGCCCTGGAAGTGAACATCTCCTGCCCGAACGTCAAGGAAGGCGGAGCCATCTTCGGAGCCGATCCCGGGCAGGCCGCCCTGGTCACCCGGGCCGTGCGCGACAACGCGCCGGGCCTCCATGTCATGGTCAAGCTCTCCCCCAATGTCACGAGCATCACGGATATCGCCAGAAGCGTGGAGGACGCCGGCGCGGACAGCATCTCCTGCATCAACACGCTCCTCGGCATGGCCGTGGACCTCCGGACCCGCCGGCCGCGCCTGGCCAACATCGTGGGCGGCCTCTCCGGCCCCTGCATCAAGCCCGTGGCCCTGCGCTGCGTCTGGCAGGTCTCCCGGGCCGTGCGCATCCCCGTGGTGGGGGTGGGCGGCATCTCCTCGGCCGAGGACGTGCTGGAATTCCTCCTGGCCGGCGCCACGGCCGTGGAAATCGGCACGGCCAACTTCCTGCGGCCCGACACCTCCTTCCGCATCGTGGAGAATCTGCCGGCCGCCATGGAGAAATACGGCTTCACCTCCCTCCGGGACCTCCGCACCCTCTTCCTGACGGACTGAGGCGCCCATGGCCATCCGCATCGACCCCGTCCGCACCGAGGCCCAGCTCAGGGCCTTCGTGGATCTCCCCTGGACCGTCTACAGGGACTGCCCGCTCTGGGTGCCGCCCCTGAAGAAGGACGACACCGAACTTCTGAGCCCCGGCCGCCATCCCTTCTGGGAAAGCGCCAGGCGCGAGCTCTTCCTGGCCCTGCGCGACGGCAGACCCGTGGGCAGAATCGCCGCCATCGTGGACGAAAAGGCCAACGCCCACGCCGGAGAGCGGGGCGGGGCCTTCGGCTTTTTCGAATGCCTGCCCGACGACGAGGCGGCCCAGGCCCTTTTCGCCGCGGCCGAGGCCTGGTGCGGAAAGGAGGGCGCGGCCTTCCTGCGCGGGCCCCTCAACCCCTCCACCAACTACACCTGCGCCCTTCTCGTGGACGGCTTCGAACTTCCCCCGGCCCTCATGATGCCTTGGAATCCGCCCTATTATCTGGACTTCTTCAACCGGGCGGCCTTCCGCAAGGAACAGGACCTCTACGCCTACACCATCGAGAAGGAGGGCTTCAGCCCGGCGCCGGAGCTCATGCGGGAGCTCGAGCGGCTGCGGGCCCGGGGCGAGTTCAGCTGCAGGCCGGCTCAAAGAAAGACCCTGGCGGCCGACGTGCGGACCATGGTGGACATCTACATGGAGTCCTGGGCCCGCAACTTCGCCTTTTCGCCCCTTTCCCCCAAAGAGACCGAGGTTCTTGTCAAGGAACTCACGGCCTATCTGGACAGGCGCTTCTTCGTCCTCTTCTTCCACGGCGAAGACGCCGCGGGCGGCATGGTGGCCCTGCCGGACTACACTCCCCTCCTGCGCCGCCTCAACGGCCGCCTGGGCCTCTCGGCCCCCTGGCATTTCCTGCGCACCCGCAGGGCCAGCCGGGAGGGCTACCGCATCATGCTCTTCGGCATCCGGGAAAAGTACCGTCTCCTGGGCCTGCCCCTCCTGCTCTTCGACTACATGCTCGGGCAGGCCATGGCCTCCCCCGATTTCCGCTGGGTGGAAGGATCCTGGGTGCTGGAAGACAACACGGCCATCGACGATCTCATCGAGGACTTCGGGGGCCGGCTCACCAAGCGCTACCGCCTTTTCCGCAAGGACATTCTGTGAACACCGAGCATCTTCGCGGCCGCCGCGTTCTTCTGACGGGCGGCACGGGCTTCGTGGGCAGCCGCGTGGTGCCCATGCTGCTCAGGGCCGGCGCCCGCGTGACCCTTCTCTGCCGCGCCACCTCCGACACAAGCCGCATGCCGCCCGAAGTCCGCGTCATCAGAGCGGATCTCATGAGAGGCCTGGGCCTGGACGCGGCCCTGGGCGACTGCGACATCTTCATCCACATGGCGGCCCTGCTCTTCGGGCTGGGCTGGCAGGACTACCTGCGCGCCAACTGCGGCGCCGCCCAGAGCATCGCCGCGGCCTGCGGCCGTCTGGGGGACAGGGGGCCCTCCCGGGTGGTTCTCGTCTCCTCCCTGGCGGGCGCCGGGCCCTGCGCCGATCTCCCGGGCAGGCGGGAGGACGAGCCCTGCCGGCCCGTCTCGGGCTACGGCTGGTCCAAATTCCTCACCGAAAACATCCTGCGATCGGCCCTGGGGGACCGTCTGGTGGTGCTCAGACCGCCCATCATCTACGGATCGGGCGACAGGGGCATGCTGCCCGTCTACAAGGGGCTCGCGAAAGGCCTGGGCGTCACGCCGGGCCTCGGCCGGCGCTTTCCGGTCTCGGTTCTCCATGTGGACGACATGGCGCAGGCCGTGGCCCTGGCCTGCCTGGAAAAGGCCTCGGGCGTCTACCACCTGAGCGACGGGCACCCCGTGACCATGGCCCGCTTCTACCGCAAGGCGGCCGAGGCTCTGGGCAGAAAGGCCCGCGTCGTTTCCCTGCCCCTCTGGATCATGGGCCTCACGGCCGCCCTTTCCACGGCCGCGGCGAACCTCTCGCGGCCCTTCCGGATCCCGGGCGGCAGGGCCCCCAGCTGGAATCTCGACAAGTTCCGGGAGTCCAGTCAGGAAGGCTGGCTCGCCTGCTCCGAGCGCATCGAGAGGGAGCTCGGCTTCGTCCCCGCGGTGAGCCTGGAGCAGGGCCTCGCCGAAACCATCGAAAACGACAGAGCCCTGAAGCTCCTCTGAAGCCCCTCCCCGGAGCCTTTTTCCCCGCCTTCCATGAAAATCACCCTCCACGAAATTTCCAAGGCCTACGGCGGCCGGGATCTCTTCTCCGGCTTTTCCCTGGACATCGATTCCGGCATGCACCTCTGCGTCTGCGGCCCCAACGGCATGGGCAAGTCCACACTGCTCAGGCTCATCGCCGGCACGGAAGTGCCCGACGCCGGCCGGGTGCTTCTGCCCCAGGGCTGCCGTCTGGGCTATGTGGAGCAGGAACTTTCCGAGGAAGCCCTCGGAACGGAGCTGCTCACCTATGTTCTGGACGTGGTCCACGACTGGAACGAGTTCTGGGCGGACTGGGAAGCGGCGGCCCGGGAGGGGGACGATTCACGGCTTGCCGGGCTCATGCGGCGCCAGGCCGATCTGGAAGCCAGGTACGGCTACAATCCGGAAAACCGCGCCAAGACCGTGCTCTCGGGCCTGGGCTTTTCCGAGGCCAGATGGCACAGGCCTCTGGGGTCGCTCTCGGGCGGCTGGCGCGAGCGGGCCAAGCTGGCCCGGGTGCTCACGGCGGGAGCGGACGTGCTTCTCCTGGACGAGCCCACCAACCACCTGGACATCGACGCCGTGGAATGGCTGGAAGACTTCATCCGGGGCTTTCAGGGATCCCTGGTCTTCGTGGCCCACGACCGCGTCTTCATGGACCATGTGAGCTCCCACATCCTCTATCTGGGCGGCGGCAGGCCCGTCTTCCGCAAGGCCACCTACAGCCAGTTCCTCAGGCTGCAGGAGGAGTACGAGCTGCAGCGGGAGCGGGAGCGGAAGGCTCTGGAAGAGGACATGAGCCGGAAAATGGCCTTTGTGGACCGCTTCCGCTACAAGGCCACCAAGGCCCGCCAGGCGGGATCCAGGCTCAAGCAGGTGAAGAAGCTGGAAAAGGAGCTGGAAGGCTACCGGCCGCCGCCGAAGGTCAGGGAGCTCAGGTTTTCCTGGCCCGCGCCGCCCCACGCCGAAAAGGTGATCTTCCAGGCCCGGGAGCTCGCCTTCCGCTTTCCGGACGGCAAGCGCATGTGGGACGCTCTGAACTTCACCATCTACAGCGGTCAGCGCGTGGCCTTCGTGGGCCACAACGGCTGCGGCAAGTCCACCCTCATCAAGATCCTGGCCGAGCAGATCTCCCACACGGGCGGCATCCTCCAGCGCAGCGCGTCGGCGAGGGTCGGCTACTACGCCCAGCACCAGATGGAACTGCTGCGGCCGGGAGCCACGGTGCTCAGCCAGATCCGCGGCATGTCGGACCCGCACACCACGGAAGAGGAGCTCATGAGCGTCCTCGGGCTCTTCCTCCTGGGCCAGCCCTTTTTTGACCGTCAGGTGAGCACCCTCTCCGGCGGCGAAAAATGCCGTCTGGTTCTGGCCTCCCTCTTTCTGCGGCGCTGCAATCTCCTCCTGCTGGACGAGCCCACCAACCATCTGGATCTGGAAAGCCGCGAGGCTCTGGCCGCCGCCCTCTCGCACTTTGACGGCACCCTGGTCATGGTGGCCCACGACCGCTGGCTTCTGGGCGAGACGGGCTGCGAGATCTGGGCTCTGGACGAAACGGGCCTCACGCCCTACGACTCCTTCGCGGCCTACGACGCCGTGCGCCACGCCGTGAAGCCCGAGCAGACGGCGAAGGCGCCCCAGCCCGAGCCCCAGGCGGACGCGAACCGGATCCTGCCGCGCCAGTCCCTGAGCCGCGAGGAGCAGAAGCGCCTGCGCCGGGAGCAGGCCGAAGCCCGCAACGCCCTGCACAAGAAGCTCAAGCCCCTCAGGACGAAGTACGCCCGGCTGGAAGAGGAGCTCAACGCGGCCATGAACGAGGAGCAGGAGACGGAGACCCGGCTGGCCGATCCCGGGACCTACGCCGACCGGGAGCTCTCGGCGAAGCTCCTCGCCCGCTACGAGGAGCTCAAGGCCCGCAGCGAGTCCCTGCTGAACCGGCTGGACGAGCTGGAAACGCAGATAGCCGCCATGGAAAAGGCAGAAAGCGATGAGTGAAACAGGTGAAAAAGGCGACGGCCTCCCCGTCAGGCATGTGCAGGTGGCCGCGGGCATCATCTGGCGCGGGAACGAGGTCCTCTGCTGCCAGCGGCCGGCGGGGCGGCCCCAGGCGGGCTTCTGGGAATTTCCCGGAGGCAAGCTCAGGCCCGGCGAAAGCGCGGCCGAGGCCCTTGCCCGGGAACTGAGGGAAGAACTTTCCCTCACGGTGAAAGACTGCCTTTTCTGGTGCACGAAAGAGCACGCCTACCCCGAGATAGGGCTCGCCGTCACCCTGCATTTCTTCCATGTGACCGCCTTTTCGGGCGAACCCCGGGCCCGGGAGGGCCAGAACTTCCGGTGGCTTCGCCCGGAAGAGGCCCGGAAACTGAATTTTCTGCCTGCCGACAGGGAACTTGCGGACAGGCTGAAGCGCCCGTAGGGACCGGGCCCTCCGGGGCCCTGTCCGTCTTTTCTCTCTTTTCCCAAGGATTCTGCCATGTCCTACGCACAGCGCCGGGACCGCCTGCGGGCCCTCCTGGAACAGCGGGGCCTGGACGCCATGCTGGTGTCCCGTCCGAGCAGCCGCTACTATCTCTCGGGTTTCGAGCTCCACGATGTCCAGTTCGGCGAAAGCGCCGGCTGTCTCGTCATCACCCGGTCGGGCCGTGACTGGCTCGTCACGGATCCGCGCTACGAGGAAGCCGCGGCCAGGATCTGGCCGGAGGAAAACATCCGCATAGCCCCCCGGGACACGGCGAAGGTTCTCGGCGGGCTGCTCGCGCGCTGCGGCTCGCGCATCGGCTTTGAGGCCACCGCCCTTTTCGCCGGCCCGGCCCGGGAGCTGGGGGCCAGGCGCTGCCTGGAACCCTGCGACGGTCTGGTGGAGCGGCTGCGCGTGCACAAGGACGCCGAGGAAGTGGCGGCCCTTGAGAAATCCTTCGCCCTCAACCACGCCATGCTGGCCTGGGTGCCCGACATTCTGAAGGAGGGACTCACCGAGGCCGAGCTGAGCTGGCAGATTGAGCGCTGGTTCCGGGAGCACGGCGCCTCCGAGCTCGCCTTCCCGAGCATCGTCGCCTACGGCCCCAACGCCGCTCTCCCCCACGCCCTGCCGGGTCCCCGGCCCCTCATGCCGGAGACCGGCGTGCTTCTGGATGTGGGCTGCCGCGTGGACGCCTACTGCTCGGATCAGACAAGATCCTTCTGGTTCGGGGAGAAGCCGTCGCCTCTCTTCCGGAAGACGAAGGACCTGGTGGCCGAAGCCCAGGAAACCGTCCTCAGGACCATGCAGCCGGGCATGCCCCTGGCCGAGGCCGCGGCCAGAGCAAACGAGGTCTTCCGGCGCGAAGGCGTGGAGCATCTCTTCATCCACGGTCTGGGCCACGGCGTGGGTCTGGACACCCACGAAGAGCCCTCCCTGAGCACCCGCGCCAAGGGTTTTCTGGAACCCGGCATGACCGTCACCGTGGAGCCCGGGCTCTACTATCCCGGCCAGTGCGGCGTCCGTCTGGAAGTGACGGTGCTCGTGGAAGAAAAGGGCGTCCGCGTCCTCTGAGGCAGACCATGTCCCGCATCTTTCTCATCGGCCCCAGGGCCAGCGGCAAGACCTCCCTGGGGCAGGCCCTGGCGAGGGCGCTGCGCAGACCCTTCGTGGACACGGACGCGGCCCTGCAGGAGCGCCTCGGCTGCAGCATCGCGGACTATGTGGCCGCCATGGGCTGGGACGCCTTCCGGGAGGAGGAGCACAGAACGCTCCTGGATGTCATCGCCGCCAC
>CAZFTQ010000025.1:0-29361 GCA_964522365.1 uncultured Desulfovibrio sp. | reverse complement strand
AGCTGGTCCAGTCCCAGGAGAAAGACATGCGCGAAATCAACGCCCTTGATGCTCTGGACGTTGGAAATGGTGACGCTGTCCGTGGTGATGTCAAAATAGCGCTTGTCAACCGGGCTCTTGGAAGCCCATCGAGCCAAGACGCCTCGGGCCTCGATGGCCTTGACCAGCGCCTCTGGAAGATTGAAGTCCGACCTCGGGCAGTTGCGCATGACGAGCACGGCGATTTCGCTCAGGGGAACCCCGGAGTCCCTGAGCTCGGCCACCCGGTCCGCCACGGCACTCACCAGGCATGTCCAGTCCAGAGCCTGCACCCAGACGGGCCCGCGCCCTTCGGCGCCAGAGAGGAGCTCTTCATTGACGCCGTTCCCCGTCAGTCTGGCGGCAAATCTGGCGAGCGCCCTGGTGCTGCGGTACTGACGCGAGAGGCACCGCCTGCGGAGGCCCTCAATGCCCATGTCTTCCCAGCCTGACCGTCCGTCCAGGAAAATGCGCTGACTCAGGTCCTGGACCACCGTGAGGGTGCCGTTGCCGGGCAGGAGACTGAGAATGACCTGAGCCATCTCCGGAGAAAAGTCCTGACCTTCGTCCACCAGGATGGCGTCCCAGTGCCCCTTGAGGGGATGATCGTCATGCAGTTTTTCAAGAGCGATATCGACCACCATGGGGTAGTAGCCATCCGTGCGCGCGGCATGCTCCACGTCTTCGCCCGTGATGCGGCTGCAGAGATCGTAGAAGGGGATGACTTCCACGCCCTCCTTGCCCAAAGGCACATTCTTGCAGCTCAGAAGTCTGCGCAGGTACCCCACAAGCTGAAGATTGAAGCAGGTGAAGAGCACGCGCTTCGCTCTCTGCACGCGGAGGAGGTTGTAGGCCTGGTGGACAAGCACCAGGGTCTTTCCGCTGCCGGCGGGCCCGGAAATGAGGGTCTTGCCCTTTCCGAATTCCCTGGCGAGATTTTCCTGGTCATGGTCAAAGGCCGCGATGACCTCGTTCTGGCCGGTCTCCTTCCGGCCGGCCCGCGCGGGCAGTCTGATGCGCACCACGGGGAAAATGATGGCGCGCAACTGCTCGATGAGCCCGGGCGTGGTCTGGAAGGCAAAGAGGCAGGGGAAGCGTTCCTTGAGCATCTCCCTGAACCTGACGCCGGAGACGTCCTTCATGACGGGAGATTCCTCACGGATGTCGTCCCAGAAGAGCATGTTCTCCTGCGGCACGGCCTTGGCCAGGCCCGAATTCCTGTACTCAAAACTGCTGATGTGCGGAAAGACCGCGCCGGTGATGACGGGACAGGGCAGATTGTTGCCCCCGCCCGGTTTCTTGGGAAAGTGGCGGGTCAGCTCCGCCATGAGCGCCTGGTGGTAAAGCTTGGCCTGCGCCAGAGGCTGCTTGCGGTACTCCACTTTGTCGCGCACCTGCAGCTTGACCTGCTTCGGGTCCGCCTCAAGAACCTGATCGGCGGTCCAGTCCTTCACTTCCAGGATGATGAGACCCGAGTCCGGAGAAAAGAGAATGAAGTCGGGTTCGGTGTCTCCCACGTCCGGGGAATACCAGACCGTAAAAAGATCATCCGGCCTCGCCATGCGGCGCAGGCAGTGATAGACCGTGCGCTCGCCCGGGGTCATGAACTCCGTCACGTTGGCTGGGAACATGGTCGCCATGGGCAGACTCCTCTGGCGGACGGACCGGCCGTCCGGATGCTGTTTAGAGAATGTACTGGCTCAGATCCTGATCGGCGCGCACTTCCTCGAGATGCTCGCGGACATAGGCCCGGTTCACGATGATCTGCGCACCCGGCATGTCCGGCGCGTCAAAGGAGATGTCCGCCAGAACCTTCTCCATGATGGTGTAAAGCCGCCTGGCGCCGATGTCCTCGGTGCGGGCGTTGACCTCCTGGGCAAATTCGGCGATTTCCTCCAGCCCGTCGTCGCTGAAGCTCAGGCGCACGTTTTCCGTGGCCAGAAGCGCCGTGTACTGCTTCGTGAGGGCGTTGTCGGGCTCCTTGAGGATGCGGAGAAACTCTTCCTTGCCGAGGGGACCCAGTTCCACCCGCAGGGGGAAGCGGCCCTGGAGCTCCGGTATGAGGTCGCTCGGCTTGCTGAAGTGAAAGGCGCCCGCGGCGATGAAGAGAATGTGGTCGGTATGGACGATGCCGTAGCGGGTGTTGACGGAACTCCCCTCCACGATGGGGAGCAGATCCCGCTGCACCCCCTCGCGGGACACATCCGAGGTCCGGTTCTGGGAGACGGCGATCTTGTCGATCTCGTCGATGAAGATGATGCCCGTCTGCTCGGCCCTGGTCTTGGCCTTTTCAATGATCTTCTCCTCGTCCACGAGCTTGGCGGACTCCTCCTGGAGAAGAATGCCGTAGGCGTCCTTGACCTTCATGCGGCGGCGCCTGGACTTGGGCGGAAAGGCCTTGCTGAAGAGCCCCTTGACCCGGTCGCCCATCTGCTCCATGCCCGGCATGGCGAAAAGATCGATGGAGGGGCCGCTCTGCTCGGTGACTTCCAGCTCGATTTCCCGCTCGTCCAGCACGCCCAGACGGTACTGGCGGCGCAGCTTTTCCCGGGTCTCGCCGTCTCCGAAGGAGCCCGGCAGAAGGCAGTCCAGCATGCGGCTCTCGGCCGCGGCGGCCGCGGCGTTCTGCACGGAGGCCATTTCCTCCTCGCGCACCAGACTGATGGCGATCTCCACGAGATCCCGGATCATGGACTCCACGTCCCGGCCCACATAGCCCACTTCCGTGTACTTGGTGGCCTCCACCTTCACGAAGGGCGCGCCGGAAAGTCTGGCAAGGCGCCGGGCGATTTCCGTCTTGCCCACCCCCGTGGGACCCATCATGATGATGTTCTTGGGCGCCACCTCGTCCCGCAGATCGTCCGGCAGCTGCTGGCGGCGCCAGCGGTTGCGGATGGCCACGGCCACCATGCGCTTGGCCTTTTCCTGGCCGATGACATACTTGTCGAGCTCTGCTGTAATTTCATGGGGTTTCAGGGTGCTCATGACAGCCTTTCCTTCTGGGGCGGCCGGGCTTTTTCAAAAAGCCCCGCCGGAAGAGTCGGACGCGGACGGGCCGCCGCGCGCGAGGGGCACGGCATCTCCTTCAAAGTAAGCATTTCCGGGGCAGGAGCAAGCGGAGGACCGGAAAAAAGGCAAAAAAAAGACCTGTCCGAGACCTCGCGGCCGCGGGCAGGACTGAAGGGAAAGGCTCTGAACGGGTTCAGCGCCCGGCGCTCTCCTTTCTCTTTTCACAGCGTATCTCCACGTCCCTGAAGGGGCACATGCCGCGCTCGCGGGCGGTGAGGACAAACTCGCTGCGCAGGGCCTGCTGCTGGCGCCTGGCTTCCAGACGGCATTCCTGAAGCGTCGGCGCGGCGGTCTCCTGCTCGGCCTCGAGGGTGCCGCCCTCAGTGAGGAGAATGGTGAGCAACAATACGTAGCTGGAGGCTGTCATTTTCTGCTTCCCTGTGCCCGAAGTGTCAATGACAAGGGAGGGTTCCGTTTTTTTGTCCCTCCGGCGGCCTCACTAGCCTGTTTTCCCGGAAAAGTCAAAATTTTTGAACGCCCTTTTCCGGCTGCCGGGAAATCCTGGGAGAAAAATCTTCCAACACCTTGGAACTGAGCTCTTTTTTCTGTTTCAACGCCCGCCGGACCGCCCGTCCTCCCGGGCCTGTCCCGTCTCTTTCTTCGGGAGGGTTTCGGGGAGCGCGCCCGCGGCGGGCGCGTCGGAGGGCCGGTCCGTGAGCTGAATGAACCAGACCCGCAGGGGCTCGGGGGGACTGTCCAGGCGCATGAGGCCGGCGAAGAGGAGCAGCAGGAGAAGATTGACGAGAACGGCGGCCGCCAGGACCTTCCCCGTGAGGTTTTTTCTCAAAGCCCGCAGGGCCGCGCCCGGCGACTCCCCGCTCCGCTCCCGGGCGGGCGCTTCCGGAAAGAGAATGGCGGGTTCCGCGTTTTCCTGAACGGCCGCGGGCTCCAGGCGCGGCAGGGGCATGCCGCCGGAGCGGTCGCCTTTCTCAGGCCGCAGTTCCTCCGTCAGGCCCGGGCGCTCGTGTTCCGCCGCGTCCGGCCGTTCGGAGAGGATGCCCTTCTGGGCCGCCGAGACATAGCCCCTGAAGATCTTCACGGCAGTCTGCCCTCGGCCTTCGCCCGCTCGACGAGGGGGTCGGGAACGCCCGCTTCGGCGAAGCCGCGGGCCCTGAGCACGCAGGCGTGGCAGGTGCCGCAGGGCGGGAAGCTGCCGGCGTAGCAGGTGTGGGTCCAGGCCATGGCCTCCATGCAGCCCGGCAGGGAACGGGCGAGACGCACGGTATCGGCCTTGGACATGTGGATGAGGGGCGCGTGGATGCGGAAGCCCTCGCAGCCCAGAGCCTGGTTGACGGTCTCCTCCTGGGAGCGGATGAAGGACTCCCGGCAGTCGGGGTAGTTGGCGTTGTCCTCTTCGTCCACGCCCGTGACGAGGTGCCGGCAGTTCATGGACCAGGCGATGTTGGCGGCGAGCGTCAGGAAAAAGGCGTTGCGCATGGGCACGAAGGTGGCTTCCACCCGACTGCCCACGATGCGCTCCATGCTCTCGAAATCCGTGTAGCTCGCGAGCTTCGCCGTCCTGTCGAGGAGGGGGGAGGTGCTGCGCAGAAGCCTGCCCGTCTCGACGGTTTCGTGGGAGACCCCGGCGAGGGCCGCCACTCTGGCCGCCGATTCCGCCTCCCGGGCGTGGGTCTGCCCGTAGAGAAAGGTGACGGCGTGGACCCGGGCAAAGCGCTCCCTGGCCCAGAAAAGACAGGTGGTGGAATCCTGGCCGCCGGAAAGAACAACCAGACAGATGTCGTCCATGCTTGACACTATTCGCTCCCCGGCCGGGCGCGGTCCCTGGAGGGGAGCGCCGGCCGCCCGGGAGCCTACACGCGATGCCCGCCCGAGGGCAAGTCCCCGGGCGGGGACGCCCCGGGACACGGGGTTTTCCGGGGAAGGCCCGGGGCCCGGCAAAAAAATTTTTTCTCCTTCCGCTTGACAGCCCATGGGCACTGGTATAGGTTGCCCTTCGCCCAAGAGGGAGACCCCCTCGGGTCCCATGCCTTTGTAGCTCAGTCGGCAGAGCGCGTCCTTGGTAAGGACGAGGTCTCCAGTTCAATCCTGGACAAAGGCTCCAGGACAAGCTCAGGGGCCTGTGCCACCAGCACAGGTCCCTTTTTTTTGCGTCCTTTTCTTCTCCTCCCTTCCCGCGGGAAGGGGAGAGGGAGGGGGGAGAGCGCGTCCGGTCCACCCCCGATGTCCGCGCCTGAAGCGGGGAAAAGGAGGGATCCGGGGCGGGAAAAAATCGTCCCCGGGCGGCCCGCCCGGCCAATCTTTTCTTGACAAATCGTCCAAGTGCTCACAAAAAAAGTTGTTGCCCCCGGGGAAGATCAGTCCAGTCCGGGGGTTGACGGGGCTTTGACAAGGGGCCCCAAAACAGGCAACATGCACACTACCGCAGTCTGCACCGGATCCCCCGCCCCCGCATCCCTTTCAAGGGGTCGGCACAGGGAAATCCGCCGGTTGCAGGCTGACAGCCGGCCCGCCCGGACGGAGCTGAATTCTCCCGTTCCCGGCGCGGGAACGGGGCCCGGAACTTCCCCGCCCCGCCCTTTTTCAGGGGGCCGCGCCGCTCCCCCCGGCCCGCCCGAGCACTCCCGCCCCACGAACGCCCGTCTGAGGGCGCCGGAACAATTTCCATGATCAAACTCGTCCATGTCCACAAGTTCTTTGGCCCCAACGAAGTCCTGAAAGACGTCAATCTGCAGGTCCGGGAAGGTGAAAAGCTGGTCATCATCGGGCCTTCGGGATCGGGCAAGTCCACCACCGTGCGCTGCATGAACGGTCTCGAGCTGCCCACCTCGGGCCAGGTCTTCGTGAACGGCACGGAGCTCACCAAGCGCAACCGGACCCAGCTCGTCCGGAGCACCTCGTCCATGGTCTTCCAGCAGTTCAATCTCTATCCCCATCTCAATGTGCTGGGAAACCTGACGCTGGCGCCCATCAAGCTTTTCGGCAAGCCCCGCAGGGAAGCCGAAGAGCTGGCCTACCACTTCCTGGAAGTGGTCGGCCTCACGGAAAAGGCTCTGGTCTACCCCACCACGCTCTCCGGCGGCCAGCAGCAGCGCGTGGCCATCGCCCGGGCGCTCTGCAGCCAGACCAAGATCATTCTCTTTGACGAGCCCACCTCGGCCCTGGACCCCGAAACCGTCCAGGAAGTGCTCAACGTCATGATCAAGCTGGCCAACGAGAGCATCACCATGGTCATCGTGACCCACGAAATGGGCTTCGCCCGGGAAGTGGCCGACCGCGTCATCTTCATGGACGGCGGCATCATCCTGGAAGAAGGATCGCCCGAGCACTTCTTCGTCAATCCCATCCACGACCGCGTCAAACAGTTCCTGGGCAAGATCCTGCACTAGGCCTGCCCGGGCCTTCCCTTCTTTTCCGGCCCGGGTCCCCGGGGCTTCCGGCCGGCCGCGCTGTGCGGATCAAACGGCTTCCCCGCCGCGGGGCGGAGGGGCCGGCCCCATTCACCAGCGGCTCCTTCCGCCCTCACGCGGGCGGAAGCGGGCCTGCCTCCACGCCCCCGGGAGGACAAAACCAGCATCTGGAGACTGCCATGGCCTTCATGAAAAAAATCGTCACTCTTTTCGTGCTCGCCGTTTTCGCTCTTGGCTGCTCCGTGGCCAGCGCCGCTGACGCGCTTCCCCCGGACGTTCAGGCCATCGTCAAACGCGGCAAGCTGAACGTCGGCGCCAAAACCGACGTGCCCGGCTTCGGCATGCAGGATCTCTCCGGCAAATTCACCGGCATGGAGATCGACATCGCCACCATGATCGCCCAGTCCATGGGTCTCAAGGCGAGCGATGTGAACTTCGTGGGCGTCACCGCCAAGACCCGCGGCCAGCTTCTGGACTCCGGCGACATCGACATGGTGGTCGCCACCTTCACCATCACCGAAAAGCGCAAGGAAACCTGGAACTTCTCCACGGCCTACTACACCGACGCCGTTTCCCTGCTCGTCAAGAAGAACGCCAAGATCAAGGATTACAAGGATCTCGTTGACAAGCGCGTGGGCGTGGCCGAAGGCTCCACCTCCAAGGACGCCCTCATCGTCGCCGCCGCCAAGAAGGGCGTGACCCTCTCGGACGTGGTCAACATCCAGACCTTCCCGGACTACCCCTCCATCAAGGCCGCCCTTGACGCCGGCCAGGTTCAGGCCTTCTGCGTCGACGGCTCCATTCTCACCGGCTATCTGGACGCCGGCACGGTTCTCGTCAACAGCACCCGTTTCGCCCCCCAGTACTACGGCATCGCCACCAAGCTCACCAACAAGGGTCTCGCCGGGTATGTGGACAACCTGATCCAGAAGTGGCTGGCTGACGGCACCATCGCCAAGCTCATCAAGAAGCACAACGTGCCTCCGTCCTTCACCGAATAAGACCGCCTTCAGGGGTCCGGGGCGGGCAGCCCGGCTGCCGCCCCGCCCGGCCCCCCGCTTTTTTCCCACAGGGCGCGCGGGCACGGACGCGCCTGCGCCCCGACGACCCTTTTTCTGCATTGAGCCCGGCGAAGGCCGGCCGGACATATCCGGCCCGACCTTTCCCCCTTTTTTTCCGGGCCTCCGGCAGGGGGCAGACGTGATTGAACAGATACTGTCGCTGGAGTGCTGGCGGATCTTTCTCGCCGACTGGACGCTCTTCGCCCAGGCCTTCGGCGTGACCCTCATGGTTTCCATCCTGGCGCTTCTGCTGGCGCTGGCCTTGGGCGTCTTTTTCGGCGTCATGTCCACCTCCCAGCATGTCATTCCGCGGGGCATCGCCCGCGGCTATGTGGAAACCCTGCAGAACACGCCTCTGGTCCTGCAGGCCTACGTCTTCTACCTGGCCCTGCCCTATCTGGGCTTTCTCATGGGCCAGGTCACCGTGGGCATCTACGCCGTGGGCATCTACCACGGCGCCTACATCGCCGAAGTGGTCCGGGCCGGCATCCAGTCCATCCCCTACGGCCAGTCCGAGGCCGCGGCCTCCCAGGGTTTCACCTATGTCCAGACCATGCGCTGGATCATTCTGCCCCAGACCGTGAAAATCATCCTGCCGCCCCTGGTGAACCAGATGGTGAACCTCATCAAGAACACCTCGGTCATCGCCCTCATCGGCGGCACGGACCTCATGAACCGCACCAACGACTGGGCCACCACGGGGTCGAGCATCTACGGTCCGCCCTTCCTGGTCTGCGGCATTCTCTACTTCCTCCTCTGCTTCCCCCTGGCCACCTGGGGCCGCAACTATGAAGAGCGCCTGAAGCGCCGGGACGTGCAGACCCCCGCGGGCGAAGCCGCCGAGACCCCGGCCGAAGCCCGGCCCGCCGAGGAGAAAGCGTCGTGATAGAAGTCATTACCCGGACATTCACCCCGGACATCACGCTCTACCTCCTGGGCGGCGCCTGGATGGTCATCGAGCTGTCCGTCATCATCGTCGTGCTGAGCCTCTTCTTCGGGCTCATCCTGGCCCTGCTGCGCAGCTACGACAGGTTCATTCTGGGCCGCATGGCCGGCGCGTACATCGAAATCTTCCGCAACACCCCCAACCTCATGTGGGTGCTCATCTGCTATGTCTACGCGCCCATGCCCACGGCCTTCTCCCGCTGCACCTTCGCCTTCGTGCTCTTCACCTCGGCGGCCTTCGCCGAAATCATCCGCGGCGGCCTCAATTCCATTCCCAAGGGGCAGTTTGAAGCGGCCTATTCCCAGGGCTTCAATTTCGTCCAGACTCTGGTCTACATAGTCCTGCCCCAGACCTTCCAGAACATCATCCCCACGGTCCTGAGCCAGGTCATCACCGTGGTCAAGGACACCTCCTTCCTCTCCATGGTGGCCGTGGCCGAGCTCATGTTCCGCTCCCGCAACGTGCTCTCGCTGCTGCCCAGGTTCACGGGCCAGAGCGTGGGCATCGCCCAGGTGGCCGCCATCTTCGGCTTCTCGGCGCTCATCTACTTCATCATCAACTTCACCCTGTCCTGTGTGGTGCGCTGGATCCAGAAGCGCCGCGCCGACAAGCTCGCGGGCCGGGGCGAGTCGGCGACGGAAAAGGCCTGACAGGAGGCGCCTCTCCGCGCCCGCCCTTTTCCGGGAAGAAAGTCTTCCGAAAGACGCCGCGGCCTGCCGCGGCGTTTTTTTCTGTCCGTCAGATCGCCCGGTCCGGAGCGGAAAAACATCGAGGTCCCCGCATGATTCTCATGGCCAGCCAGCGCACGGACATTGTCGGCTGCTACAGCCCCTGGCTGCTCAGACGGCTCGCCGAGGGCTTCGTGCTGGTCCGCAATCCCTACAATCCCGCCACGGTCTCCCGCTACCTGCTGGACAGACGCGTGACGGACTGTCTGGTCCTCTGCTCCAAGAACTACGCGCCCCTGCTCCCGGACCTCGCCTGGGCGGACAGCCGGATCCCCCTCCTCTGCTTCGGCACCGTCACGGCCTACGGCCGGGACCTGGAGCCGGGGGTGCCGGACATCTTCGAAGCGGCAAGGTCTCTCAGGGCCGTGAGCGGCATCGTGGGGAAGGAGCGCACCGTCTGGCGCTACGACCCCGTGCTTCTGACGGCCAGGTACACGGCCGAACGCCACTTTGAGATCTTTGAGAAACTCTGCCGGTTGCTCGCGCCCCATGTGGATCGCTGCGTCATGAGCTTTCTCCACCCCTTTCCCCTCCAGGCCCGGCGCAGGGAGCTGCGCCTCCTGGACGCCGGGGAAAAGGAGCGCCTGGCCCGGGGACTGGGGGCCATCGCCGAGCGCTTCGGCCTCCCCCTGCAGAGCTGCGCCGGGGACAGGGAGTACACGGAATTCGGCATCCGGCCCGCGGGCTGCCTCACCAGGGTCTTGCTTGAGCGCGCCCTGGGCGTTCCCTTCGCGGAGATGCCCGCGAAAAATCTCAGGCCCGGCTGCCGCTGCGTGGAGAGCAGGGACCTGGGCGCCTACGACACCTGCAGCCACGGCTGCCGCTACTGCTACGCCACGGCCTCCCCGGAGGCCCTTGCCCGCAACAGGGAAGCCCACGATCCCTCCTCGCCCCTGCTCACGGGAGGGCTGCGCCCGGGTGACCGCATCGTGGAGACCGTCCAGAAGAGCTTCCGCCTGACCAGGATCCCCCCGATCGTCCCCAGACTGCCCGGCCTCTGAGAGACCCTCCTCCCGGACGCGCCGGAAGGGGCGGGTTTCCGTACGGCTCCCTCCTGGCCGGGTCCAGGCGACCTTCCCCTCTTCTCCTGCCCCCCGGGCGGGGAAGCGATCCCGGGCGTTTCCCGGCAGAGAGCCTTGCGGGGCCGGACCCGGCAGTCCTGGAAAGAGGCACGGGACAAAAAACCAAGGAGACCCCATGACCAGACGCACCGTCACCAGAGGCCTCGTTCTTCTTCTCGCCGTCTGGCTTGCCAACGGGCTTGTGGATGAGATCTGGAACCCCCTGGACTGGGGACTGCGCCAGGCGGGAGAAGCCTGCATCACGGCGGGCATCGCCCTGCTCTGGTGGCAGTTTCAGGACCGGAGACAGGAGAGGAGACAGGCCGGGAAATCTTCCCGCGACTGAAGGGCCGGACTTTGCTGTAAGAACGCGGTCCCGCGCGTCAGTGTTCTTCCGAGATCTCGTCCGGCAGGGTGAGCACGGCGCAGAAGGGAGAAAAGGCCACGCAGGCGTTCTCTCCCGGAGCGAGGCCGAGTCTCTCCAGTTCCTCGGTGGCCACGAGGGCGCAGAAGCGGCAGGGGCCCGCCGAGAGCTGGACCGAGCTTTCCACCGGCCCCCGGGAAATCTCCGTCACCTGACAGGGAAAACGGTTGGGGAGGGAGAAATCGGCCCCGGAGGGAAGGGAGAGCTGGATGAAGGGCGCCTTCACGGTGGCCGTGAGCAGCTGCCCCGGCCGCATCTTCAGGCGATCGGCGCTTTCGATGGTCACGAGCGCCTGCACGAGCTGACCGTCCAGGGTGGCGAGCTCCACCAGGGCCGAGACGGCGGCCCGCACCACCCGGGTCACCGTGCCCGTGAGGGCGTTGCGGGCCGAGCTTCTGCGCAGGGCCTCGCGCTGGAGATGGCTGTGGACGATGCGCCTCGCGTCCTCGTCCGTGAAGCCCGCGAGATCCGCCGTCTGTCCGGCCGCGCGCTGGCCCAGAACGGTCCGCACGATGCTTTCCGGGATGCCGGCCCGCACGAGCTCCGCCGCCCGGGCCCGCCGGAGGGCCCTGGGGCCCGCCGCTTCGGGATCGAGCCCGCAGCCGGCCGCCACGGCGTAGAAGTGCCGCCGCACATGCCCCTGGTCCAGACGGGTGACGCGGCCCGCCAGGGGCGCGAGCTCCTCCAGAGAGACCAGGCGCTGCACCCGGGCCATGACCCGGGCGGGCAGAGGCACTTCCCGGCCGGCCGCGCGCAGGACGCAGGCGGCGGGGTCCAGATCCCTCCGTTCATCCAGATCCAGAGCCTCGCTGAGCCTGAGACCGCCGTGGCGCACCAGGAGAAAGACGAGCCAGAGCCGCAGGCGGCTGCGCCGCTGGGACGGGCCCGCGGCCGCCCGGACATATTCCTCCCAGGCCCGGGAAAGGGTCTGCAGGTCCTCCGCTGAGAGCTGTTTCATGGGCCCCCGTTCCCGGGCGGGGACTGGACGTCCCGCCCCCTTCTGTGGTTCTGTGTTCCGCAGGCCGAAAACGATCCGTTTCTTCCGGCCGGCCCGGTCCCTATAGCCTCTTTCCTCCGGGGAGTACAGACCGCCCACCGGGGGACGGAAAAACCGCCCTGCCTCCGGCTCTCCGCGCACGGCGCCCCGCGGCGTGACCGTCCCTGCGGCAGGCCGATTCCGCCGCTCTGTCAGACGCTCTCTCCCTCCGATCCCCTTTTCCGCGGAGCCGCCATGCCGACACAGCCTCTTTTTTCCGCCGGCCTCAGACTCTTCGTGGCCGTGCCCCTCCCCCCGGACACACGCAGGCTGCTCCTGGGCCTTCAGAAGGACTGCCCGCGCGTGCGCTGGTGCCGGGAGGAGACCCTGCACCTCACCCTCCGCTTTCTCGGGCAGACGGAGCGCGCCCGGCTGCCCGGACTTGTCCGGGCGCTCTCGGGGGTCCGGGTCAGGGCCTTCGAGACGGGTCTCGGGCAGACGGGCTTCTTCGCCCGGGGCCCGCGGAAAATTCTCTGGGCCGGCCTCGAGGCCTCGGAGGAACTTCTGGAACTGCACGCCCGGGTGGACGAGGCCCTGGCCGCCCTTCCGGGCATGGGGCGGGACAGACGCTGGACCCCGCATCTCACCCTGGGCCGGGGACAGGAACCCGGGCCCTCCCTGGAGGAACTCAGGCGCTGGGCGACCGGGCCCCTGCCCGGGGCCCGCTTCCGGGTGACGGACTTCGTCCTTTTCCGGAGCGAGCTTCTGCCCGGGGGCCCCAGACACACGCCCCTGGAGCGCTTCCCTCTGGAACCCTGACAAAAACCGCCCCGGGCCGCCGGACGCGTCCCTGTGGACGCGGCCGGCCAGGCCGTGTATGGTTGTCCGCGACACTCATCATCCGACGCCGGAGGACCACATGCGCACCGGTTTCTTCCTGTCTCTCTGCCTCTGTCTGCTGCTTGCCGGCTGCTCCTCCGACGACGAGGAACTGAAGGCCCGCACGGAAGATCTGCCGCCCTTCAGCATCAGCCTGCCGGAGGGCTGGGCCACCAACATTCCCGAAGGCATCGAGTGCACCCCCAACCGCTGCATCGCGGGCTTCGCCCACGCCGCCTCCGGTTCCCGCTCCGCCCTGACGGTCTCGGTGGTCCCCAACCTGGGCAAGCAGCTCAAGGAAATCGTGGAAGAATCCACGGCCAACATGTCCGCCCACGAGGCGGAGATGCACGAGGTCTCCCGGACCGGGACCAGGGTGGAGTACAAGGGCACCATCAAGAACAATCCGGCCCGGCTCATCGCCACCTTTGACGAGGCCAACCAGCAGGTGGGCGTGCTTCTCCTGGTGGGCGAGGACGACATCGTGGACACCATCGCCGCCGGCATCCGCATGAAGAACCCGGCCCTGGCTTTCGGGCTGGAACCGGCGAAGAAGAACTGAGCCCGAAAATCCCCCGAAAAACAGGGCCGCCCGGGGAGAGCGTCCTTTTCCCCCTGACGGCGGGCCCGGAGGGGAAATTTTCCTCCGCAGGCTGACGGCGGAACCGAAGCCGGCAGCGAAGACACCTCATGACCGACACCCTTTCCCGGGAAGCGCGCAGCCGGAACATGGCCGCCATCCGCGGCAGAGACACCGCTCCCGAAGTCTATCTGCGCGGACTCCTCTTCGCCCGGGGGCTGCGCTACCGCAAGAACACGCCCCGTCTCCCGGGCCGGCCCGACCTGCATCTCGCCAGGTGGAAGGCCGTCATCTTTGTCAACGGCTGCTTCTGGCACCGGCACCGGGACTGCCCCTACGCCGCCGTCCCCCGGAGCAACACCGGGTTCTGGGAGGAAAAATTCGCCCGGAATGTCCGCCGGGACAGGCAGGTGCGCGAAGATCTGGCGCGCCTGGGCCTGCGCACGCTCACGGTCTGGGAGTGCACCCTGCGCCGGATGCGCAGGGACAGGGCGGAGGAAGAACGGGTGCTCGCAGACATCCTGAACTTTCTCAAAGGGAACGAGCGCGAACTCGAGCTCTGACGAATCCCCGGGACAGGGGAAAGGCGCCGGAAGACTTTCTTCCGGCGCCTTTTTGTCATTCCGATCCGTTCCGACCGGGGTCTATTTGCCCGATCTGGGCGCTTCCCGTTTCTGAACCGGGGATTTTCTGAGGGAATAATTCAGCTGGACATAGGAGAGACCGAGGAGTCTCGCCGCCTCAACGCGGCTGCCGTTGGTCATCCGGAGGGCCTCGTCAATCTTGGCCTTGCGCATCTCGCTCAGGGTCTCGTCGATGCTCTGGCCGCTGCCGAGGACGAAGAAGTCGCCCTTGCCCGCGGCCGGGCCCGGCATGCCGGAATCGTCGCCGCCGTCCTCCTCGTCGCCGTAGATCTCGTCGTCCCCGCCCCGGAGCACGGGCCCGAAGGCCGAGCTCGCGGGGGCGCTCTCCAGAACCGGCATGGCCGGCGGCAGGGAGGCGTCCATGGACTGCCCGAAGGCCTCGGGAGCGGCGGACGGCATGGCGGCCGTGGTGAAGCGGCCCTGCCGCAGCTGCTGCAGCACCTCCTCGCGGGTGATGGGGTTCTCGGAGGAGAGCAGACAGATCTGCTGGAGCATGCGGGAGACTTCCCGGAGGTTGCCGGGCCACTGCTCGTCGAGCAGGGTCTGCCAGGCGTCGCCGCTGAAGTTCCAGCACTGGCCGAGGCGCTGCTGGAGGTTCACGAGGAAGCTGCGCAGGAGGTTCTGGCGCTCCGAATAGCTGTATTCCCGCACGGGCGGCAGGCTCGTGCTCACGCCGGCCAGACGGTAGTAGAGGTCCGTGCGGAAGCGGCCGGCGCAGATGTCGTCCATGAGGGAGGGATCCGCCGAGGCCAGCACGCGCACCCGGGTGAGCACCGCCGGCAGGGGCGGCTGGGCAGGCAGATTGATGCGGGTTTCTCCGGCCGGAGCCAGGAGGCGCACCAGCATGCTCTGCTGGGTGGGGGTGAGGAGATTGACGTTTTCCAGGAAGAGGGTGCCCGAGCGGGCGCGCCTGAAGGCGCCCTCTCTGGGCCGCACGCCGGCCGCGCCCGTCCTGCCCAGCAGCTCGCAGACGAACATCTCGTCCGTGAGGCCCGCGCAGTCCAGACTGACGAACTTGCCGGAACGGCCGCTCCACTCGTGGATGTAGCGGGCAAGACGGCTTCTGCCGCAGCCGCTTTCACCCAGGAGAAGGATGGGCAGCAGCATGGTGGCCACGCGCTGCATCTTTTTGTAGACCGCGCCCAGAGCCGCGGAAATGCAGGGCGGATCGCCCTCCCGGGGCTGCAGGGCCGTGGGGGAGACGCGGCCGGGCCGGCCGATGTTGACGCTGGGGGCGCGGAGGCTGTTTTCCTCCTGGGCCGCCATGGGGAGATCGAACTCCATGACCATGGGGTCGGGCTGCACAAGCATCTGCACCTGCGGCTGCGGCTGGGGCTGCGGCTGGGGCTGAGCCTGCCGCCTGGGGGCGGCGGGCCTGCGGAAGTTTCTGAAGCGCTGGAGGATGTCCTGACCGCGCTGGGGCTGCTTCTGCGGAGGCTGAGGCTGGGGCTCCGGCCTTGTCCTGTGCTGGAAGGCGGGCCTGCGCTCAAAGGCCGGCTCCTGGCGCGCCGTGCGGGAGAGGGCCGGCTGCGGAAGCGGCGGCTCGTCGCCCGCCGGAGGCTCGGGCAGCGGGGTGCTCCCCGTGAAGTCCAGCTCGCCCGGATCCACCGTGAGGATGTCCGGCTCCTTGCCGATGCCCGTGAGCCTCGTCTGCATGAGGCGGATGCCCTTGTACTGGATGGTGGCCAGAAGCAGGAGGATGGCGTGGGTGACGGGGGAGCCGGGAGAGAGGTGGAAGGTGATGCCCGTGCCGTCGGCCGGCAGCCCGAACTGGGCTATCATGTTCTCGACGGCTTCCACGGCCGTGCGGCAGACCACGGCGTGGTTGGAGAGGTCGGCCGCGCCGGTGCGGCGGATTTCCAGATGATCGCCGCCGATGCAGGGCTCGAGCCAGCCGCGCAGGACCTCCAGCACGCTCTGGTTCATGGTGGTGAGCAGAAGCACATGCTCGAAGGGCGGCACATGCTCGAGGAGCATGCGGATGGGACCCGGGTTCACCGTGTCGTTGCGCAGGGCGGCGCTGATGTCCACCTTGCCTACCCAGCAGATGAGCACGCGGCCCGCCGCGGCCTCCTGGGAGACCGGGGGACGGGGCTGCGGCGCGGGCTCCTCCTTCCAGGCCTGGGGCTCGGCCGCCGGCGGCTCCTCCTCGCGGCCCCGGCGGGGCGCCGGAAAGGCCGGCAGGTGGCGGTCCGGCCGGGGCGCCGGATGGGGCGGCACCCAGAAGCCTTCTTCCGGCAGGGCCGTTTTCGCGGCTTCGGGCAGAAGAACGCCGCGACAGCAGCGGAAGAAGCGGCCCGCGTTTTCCTCCTCGGCGTGGAGGAAGACGGGGGGCTGGGCGTCGCCGCCCACCACGGCCGACTCCACCCGGCCGTCGCCGTACTGGAAGAGGGTCGGGAAGGGCGTCGGATCGTTTTCGCTGCCGGCCCGCTCCTCTTCGGCGGCCACCGCGTCCCGGACAAGAGCGGAGACCTCGTCCAGGGGCTCTTCGGCTTCCTCCTCGGCGGAACCCTCGGCCCCGGCCTCGGCGGCAGGACGATCCTCGGCGGACCCGCGGACAGCCTCGCGGCCGGAGTCACGGGAGGACTCGCGCCCGGACTCGGAGCGCCTGCCCGTCACGATGTGGGAGCTCGCCTTCATGCCCTGGATGAGCGAGGCCAGGGAGGAATTCGATTCGTCGTCCTCCGGTTCGGGCTCGGGCTCGGGTTCCGGCTCAGGCCCGGGCGCGGGTCCGGCGGACTCCGCTTCAGGCCGCGCCGCCCCGGAAGCGGGAGACACCTCTTTTTCTCCGGCCGGCGGCTCGTCCCCGGGGGCGGGCTGCGCCGCCTCCCGGGCGGGGATTTCTTCGGGCTCACCGGAAGGTCCGGACTCAGGGAGGATCTCTTCCATCCCGCTCTGACTTTCCTTCAGATCAGCGCCGGGGGCTTTTTCAGCCCCGGGCAGGGGCGCGGATTCCCGCGCGGGGACCTCGAGCGCGTCAGCACCGGCGTCCTCCTCGCCGTCCGGATGCAGCAGGCAGGCGGGCAGCTCCATGGTCGGCATTCTGCCCAGCCTGTCCTCCACCTCGGCCGCGGAGAGGGAGTCCGGGATCATTTCCATTTCCCTTTTCAGGGGGTTGCGGTCCTCTTCGGAGAGATAGACGGCGCCCAGGGGCTCAAGGCCTTTCTGCAGGAGAAAGGCCGCGCCTTCCCGGCTGGCCGTGAGAGCGCGATCCCTGCCGGTGGAAAAATCAGCATCGGCCGAGCTGTGCGGGTTTTCCCCGGTCCCGGCGGCAGCGCCGTCGGGCAGACGCAGGCCGTGCTGCGAGAGCTCATCGCCTTCCAGGGGGGACGGGATCCTTTCTTCCTCTCCGGGCAGGCTTTCCCCGGCAGCGGCTTTGGTCCCGGAGCCGGCGGAGCGGCTGCGGGAGCTTCCCCCGGAGGCCGCGGCGCCGGAAGCCTTCCGGACGCGCGTCTTCGCGGCGGGCGCTTCGGCGGCCGCCGTTTCTTCCGTTTTTTTCACCGTGCGGCGTCGCCGGACGGGCTTTTCCTGCGCGGCAGCCGCGCCGTTTTCAGTGATTTCCGGCCCTTCCTGGGCCTTTTCCTGGCCCTCGGGGGCCTTCGCTTCTTCGCCGGCCAGAAGCTGGGGAATCCTGCTTCTGCCGCGGCCGCCCGCCGCGCGTTTTCTCGGGGCGGCGGGAGTCTCGACGGGTGTCGGGTCCTTCTTTTCTTCCATACTTTTTATCTCTGATTTTTCGTGTCACCGTCTAAACGCAGAATGCCGCCTGGCGCTCACGGGGGAGTTTTTCTCATCATAAATCTTTTTTTTCAGGTTTCTTTTTCAGGATGCCGCCCCGTCCGGCGCTTCCGGGCGCGCGGGCGCGGAAGGACAGGGGCCTTTTCCCCTGCCGCGCTCGTCCGTCTCCGCGGACGGACCGTGCTGACGGGGGATCAGCTGCGGGCCCGGTCTTTCCGGCCGCGCTCAGGCAGCCGGGGACGGGGGAATGGAGCCGCGACGGCGGGCAGCGAGAGGGACCCGCGGCGGCAAAGTTTTTCGAAAGGGCGTGCGCATCCCTGCCTTCTCTGCAGAATCTTGCAGAAATGCGCAGGAAAAGGATCTGGGTTTCCGCATTCAGAGGTCCTCTGCCCCGCCGGATCCGGATCCGGCGGCCAGAGGAAGGAAAAGGTCCGGAGCAGTCTTCCGGGCTGGCCGCGCCCGGTCCGGCTGCCGTACCGAAGGCGGCCCCGCGCCGCCCGCAGTACGCGGAAAAGGGATGCCGCCGGCCGCGGCGGCCGGGACAGACATCCGTCCTGTCTGAACAATCTGGGAAGAGTCCACGGGTTTCCGCGGACATCGGACGCAGAGACCGGCTCTGCGCGGGCCCCCGGCGCGCGGCGGAGCAAACACGCGCTCCCTGACGGGGAGGAACTCCTGCTGGTCCTGGCCGTTCGCCGGAATAGTCGTGACGTTGCTGGGGCGGACAGAGCACACAGACTGCACGGGGGGCGCTGTTTCCATTCAGGAAGTATTTTCATTAAGCATAATCTGTCAGAAAATGCAAGCGCTTTTCCCGAAAAAAGTCCCGGCGGATCCTGACGGGGAAGAAAAAAAGGCCGCCCCTGACCCCGGGAAAAACGCTTCTTCCGGGCTGTTCCGGGCCCGCTGACCGCCGGAACGAAAAAAAAGCGCGCCCCGCCGAAAGCCCCGAAAAAAAAACCGGGCCTGACCGGACGGCCCCCGCGGCATCCGATCCTTCCCCTTCCTCCCCCGCGGCGGGTGGATCAGGAATATTTTTTCGTGCCTGAAAGACCCTCCCGGGGAGACACCGCCCCCGGTTTTCCCCTGCGGAGAGACTCCCTGCGGGAGCCCGGCGCCTGGGATCTCAGCGCAAGCATCCTTGACAACAGTTTGTTTTTCAAGACTTTTCCATCTTTTCCCGCCGACGCCGGATCTTTGTTTGACAGCAGACACGAAAACATCTATTTTCGTGCCTGCAAGCTTCATCCCCTCTCACTCCGGAGGCTGTCATGTCCTTTCTGCCAGGCACCCTGGAAGTCTCGCCCCTCCTGCCCCTGGGCGTGGCCTTTGGCCTGTCCTTTCTCTGCTCCATGGGTGGGGTTTCCGGCGCCATTCTGCTTCTGCCCCTGCAAATCTGTCTCTTCGGCAACGCCGGGCCCTCGGTGAGCGCCACCAACCAGCTCTTCAATCTGGTGGCCACGCCCTCGGGCGTCTGGCGCTATCTGCGGGAGGGCCGCATGGTCTGGCCGCTGGCCCTCACCCTCTGCTCGGGCACCCTGCCGGGTCTTGTGCTGGGTGTCTGGATACGCGTGGTCTTCCTCCCGGATCCCAAGGCCTTTCTCCCCTTCGCCTCGGCCGTGCTCCTGCTGGTGGCCTGGAACATGGTGCGGGCGCTCCGGCGGGGCGGAAAGAAGTCCAAGGGCGCCGGCGGCTCCTTCACCGTGAAAATTCACTCCTTTTCCGTGCGGGGGCTGGCCTATGACTTCAACGGCACGCACTACGCCGTGTCCACCGCCGGCCTCTTCAGCATGGCTCTGGTGGTGGGCGTCATCGGCGGCGCCTACGGCATCGGCGGCGGCGCCATCATCTCGCCCTTCCTGGTGAGCTTCTTCCGCCTCCCCGTGCACTCCATCAGCGGCGCCACCCTCTTCTCCACCTTCTTCACGGCCCTCTCGGCCCTGGTACTCTTCTCCGTCATGGCGCCCTTCTACCCCGAGCTCTCCGTGGCCCCCAACTGGACCCTGGGCCTGCTCCTGGGCCTGGGCGGCATGGCCGGCATGTACTGCGGCGCGGCCATGCAGCGGCATGTCCCCGCCCTGCAGCTCAACCGCCTGCTCATCGCCCTGCTCGTCTGCGCGAGCCTCATCCTTCTGGGCCGCGCCGTGCTCTGATCCCTCTCCTTCCCCCTCTCCGGCAAAAAGGCCCGGGAAAGCAACGCTTTTCCGGGCCTTTTTCCGTGTCTTTCCCCGTTCTTCAGAAAGGCTTCGCCAGGATCGCGCCGAGCAGCAGGCCGGCGTAGAGAAGCGCGTCCGCGAGAGCCCCCAGCGACAGGGGCCGCAGCGTGCCGTCAAGCCGGGCGAGCGTCGCCCGGTCCGGAAGACCGCCTGCTCCCAGCACCAGCAGCACGGGCCTTTCCAGCGCCAGCCGGCGCAGCCGCGCGCAGCTCAGGGCCGGGCCTTTTTTCGGCCAGGGGGCGACGCCGCAGAGAAAGGGCCTGCCGCCCGCACGATCCGCGAGGCGCTCCGCCGCCTCGGCAAGACCTGTGAACGCCGGGGGCGGAGAAGCGCCCCCGGGCGGAACCCGGCTTTCCGCCGCGGAAAAATCCCCTGCCCGCCAGACGCCCGCCAGGCCGAAAAGCTCTCCCAGCCTCGCGAACCCGGGCAGCTCTTCAGCCCGGACAGGCAGATGGCAGGGCTTTTCCCAGGGCCTGGGCGTCTGCCCCGGCACCAGGCAGAGCGCCAGGGAAGCCGCGGGATCCTCCCGCTTCAGGCCCGCCAGATAGCGCGCGTCTTCGGCCGTGAGGCAGGCCTCCTCCAGCAGTCCGGGCCTGCGGGCGAGGGTGACCTCGAGGGAGGCTCTTCGGCGCCAGGCGGCGATTTCCCCGTGGTTCCCCGAGAGAAGGACCTCGGGCACCGCCTCCCCCGCGAAAACCGGGGGCCGCGTGTACTGGGGGTATTCCAGAAGCCCCCGGGAAAAGCTTTCGTCCTCCCCGGATTCCTCCTTGCCCATGAAGCCCGGCACGAGGCGGGCCGCGGCCTCCAGCAGCGCCAGGGCCGCGCTCTCGCCGCCGTTGAGGACGATGTCCCCCACGGAGACGGGCTCCAGGGGAAAGAGCCTGAAAAGCCGCTCGTCCAGGCCCTCGTAGCGGCCGCAGACGAAGGTCAGGTCCCTTTCCCGGGAGAGTTCCCGCGCGAGGGTCTGGCTGGCGGGCCGGCCGCTGGCGGCAAGGCAGATCATGCGGCCCGGGGAGGGAATGGAGCCGAGGGCCCGGGCCAGGGGCCCCGCCTGGAGCACCATGCCCGGCCCCCCGCCGAAGGGTCTGTCGTCCACATGCCTGTGCCTGTCCTCGGAAAAGGCGCGCGGATCGACGAAGTCCACGCGAAGAAGGCCCGCGGCGATGGCTTTCGCCATGAGACCCTCCGAGAGCGCGGAGTGAAAAAAAGCCGGAAAAAGCGTGACAATGTGGACGCGGAGCACGAAAAAGGCCTCCAGGAGCTTCCCCGGCGGGGAAGCGCTTCCGCCGCTTGTGCCGCAAAAAGGCCTTTCCGGCAAGAGCCTCCCCCCTTTTGACAGCGCCCGGAAAAATGCCCATGCTCGACGGGAAGGACAGGCCGCGGTCAGGCGCGGCCCACCCGTTTTCCCCCGCCCTTTCAGGAAGGTGCCCATGGCTGAAGAACACGAGTCTTTCTTTCCCTGCGCACAGGAGGAACTGGACGGTCTCTGCCGGCGCGATCCGCGCCTGGCCGAGCTCATCCGCGCCGCCGGCCCCCTCCGGCGCCCGGTCATCCCGGACATCTTCCAGGCCCTCGTCAACAGCGTCACGGGCCAGCAGATTTCCTCCAGGGTCCACGCGAAACTCTGGGGCAGGGTCCGGGAGGAACTCTCTCCCCTCACCCCGGAGCACCTGGCGGGACTTTCCCCCGAAGACTTTCGCCGCTGCGGGCTCTCCGCCAGAAAAGCGGGCTATATCCAGAGTCTTGCCCGGGACATCCTGGAGGGCCGCTTCGTGCCGGAGGACCTCCGCAGCCTGGACGACAACGCCGTGAGGGAGAGGCTCTGCCGTCTGCGGGGCATCGGTCCCTGGACGGCCGAAATGCTTCTCATCTTCTGCCTCGGGCGCCCGGACATTCTCCCGGCGGGAGACTACGGCATCCGCCGGGGTCTCACGCTCCTCTACGGGGAAAAGGAGCTTTCCCCGGGCTTTTTCGAAGCCTGCCGGGCCCGCTGGTCTCCCTCCTCCACCCTGGCGAGCCTCTACCTCTGGGAGCTCGCCTCGGGGCCCGTGCCGGGCTTTGAGCCCGCCCGCTGAAGCTCCCCCGCGGGGCAGCCGCGCGCAGGAAGGAGCAGGGACGCCTCACAGGCGCCTCCTGCCGGACCGGCCGGGATGCCCCGGATCTGAATCAGACAGAGCGTCTGTCGGGGACCCCCGGGGTGTCGGGGCAGCCCCTGCGCGCAGTCCCTGAGGCTCCGCGATCATCGGGGGAAGAAGGACGGAAAGAGAAAGGGACGCGGCTTTCCGCTGACCGGGCAGGCTCCCCGCGCCTCCCCTCAAGATGCGGCCTGTGAGGCCGCCCGCGGCGGATCCGGGCCCGCTTCCGCCCTTTACGGGCGTGCCCCGCCCGGGGTATTGTCGCATGTCCCCCCGCCGAAGGTCAGGACCTTCCTGCGCGGGTCCCCCAAGCCACCTTTTCCGGATACGCGCCCATGCTGAGACTCAGTCTGCTCGCCTGCTCCGCAGGCGCCACCCTCCCCATCGCCACGGCCCCGCCCTTCGGCTGTTCCGCCCACCTGGTGCTCCCCCAGATCCCCGCCTGCCCGCCGGGGGCCCTCCCCCAGCTCGCCGTGGGCACCTGCCTCAACGACGGAAACGGCGAAACCCTGCTCAAAATCACGGGCCACGTCTTTCTGCCCGGCAGAAACCGCATCCATTCCCTGGCCTGCCCCCTGGCCACGGCCTGCGTGGATCTGCCGGTGGGCGACATCTCCCTCACGGAGGCGCGCCGGGGAATTTCCCTGGCCTGGGTGACGGTCTCGGAGCGGGCCTACACGGGCCTCAGGGACGATGCCGCGGGACCCGTTGTGGCCTCCCTCGTCCGGAGCGGCCTGGACATCGAGTACGCCCGGGGCTTTCTCCTGCCCGACAGCGAATGCCGCCTGCGGGCCCTGCTCTCCTCCCTGGCCCTCACGGAGGGCTACGACCTCATCCTCACCTCGGGCGGCACGGGGGTGGACCCGGGCGACATCACGCCCCAGGCCACAAGAAAAATTCTCGACTTCGAGCTGCCGGGCCTCATCCACGCCATGCTGCGCACCTCTCAGGACACGGGGCCCGCCGCCCTGGTGAGCCGGGCCTGCGCGGGCGTGCTCAACCGCAGCCTTCTGGTCAATCTGCCCGGCAATCCTGATCTTCTCCGGGAAACTCTGACAGCCATCCTGCCGGCCCTCGCCCACGCCCTCGACAGGCTGCGCTCCGAACCCGCCGACTGACGAAAAAAAGGGGAATCCCCCGCCCCCCGGACGCCCCTTTCCGGGGCCTTCCCCCCGAAAACCCCCCGTGGGCTCGGGTCCGTCCCTGAGTCCACGGGTCACGGAAAAGCCTTGACGTACGGCCTTTCCTTTTTTAATGATACCTCTCCCTTTGCGGGGCGCCCATGCTTCGGCTTTCCACCGACAGTCCGGACTCCCCCGGTCAGATGCACTCAGCCAGGCTCCATGACAGTCTGGAGTCCTGCTCTGCGGCTGACCGAGACCCCCCCATCCGTACCTTTCTGCTGTCAAGGAAAACTATGCGAATCGAATCTCAATGCATCCACGCCGGCTATCTGGCGAAAAACGGCGAACCCTCGGCTCTCCCCATCATCCAGTCCACCACCTACCACTACACCTCCACGGAACAGGTCGCGAATCTCTTTGACCTCAAGGCCTCGGGATTCTTCTACTCGCGCCTGGCCAACCCCACCGTGGACGCCCTGGAGCGCAAGATAGCCGCTCTGGAAGGCGGCGCGGCGGCCGTGGCCACCTCCTCGGGGCAGGCGGCCATCCTGCTGGCCGTGGTCACCATGTGCAAGGCCGGCGACCATGTCGTTTCGAGCGGCACCGTCTACGGCGGCACCTTCAACATTCTGGAGCACTCCCTGCGCAGGCTGGGCATCGAGACCACCTTCGTGAACCAGAAGGACCCGGACAGCGTGCTGGACAGGGCCTTCCGGCCGAACACCCGTCTGGTCGTGGGCGAAACCCTCGCCAATCCCGCCCTGACGGTGCTGGACATCGAACGCTTCGCCGCTCTGGCCCACCGCCACAAGGTGCCCCTGCTGGTGGACAACACCTTCGCCACCCCCGTCTTCTGCAGACCCATTGAACACGGCGCCGACCTCGTCATGCACTCCACCACCAAGTACATGGACGGTCACGCCGTGCAGCTGGGCGGCGTCGTGGTGGACTCCGGCCGCTTTGACTGGACAAACGGCCTCTTCCCCGAATTCACCGAACCCGACGAGAGCTACCACGGCACGGTCTACACCCGCGACTTCGGCAACATCGCCTACGCCGTGAAGGCCCGCGTCCAGATCATGCGCGACTACGGCTGCTGCCAGACCGCTCAGGGCGCCTTCTACACGGATCTGGGCCTGCAGACCCTGCCGCAGCGCATGGCCGCCCACAGCCGCAACGCCCAGCGCCTGGCGGAGTACCTGGAAAGCCATCCCAAGGTGGAGCGGGTCAACTATCCGGGACTGCCCTCCAGCCCCGAACACGAACTGGCGCAGAAGTACCTCAAGGGGGGATGCTCCGGCGTCATTTCCTTCGTTCTCAAGGGCGGCCGCGACGCGGGCGCGCGCTTCATCGATTCGCTCAGGCTGGTGATGCTGGAAGTGCATGTGGCGGACATCCGCACCTGCGTGCTCCATCCGGCCTCCTCCACCCACCGTCAGCTCACGGACGCCCAGCTCGCGGACTGCGGCATCGAGCCCGGTCTCGTCCGCCTCTCCACGGGTCTGGAAAACGTCGACGATCTTCTGCAGGACATCGAGCAGGCTCTTGAAAAGGCCTGATTGATCTTCCCCGGGCGGCCGGGACTCCGGCCGCCCACCCAACCCCATGCAAGACACTTCACTGGTCATCACGGGCATCGGCGCCGTCACCCCCATCGGCATCGGCGCCGGCCCCTTCTGGCAGAATCTGGTCTCCGGCGTCTGCGGCGTCGCCCGTGTCACGCGCTTCGATCCGGAGGGTCATCCCGTGCAGATCGCCGCGGAGGTCAAGGACTTCTCGCCGGACCACGTCATCCCGCACAACCTGGACCGGAACATGGCGCTCTTCGCCGAGTACGGCTACGCCGCCGCCAGGGAAGCGTTGCTGGACGCGGGCCTCGGGACGGTGCCGGACGGGGACCGCACGGGCGTCATCCTGGGCACGGCCATGGACGGCATGGCCTTCGTGGCCGAGACCCAGAGCGAGCTTCTGTCGGGCAGGGTCCACAAGGTGGGGCCCAGATTCGTGCCCATGATCCTGGGCAACATGCCGGGCGCCCTGCTCGCCATGGCCTTCGGTCTGCACGGACCCACCCTCACGGTGAACACGGCCTGCTCCTCGGGCGGCGACGCCCTGCTCACGGCGGCCACGCTTCTCAGGGCCGGCGAAGCGGACTGCTTCGTGGTGATCGGCGCGGAAAGCATCGTCAATCCCCTCTTCATGGCGAGCCTCTCGGCCGCCAAGGCCCTCTCCCGCCGCAACGATGATCCCGGGCGCGCCTCGCGGCCCTTCGACCGGGACAGGGACGGCTTCGTGCTGGGCGAAGGGGGCGGAGCCCTGGTGCTCGAGACCGCCGCCCACGCGAAGGCCAGGGGGGCGGAGTCCTACGCCCGTCTCGCCGGCTGGGCCAGCACCCAGGACGCCTACCACATCACGGCTCCGGAACCCGAGGGCAGGGGCGCCGCCCTCTGCATGCGGCTCGCCCTGGCGAAAGCCGGCCTGAGCCCCTCGGACATCGGCTATCTCAACGCCCACGGCACCTCCACGGTCATGGGCGACAAGGTGGAGACCCGGGCCGTCCACCTTGTCTTCGGCGGGGAGAACGAACCCTTTGTGAGCTCCACCAAGGGGGCCACCGGCCACATGATGGGGGCCGGCGGCATCACGGAGGTCATCTGCTGTCTCAAGGCCCTGCAGACGGGCCTGCTTCCTCCCACCCTGAACCTTGACAATCCGGATCCGGACTGCGATCTCAATCTTGTGGCGAAACGGGCCGCGCGGGCGGACATTCACGCGGCCATGTCCAATTCCCTGGGCTTCGGGGGCCAGAACTCAAGCATCATTCTCACACGCGACTCTGCCGACAGGAGGTAATCCCGTGCAGCATTCCTACGACGTCGAAGCCTTCAGAGAAACCTTCGAGCATCAGTTCCTCTGGATCAACGGCTTTCGGCGCAACGTTTTCCGCAGAGCCGCGAAGCCTGCCCTCTACTGCCCCCTGACGGAGCGCATGTGGACCTATGCCTCCCTCAACGCCGACGCCAACCGTCTGGCCCACGCGCTGGCCGGCAGCGGTGTCGGACAGGGCGATGTGGTCATGTACGCCCTGCTGAATTCGGCCGAATTCGTCTTTTCCTACCTGGCCTGCCACAAAATCCGCGCCGTGGGCGCCCCCATCAACTACCGTCTGGCCCCGGGCGAAATCGCCCTTCTCATCGACGCCTCGAAACCGAAGGTCTTCGTCTACGACCACGACTTCGCCCCGCTCATCGACGAGGCCCTGCAGAAGGTCCGCACGCGTCCCCCCGTCGTCGTCATGACGGATCTGGAAAACAGGGAAAGCGCGCCCGAAGGCGTCACGGCGTACCGGGACTTCGTGGCCGGACGCCCCGACAGCGACCCGCCCTTCCCCGCCACGGCCGACATCTACGACGAGACCACCCGCTACTTCACCTCCGGCACCACCAATCTGCCCAAGGCCGTGCCCGTCAACGATCTCAACGAGACCATGACGGCCCACGATGTGCTCATGCACTTTCCCCTCAACGCCACGGACGTGACCATGAATCTCACGCCCTGGTTTCACCGGGGCGGCCTCCACGCGGGCGGACCCCCCCCCACCCACAACAGCGGCGGCACCATGGTGGTCAGGAGGGACTTCACGCCCAGACTGGCCGTGCAGTACATCGCGAAGTACGGCATCACCTACCTCATCGGCGTGCCCACCGTCATCAACATGATCGCCAGGCTCCAGGAGACCTCGCCCACGGACATGTCCCAGCTGCACGGCATCGTCATCATGGGATCTCCCCTGGACAGGGAGCCCTGCGAGCGCTTCATGCGCCTGCTCACTCCCCACATCAACAACGGCTACGGCACCACCGAGACCTTCTGGAACACCTTCCTCAGGCCCTACGATCTGCCCGGCCAGGCCGGATCCGCCGGCAATCCCTGCACCGACGACGACGTGCGGGTGGTGCGCCTGGTGGAGGACGGCGTCCCGGATCCCGAGGACATGGCGCCCCGGGACGGAAGCACCGTGGGCGAAGTGGCCATCTTCAGCGTCGCCAAGAGCACCTTCTGCTACTACGGCAACGAGGAGCTCACCAGAAGAAAGTTCGTCAACGGCTGGCTCTTCACGGGGGATCTGGCCACCTGGGACGAGCGGGGCTATCTCACCATCATCGGCCGCAAGGACGACATGATCGTCTCCGCCGGCGAAAACATCTACCCCACCCAGGTGGAAGCCATCCTGAACGAGCATCCCAAGGTGGCGGAAAGTCTGGTGCTGGGCCTGCCGGACCCCAAGCGCGGCAAGGTGGTGGCGGCCTTCGTCAAGGCCCTGGATCCGAGCCTCACCGAGCGGGAGATGAAGCAGTACTGCCTCGATCACCCCATGCTCTCGCCCTACAAGCGGCCCAGAATCTGGAAGTTCGTGGACGAACTTCCCCACAACGCCACGGGCAAGCTCCTGCACAGACTCCCCGACGGCGTGAAGATCTGAAATTTTTCGCTGTGAGAGAATGGCGCCTCTTTTCCGGACGGAAGGAAGGCGCCTTTTTTTTCAGCCTTCCCGCAAGGGAAAAAGGACGATCCGGCGGGCTCTTCTGCCGGGGGAGCTTCCGCGCGGAGGTTTGAAATCGGAGGCCTGGCCGTGTAGAAGGAGAAAACGCGCGCCGCGCCGTCCCCGTCCCTTTCACGGAGCCCATGCCCATGCCCCTTCCCTCCCGCAGACTCTACTTTGTCCGCCACGGTCACACGGACTGGAACGACGCCGGCCGCTTTCAGGGACACACGGACATTCCCCTGAACGGACGGGGCCGGAAGGACGCCTTGGCCTACGCGGAGCTGCTGCGGCTGCACTTCGAGGCCCTGGGGCGGGAGCCCGCCTTCGCCCGCATCGTCGCCTCTCCGCTTCTGCGGGCCCGGGAGACCGCCGGGATTCTCCGCCGGGAACTCGGGCTTTCCTGTCCTCTTTCCTGCGACGACAGACTGAAGGAGCAGAACTACGGCTTCTGGGAGGGGCTCACCCTGGAGGAGATAGACGCCCGCTTCCCGGGATCGGTGAAGCGCCGCTTCGCCAGCCTCAGGACCTTCGCCGCCGACGGGGGCGAGTCCATGGCGAGCCTGAAGGCCAGGGTGACGGCCTGCGCCGGGGAACTTCCCCCGGACACGCTGGTGGTGGGGCACTTCGGAACGCTTTTCGCCCTCATGCTGGATCTCTGGCCCGAAAAGAGCGCGGAATTTCCCTACATCGGCCAGGACGCCTTCTACATTCTGGAGGGGGAGACCATCCTCTGCGCGGAGAGGAGCCATCCGCTCGGAAGACCCCTTCTGCCGCGCTGATCCGGAAAAGTCCAACCCCTGAAAAAGATCTGAGAAAAGTCAAAAAAAGCCTCCGGTCCGCCTGGCCGGCGGCCAGGGCGGGAAATGGGAGACCGCGATTCGGGGAATCCGTCTTGACCCTGCCGGGAGGCTGGTGTAGTTTTTGGGCCTAACCCGATTCTGTCCACCTGGCCCCTGTTTCAGCACCGTTCCGGTATCCCTCCGGCAGCCTTCTGAAACGGACAGAATCTTCGCCATGGCCCCGCCAACATCAAAGAGGAGGTTCGCTTATGCGAATTGCCGTGGGACTCGGCAGGCAACGCGGAGAAAAAGAACTCGAAGCCAGCGGCGTCAGCCGCCGTGACTTCATGAAGTTCTGCACCGCAGTGGCAGTGACGATGGGCCTTGGCCCGTCCTTTGCCACGGAGGTTGCCGCTGCCCTGACTGGAAAACGTCCGTCTGTTGTCTATCTGCACGAAGCGGAATGCACCGGCTGCTCGGAAGCGCTCCTGCGCACCGTCAATCCCTTCCTGGACTCCCTCATTCTGGATACGATCTCCCTGGACTACCATGAAACCATCATGGCCGCCGCCGGCGAGGCCGCTGAAGAAGCCCTGAACCAGGCCGTTGAGAACCCTGAAGGCTTCATCTGCGTCATTGAAGGCGCCATCCCCACGGCCGCCAGCGGTGATTTCGGCTACATCGCCGGACACACCATGCTGGAGACCGTGCGCCGCATCGTGCCCAAAGCCAAGCTCAATGTCTGCATGGGCACCTGTTCCTCCTACGGCGGCGTGCAGGCGGCCCGACCCAATCCCACGGCCTCCAAGGGCGTGGCCGACGCGCTGGCGGATCTCGGCGTGAAAACCGTCAACATCCCCGGCTGTCCGCCCAACCCCCTGAACCTGGTGGGCACCCTGGTGGCCTACCTCACCGGCAAGAAAATCAAGCTCGACGACTACGGCCGTCCGCTCATGTTCTTCGGCAAGACCGTCCACGAGCTCTGCGAGCGGAAGAAGCACTTTGATGCCGGGGAATTCGCCCCCTCCTTCAATTCTGAAGAAGCCCGGAAGGGCTGGTGTCTCTACGATCT
>CAZFTQ010000024.1:0-30477 GCA_964522365.1 uncultured Desulfovibrio sp. | reverse complement strand
TTCTCTTCAATGCCGTTGTCTCCATCAACGATTCCAACGCTTCTCAAATCTGTCTTGAACTGCTTGGAGCAGGGAGATCCGCAACAGACAATCCGGCGCACGGCAACGCCTGACGAAAGACGCTGATTCAGTCCCTGCGAGACACAATGACAAGGCTGCAGTCTCCTGAAAAGGCCTTGGAAGAGCCTGTCGCCTGTCCTGCCCGTGCGGCATGTGCGGAAGGGCCGCGGGAACCCGTTCCCGCGGCCCTTCCCTTTTCTCAAGCCTGAGGGGGGCTCCGTCTTTCGGACTCAGTCCCCGCCGGAGTTCCGGTCCAGGTCCTCTTGTCATCTGCCGCGGCAGATCTCCAGAAAGGCCTGATGAAAACGGCAGTCCGTCGTGAGCTCCGGGTGAAAGGATGAGGCCAGAAGACCACCCTGCCGCACGGCCACCGGATACGTCCTTCCCTCCCTTTCCACCCGGGCCAGGATTTCCACCCCGGGCCCCGCGCGCACGATGAGCGGCGCGCGGATGAACACAGCCGGCAGATCTTCGGCGATGCCGCGCACGCAGAGCCCGGTCTCAAAGCTTTCCGTCTGACGTCCGAAGGCGTTGCGGCGCACCCGTGCGTCCAGCAGGCCCAGACGCGGCTGCTCCGATTCCTTCCCGTCCGGGCCTTCTATTTCCCGGCAGAGGAGAATGAGCCCGGCGCAGGTGCCAAAGAGGGGCATGCCCGCCCTGGCGCAGGCCGCTATGGCCTCCAGCAGTCCTTCTTTCCTGAGGAGGACGCCCATGGCCGTGCTTTCTCCGCCGGGCAGCACCATGCCGTCCAGGCGATCCAGACCTCTGCAGACGCCCTCGGGGGCAAGCGGACGGCGCACCTCCGTGACCCGCGCGCCGCAGCGCTCCAGAGCCTTTCCGTGTTCCCGGAAAGCCCCCTGGAGCGCCAGCACGCCGATGTTGAGCCGGCTCACCAGCCGCGCTCCTGCATCCTTTCCTCAGGAGCGATGGAAGCAATCTCCAGACCGGGCATGGCCTCTCCCAGGCCCTCCGAGACCTGGGCCAGTATCTCAGGATCCTCGTAGTTTGTGACAGCGCTCACAATGGCCTTGGCAAAGCGCGCGGGATCGGAGGACTTGAAAATGCCGGATCCCACAAAGACGCCGTCGCAGCCAAGCTGCATGACGAGGGCGGCGTCAGCCGGGGTGGCGACGCCGCCGGCAGCAAAGTTCACAACCGGAAGTTTCCCGCTTCTGCGCACTTCCAGCGCCAGATCCAGGGGCGCGCCCAGTTCCCTGGCAAAGCCCGGGACTTCTTCCTCCGGCAGAGAGCAGAGATGTCTGAGCTCGCCCATGACCCTGCGCACATGCCGCACGGCTTCCACGATGTTGCCGGTGCCGGGCTCTCCCTTGGTGCGGATCATGGCCGCTCCTTCACCGATGCGGCGCAGGGCCTCGCCCAGATCGCGCGCGCCGCAGACAAAAGGCACCCGAAAGTCGTGCTTGTCCAGATGAAAGCGGCTGTCCGCCGGAGTGAGCACTTCGCTCTCGTCGATGTAGTCTACCCCCAGATGCTCCAGAATGCGGGCTTCAGTGATGTGTCCGATGCGCACCTTGGCCATGACCGGGATGCTCACGGCGGCCATGATGCGCTTCACCACGGCCGGATCCGCCATGCGCGCCACGCCGCCCGCCTTGCGGATATCGGCCGGCACGCGCTCCAGGGCCATGACGGCGCAGGCCCCCGCCTCCTGGGCGATGACGGCCTGCTCGGGGGTGGTCACGTCCATGATGACGCCGCCCTTGAGCATCTCGGCCAGACCGCTTTTCACGCGAAAAGTTCCTTTTTCCATGCTTTCTCCTTGCATCAGATACGCTGCGGACGGCGGCGGGCCGTCCCGGGCCGGGACAGGACGGCCTGAAGGCCGCCTTCCGTCCCCCCTATAGACGGCCCCCTTGAACAAGACCAGAAAATGAGGCAATATAGAGACAAGTAATTTTGTCATTGAGACATTGAGAAAGGACTCTGGGACAATGATGGACATCCAGACAGTCATCCGCCTTTACGAGGAAGCCGACATGCCCTGCCGTTACCAGAGGGTGGCGGCCGCGCTGGAAGCGGGCATTGCCCAGGGGCTCTTCCTGCCGGAAGAAGCCCTGCCCACCCAGCGGGCTCTGGCCGACGCCCTGGGGCTGACCCTGGGCACCGTGACGCACGGCTACGCCGAGGCAGCCAAGCGGGGCCTCATCACAGGCGTCACCGGGCGAGGAACCTTTGTCCGCGCGAGCCGTCCGGACGTGGATCTGCTGCCTCCGGCCCCCTCGCCTGCCGACAGACCTGTCAGAACTCTGCCCCTTTCACCTCAGGGCAAATCGGGCGCAGACGGCTCTTCCCTTCCCGATCTCCGCTGGAATCTGGGCTTCATCGCGCCCTTTGAGCATCTGAATCCCTCACTGCAGGAGGGTCTTGCCCGTCTGCAGGCCTCTCTCAGCCCTGCCGAGCTGACGGCGCTGCAGAGCTATCAGCTGCCCGGGGGCATGGAAAAGCACCGCGAGGCGGGCGCCCTCTGGGCCCGGCGCTGCGGGGCCGCCGTGTCCGGCAGGGATCTCCTTGTCTGCGCGGGCTCGCAGCATGCCCTCATGACCATTCTCATGTCCCTCTGCTCTCCCGGAGATCGCATTGCCGCCGAATCCCTGAGCTACCCGCTGCTGCGCCAGCTTGCCTTCCGGCTGCGCCTCAACCTGGCTCCCGTGCGCACCGACGCAAGCGGCATGCTTCCCGATGCCCTGGATCAGGTCTGCCGGGCAGGCGGCGTCCGCGCCGTCTACCTCATGCCTTCCTGCCGCAATCCCACATTGACGCGCATGCCCGAAAGCCGCAGGCGGGATCTGACCGAGGTCTGCAGAAGACACGATCTTCTCATCATCGAGGACGACGTCTTCACCCTCGCGGTGGAAACAGGACGCAGAATCCCGGCCTTCTCGGCGCTCGCCCCGGAACGCACCTGCTTCATCGCGGCCACCAGCGAAATTCTGGGGGGCGGCCTGCGGGTGGCCTATCTCTGCCCCCCGGCTCAGTACCGCGAGGAACTGGAGCGGACCATATCCTACACCATCTCCATGGTCCCCCCGCTCATGGCGGAACTGGCGTCCCGGTGGATACTGGACGGAACCGCCGACCGCGTGCTGGAAGCCAAGCGCCGGGAAGCCTGCGCCAGAAACCTTCTCGCGCGGGAGGTGCTGGACGGCTCTTCCCTTGTCACCAGGCGCACGGGCTTTTTCTGCTGGCTCCCCCTCCCCGAACCCTGGACAGGCATACGCTTTGCCGACGAAGCCAGGCAGCGGGGCCTCCTGGTGGCCGAAGGGGAGCACTTCATGACGGGCCACGCAGCCCAGGGAGAGGGCGTGCGGCTGGCCCTCGGCGGTCTTGAAAAAAGAGAGGATCTCGCAGAGGCCCTCCGCACCGTCCTCGCTCTGCTGGAGTCCAGACCGGAAAGCTGAAGGTCGAAAAGGCAGACTGTCCTTCCAGGCAGGTGTCTCTTCCCGAAGCGCATGGCCCGTGGAGAGGCGGCTGTGGCCGCACGCGGAAAAACACCGCCTGGTTCGGACAGACGAAACGGGCGGGAGAGCCCCTTTCAGCCCGCTCCGGAGAAGTGCTTCTTCCGTCTGCGGGACTCCGTCAAAGGACTGCCGGGGGCGCAACGGCAGGCCCACCCGCACCCGTCTGTGCCACGCATCAAAACACCGGACAACCGCTTCCCGATCCCGTTCGCCTGCGAATCCCCTGCTCTGATTTTCCGCATCAGAAACACTGCGAAGCCTCTCCTGACAACCGGGATCTGAAACAGGGTAGACTCACGAATGTCCCGCGTCCTGAGCGTGTTCTTTCCACCCTTGTTTCAGTGCTGTGAAAACCAGACAGGAAAAAAGGAATCTTCAGGTATTCGTCGGAATGCCAGGATTTCTGTTGACCTGAAGCATCGTCCGGCATAAGGAAAGCCATGAAGGGTCTCCTTGGATTGGCGTTTTGCTTGTGAAGATCCACCTGCCAGTCCTGCAGGATGACCCTTCTTCTATTCAACAGGGTCCGATACCCCCTCACCCCATAAAAAACGTGATAGAGTCTTCTTTTTTACGGCTTGCCTGAAGAAGGAAGAGATACGCTGTTGCGCGGCCTTTTCCGGGACGGCCTGCCGCATCCGGCGCAGTTTCTCCCTGAAGAGGGGACATCCCTCGGGCCAGAGACATCCGAATGCCCCGGGAGGTGACAGTCTGCCCGCAGTTTGCCTTCTGGAGAAGAAGACCCGGAGATCCCGGCTCCACCCGGCAGGGCGAAGAGGCAGATTCAGACAGATTCTGAAAAAACTGTCTTCTGAAAACAGACATGTCAGCAGCTTTTCACAAAAATTTTTACACCATTTTGAAATCAATGATGAAATTTTGAATTTTTCAAATTTTTCATCTTCAGGTTTTCTGAAACATCCGCATCGTGCGGCCCTTCCACGGAGCTTTTGAGCAGCCCTGACCGCCTCAGGAGGCGTCACCGTCTCTCCGTTCCGCCCCCGGCCGCGGAAGTGGCCTTTTTTCCGGGAGCGCGAAACACGCGGCCCGCGGGCTTCCGCCGCCCCGGCAGAGGCAGGCGGTAGACAGAGCCCCGGGGGCGTAGTAAGGACAGTCCGGCATTGCCGCGGGCTTGAAGTCTGGAGGTCTGGCGATATGACACAGCAGGAACGACGTCTTTTTCTCATCCATGCCCTGCTGGCAGAAGGCCCGGACCTGCCGGCCGCCCAGGTTCCCCGGGACGAGGGAGGGCAGAAAAGGCTGCTTCGCTCGCTGATGAACATTCGCCCGCCGAAGCCCGCTTCCGCTGAGTTTCTGAGGGTTCAGGATGCCTATCTCCGGCAGGCGGCCGTCGAAAAGGGCATCACGGACTGTTCTGACCTGGCCCCCCTGGAGCCCGGCATCTTTCTCTGGCAGGGCGACTGCACGGCACTGCGCTGCGGGGCCGTCGTGAACGCCGCCAACAGCGGCATGACCGGCTGCTACGCGCCCTGCCACGGATGCATCGACAATGCCATCCATACCTTCGCCGGCGTGCAGCTCCGCCTTGCCTGCGCGGAACTCATGGCGCTGCAGGGCCACGGGGAACCGCCCGGCCGGGCAAAAATCACGCCCGCCTTCAACCTGCCATGCGGGTATGTGATCCATACGGTGGGACCCGCCGTCAGCGGCCGGCCGACGCCGGAAGACTGCGAACTGCTTGCTTCCTGCTACCGTTCCTGCCTCGCGCTGGCGCAGGAGCACGGCATCGGCAGCGTGGCCTTCTGCTGCCTTTCCACCGGAGTCTTCTGCTTTCCCAATGAGCTGGCCGCGGAAACCGCCGTGCGCACCGTCCGGGAACACAAAGGAAACACGAAGGTGATTTTCAATGTTTTCAAAGACATCGACTACAGAATCTACCGCGGCCTTCTCGGATGATGTCAGGCGTCTGAAAGACGCTCTGGACAGCGCTGAAGCTGTCCTCATCGGCGCGGGCGCGGGCCTTTCCACCTCGGCGGGGCACACCTACGGCGGAGCGCGCTTCCGGAAGTACTTTGCCGATTTTGAGCGGAAGTACGGCTTTCACGACATGTATTCAGGCGGCTTCACCCGGTTTGAGTCGCCGGAAGAAAAGTGGGCCTACTGGAGCCGGCACATCGCGGTCAACCGCTACATGGATCCCCCCAGGCCCGTCTACAGGCATCTCCTGGAGCTTGTCAGGGAGAAAGACTACTTCGTCATCACGACCAATGTGGACCACTGCTTCCAGAAGGCCGGCTTCGACAGGGACCGCCTCTTTTATACGCAGGGTGATTACGGACTCTTCCAGTGTTCCGTGCCCTGCTGCCAGGAGACCTTCGACAACGAAAGTCTCATCCGGCAGATGATCGCGCGGCAGAAGAACATGAAAATCCCGCCGGATCTGCTGCCTGTCTGCCCGCGCTGCGGGAAACCCCTGACCCTGAACCTCCGCTCCGATGAAACATTCGTCGAGGACGAGGGCTGGCACAGGGCTGTGGAGCGTTATGAAGACTTCCTGAGAACCAGGCTCGGCAGGCGCATTCTCCTCCTGGAACTGGGCGTCGGCTACAACACCCCTGTCATCATCAAATTCCCCTTCTGGCGCATGACGGCGAAAAATCCCCAGGCCGTCTACGCCTGCGTCAACAGAAAGGAAGCCGCCTGTCCCGAGGAAATCGCCGGGCAGTCAATCTGCATCGGCCAGGATATCGGCCAGGTGCTTGCGGAACTGCTGCGGCTTGCGCAGGCGGAAAAACAGGAAAGGACCTGACACCGGAGAGCGTCGGAAAACGAGGTCGGCCCAGGCGGCAGTACACCGTATGAGATATCAGCCGCAGGCAGACGCTTCTCCGGGTTTCTGACGCGGAAACTCAGCGCGGAAAAGATCCGCAGGCTGCGGCCCCCTGAACCTGCCGGCCGTGAGGATGACTGATGCCCGGAAGGTCCGGCGACCTCCATGGCGGACGCCGCCGCGGCTCCCGACTTTCGTCCGCCGCGGGCCGAAGGAACCGGCGGGGGCAGCAGGAGATGGACGCAGTCTTCTGCATGACATTCCCTGCTCCGTCAGCCCCCTTTGCCGCCCGGGACGCCTGCGGGAATGACGGACCGGGCTGCGGAGGGCTTTTTCGCCGCCTCCGATTCTCCTTTCTGCCCGGATCCTGCGGGACACCTGCGCCCCGGATCGAATCCAGGTCCCTTCATGGAGACCCCGGATACGGCTCAAGGGTCGCTCATCCCGGAGGAATGAAGGCGCAAAACAGAGGCTGTATAAATTTTTTATCTTTTATTTCAAAACATTATAAGAAATTCCCAAATCATGTATTGACATGTTTATAAAAACAGGTCAGGTTCGCCGAGTCCTGAGGGAGTCCTTTTCGCGGCGGGAGAACAGCCCCGCCGCCTGAGGAAAAGGGCAGACCTGACAGGCGGCGGACCGGGAGGCGGTCCGTCTGAAAAACGGGATGCCGGGGCACGGCGACGGCCGGGTCCGCGGCGGGGAGGAAAAGATGGCAGACTGTGACCTGAACCGCTTCGCCGGCGAGGCTGAAGCGCTGGCCGCCGTACGGAGGGGAACGCCCCTCATCGAAGTTCCCTTCCGCTTTCTGAGCGAAACTCTCTGCCTGGAGGCGGTGCGCCGCTCGGGCGGCGCTCTGGCCCTGGTGCCCGCCGCCTTCAGGACGGCCCCGGTCTGCAGGGCGGCCGTGGAGGCCGGCGGTCATGCGCTGCGCCATGTTCCTCCGCGGCTGGCGGACTATCCTCTCTGCCTCAGCGCCGTGACGCGAACGGGCCTTGCCCTGCGCTGGGTGCCCAGGCGGCATCTGGACTGGGACATGGCTTCCGCCGCGGTGCGCTCGGACGGCCGGGCCCTCGCCCTGGTGCCGGCGGAACTCAGGACACAGGCCCTCTGCCGTCTGGCCGCGAGCCGCGGCTCTTCACTGGAAAGCGTGCCCCCTGACCGGCGTGACAGGCGGGTCCTGCTCGCCTGCCTGAAGAACGGCCGGCTGAATCTCTCGGATATCCCGGAGGAAAAGAGGGATCCCGAGCTCTGCCTGGAAGCGGTGCGCCGTGACGCCGCGGCCCTGCGGGCCGTGCCGCGCGCCTGCCTGAACCTGGGCCTCTGCCGGGAGGCGGTGGCCCGAAACGGGGTGGCCCTGCTCGCCGTGCCCGAGCGCTGGAAGAGCAGGGAACTCTGCCTGCTCGCCGTGCGGTCCTTTCCCTGGGCCCTGCGCTGGGTCCCCGAGAATCTCAGGGGGGACAGGGAGATCTGTCAGGCGGCGCTGCGGCAGCGGGGGGAACTGCTCAGAGACGTTCCCCGGGCCGCCGCGGACAGAGACCTCTGCCTCACGGCCCTGCGCGCCGAGAAGGGGGCGAAGGCCGCACGGGCGCATGTGCCCCCGGAACTTCTGCCGGAACTCGATCGCGCTCTGACTGCCGGCTCCGCTGAACAGCTGTCCGCCTCAGTGAAGCCGCCGGTCCGCCCGGCGCAGGTGTCCCCCGGCGGATACATCCGGCCGGTCGGCCTCCCGGCCGGACCCGGCCGGTGCGCCCGTCCCGCCCCGGGTTGCTGAACATCCTCTTTCGAACGGCGCAGGGCGGCCCGGACACAGCCTTCGGAATCAGCCGGTCGGGGATACGGAGAAACATTTCTGTCTTCCGGCATGTCAGAGAGCAGACTGTCTGCGCGCCCCGGGCCATCCGGAGCATGAGAAAACCTCCGGGGAAAAAACCGGAAATCCCTTTCCAGACTGATCAGATTGTCCCTCGGGCGCGGTCCCGCGGCCTGCCCCTTCCCCGTCTCCGGACACCCGGTTCGCGCGTGCTCCCCCTCCCTGCGGGACAGTCCGCGGCGCGCCATTGGCAACCGGGCTCCCTGTCCGCCCGCCGCTTTCCCCTGGCTGCCCGAGCCGGACCCGGACCCTGATCGCCGGCGAATCGGATTGACTTTCAGAGACCCGAAAAATTTTTTCCTCAGCCCCTTGACCTTAGAGCTGCTACAAGCTGTAGGCTCATCTCCACCTGGACGGGGACGCCCCCCGCCCCCATCTTTCCTTCCTGGAGAAAGCCATGCCCTCAGCCGCCGCAGATCCCTGCGCAGAAGCTCTCCGCTGCTCCTGCTCCCCCTCAGAAGCCCCAGCCAGGGACTGTCCGCAGGTCTCTCCCGATCCCTGCGGAGATCCTGGCGGAACCTGCCGCTGCGCCTGCGGCTCCTGCCATGCGGACAGGATCCCGGCAGCCCCGGACCCCGCCCTCTCCGCCCAGGCCTCCGCCACCCGCGCCGTGTACCGGATCCCGGCCATGGACTGCCCCATGGAAGAGGCCCTCATCCGCAAAAAGCTCGCGGAACTCTCCGGCATCAGAGCACTCTCCTTCAATCTCCTCCAGCGCGTCCTCACGGTGGACCACAGCCTGCCCTCCCCCGAACCCATCGAGGCCGCCCTGCGGGCCATAGACATGATTCCCGAGCCCCTGCTCCCGGAGAGCGTTCAGGCCGTCTTCTCCCTGCCCGGCATGGACTCCCCCGCCCAGGAAACCCTCGTGCGCGGCGCCCTGGCAGGCGTCCCCGGCGTGCTCAGCCTGGAGACAGACCTCGACCTGCGCACGGTGCGCATCCGGCATGTGCCGGGGGCCCTCCCGGCCGCGGCTTCGGCCCTTTCCGCCTTCGGTCTGGGCGCCGCCCTCTCGGACGCGGACTCGGGCAGACCTGAACTTCCCCGCGCCCCCGTGCCCTGGCGCAGGCTCTCCCTGGCCGGACTCTGCGCCGCCTTTTCGGAGGGTTTCGAGCTCGCCCGGGACTGGGGCTGGCAGCCCTTCGGACTGGACTTCTCCTCGGAGGTCCTGGCAGGCATGAGCCTGGCAGCCTTCCTGGCCCTGGCGCTCGCTCTCGCGGCCATCGGCCTCTCCGGTCTCACCACCTTCAGGAAAGGCTGGCTCGCCCTCACAAGCCGCTCCCTCAACATGAACGCCCTCATGTCCGTGGCTGTCACCGGCGCCGTGCTCATCGGCCAGTTCCCCGAGGCGGCCATGGTCATGGTCCTCTTCAATGTCTCCGAAGCCATTGAAGCCAGGGCTCTGGACCGGGCCCGCCGCGCCATCAGCGGACTCCTGGCCCTTGCCCCGGACAAAGCCTGCGTCCGCCAGCCGGACGGCGGCTGGCTCAGTCAGGATGTGCGTGCCGTGGCCCCGGGCAGCCTCGTACGGGTGCGCCCAGGGGAAAAAATAGCCCTGGACGGCGTGGTGCGCTCAGGCTCGTCCGCCGTCAATCAGGCCCCCATCACCGGAGAAAGCCTGCCCGTGGAAAAGGGGCCGGGGGATCCTGTCTACGCGGGCACCGTCAACGAGTCAGGTTCCTTTGAGTTCGAGGTGACGGCCGCCGCCACGGACAGCACCCTCGCCCGCATCATCCACGCCGTGGAGGAAGCTCAGAGCACCCGCGCCCCCATTCAGCGCTTTGTGGACGCCTTCGCCGCCTGGTACACCCCGGCCGTCTTCCTGACGGCCCTGCTCACGGCTCTTCTCCCGCCTCTGTTCCTGGGCTGGCCCTGGCTTGAGGCCGTGCCCACGGCCCTCATTGTCCTTGTCATCGGCTGCCCCTGCGCCCTCGTCATCGCCACCCCTGTCACCATCGTGAGCGGCATGGCCGCGGCCACGCGCTCGGGCATCCTCATCAAGGGCGGGCTCTACCTGGAGCAGGGCAGGCTCCTGAACTGTCTGGCCATGGACAAGACCGGCACCCTCACCCAGGGCAGGCCCTCCCTGACGGACCTGGTCCCCACGGCGGGCCTCGACGGCGCGGGAGCCCTGCGGATTGCCGCGAGCCTCGCCTGCCGCTCGGATCACCCCGTCTCCAAAGCCATTGCCCAGGCCGCCCGCAAGGCCGGCATGGACCTTCTCCCTGTGACGGACTTCGAGGCTCTGCCAGGCCTGGGCATCCGCGGGCGCGTGGACGGAACACTCTGGCATCTGGGAAACCTGCGCCTCGCCGAGAGCCTCGGCCCCTGCCCGGCCGATCTGAAGGACCGCCTGGCCCGCCTGGAATGCCAGGGGAAAAGCGCCGTCTGCCTCGTCTCCCCCGAGGGCGTGCAGGCCCTGCTCGCCGCGGCGGACCGGCTTCGGGCCACCAGTCTCGAAGCTATCAGGGATCTCAAGGGCCTCGGCGTGCGCACCGTCATGCTCACGGGCGACAACGAAAACGCAGCCCGCCGCACGGCGCTTGAAGCCGGCGTGGACGAGTGCCGCGCGGAACTTCTCCCCCAGGACAAGCAGGCCGTCATCGAAGAACTCACGGCCGCCGGCGAGCGGGTCGGCATGGCGGGCGACGGCATCAACGACGCCCCGGCCCTCGCCAGGGCCCATGTGGGCTTCGCCATGGCCTCGGCCGGCACGGACACGGCCATTGAGACGGCGGACGTGGCCCTCATGGACGACGACCTGAGGAAGATCCCCCGCTTCATCCGTCTCTCCCGCGCCACCCACGCCATCCTTGTTCAGAACATCACCCTGGCCCTGGCCATCAAGGCCCTCTTCTTCGCCCTCACCTTCGCGGGCCACGCCACCATGTGGATGGCGGTCTTCGCCGATGTGGGCACGGCCCTTCTGGTCGTGGCCAACGGGCTGCGGGCCGCCTCCAGGTGAGGCCAAAAGGCCGGGGAGGAAAAACCTTCCTCACCCGGCCTGAAAAAGCGTCTTCCGGATATTTTCGTCAGATCTTCAGAATGCCCGCCCGCGGCGCTATTTCTTGAGCCAGTTTTTGCTGAAGTCGCTCTGCGCGCGCTCTTCCTGGCCCCTGTGGCCGTAGACCGTGCAGGCGTCCAGACCGCTCTGCAGAGAGGCGAATTCCTCGTCAGTGAACTCCACGTTCCAGGCGGCCAGATTTTCCAGGATGCGTCCCTTGTTCTTGGATCCCGGGATGGGCACCGTGTTGGGATATTTATGCAGCATCCAGGCCATGGCGATCTGCGCCGGCGTGGCCTGCTTGCGGGCGGCCCAGGCGCTCACGAGCTCCACGATGGGCTGGTTGCCGGCGATGTTCTCCCTGGAAAGCTGGGGCACGAAGTTGCGCACGTCGTCCACCGCCTCAAACCTGGTCTGCGTGCTCACCTTGCCGGACAGAAGGCCGCTTCCCACCGGCGAGAAGGCCACGAGACCGATGCCGTGCTCGACGCAGAACGGGATGACATCCGCTTCCGGGTCGCGCTCGACCATGGAATAGAGGTTCTGGACGGCCGAGAGCGGCGTCACGGCCTGCGCGCGGGAGATGGTCTCCACGCCCACCGCGGAGAGGCCCCAGCCGCGGATGAGACCGTCCTTTATGAGCCGTCCCATGCCGGCCGCCACATCCTCCACCTGGACAAGCTCCGTCATTCTGTGCAGGTAGTAGAGATCAACATAGTCCGTGCGGAGTTTGGCCATGGACGCCTCAAGGTGGCGCCGCAGGACAGTGTAGATGTCCTCATGGGCTTCCTCATCGCCGATGAAGAGCTTGGTGGCCAGCACCACATCCTTGCGGAAAGGCTCCAGCGCCTCGCCGACGATCTCCTCGTTGTGGCCGGGATAGTAGAGCTCGCGCCCGTAGACCTCGGAGGTGTCAAAGAAGTTGCAGCCGAAGTCACGGGCTGCCCTGATGGCGGCAATGCTGTCCGCCCTCTCAGGTATCTTGCCGTAGCCATGTGAAAAACCCATGCAGCCGGTGCCGACCGCGCTCACTTCCAGGTCATGAAGTTTTCTTGTCTTCACTGTTCATCTCCTCGCTGTCCGCCCTTCTCCGGCCGGCCCGCGCGGCTCCGGGAGGGAAAAGCTGCGGGCGGGCGCTGAAGCGCGGTCTTTCTTATTGCCTGATCAGGTCGCTGACGAGGTCCTCTTTTCCGCTCTGAGTCTGCCCGAAGGTTTCAGCCACGCGCCGGAGTTCCTCCCGGATGGCGATGTGCTGGGGACAGGCCTCTTCGCAGGCTCCGCACTGGAGACATTCCACGGCCTGCTTTCTGTTGTGCAGACCCACGAGCCAGGCCTCCTGGGCTTTCGCCGCCTGGAGATCCCCGTAGAGGGTCAGGTAGTTCATGGATGTAAACGACCCCGACACGCCGATGTCGTTGGGACAGACCTTTGCGCAGTAATTGCAGGAGGTGCAGGGGATGACGGGGATGCCGGCCAGTTCCCTGCGGGCCTTCTCCACGGTGGCCATCTGGCTCCCGCTGAGCTTCGTGAAGCCCTTCATGACGGCCAGGTTTTCCTGCATCTGGGCCAGCGTGCTCATGCCGGAAAGCACCGTGATGAGGCCGTCGAGGCTCGCGGCAAAGCGCAGGGCCCAGGAAGCCGGAGAACTCTCCGGCTCCGCTTCCCTGAGGATTTCGGCGACCGACGGCGGCGGCGAGGCCAGCATGCCGCCCTTTATGGGCTCCATGATGACCACCGGCTTGCCGTGCCTGCGGGCGGTTTCGTAGCAGGCCCGTGACTGCACGGCGGGATTTTCCCAGTCGGCGTAATTGATCTGCAGCTGGACAAACTCCATCTCCGGATGCGCGGTGAGGATGGCGTCCAGTTCTTCGGGGGTGGAGTGGAAGGAGAAGCCCGCGTGACGGATGAGCCCTTCTTCCTTTCTGCGCTGGACGAAGCTCCACATGTCAAAGTCATCGAAGAACTTTGTCCGGTGTTCGCCGAGATTGTGGAGCAGATAGAAGTCAAAGTAGCCGGCGCCCGTCTGCCTGAGCGAAGTCGCGAACTGTTCCTCGGCGTCGGCCTTCGTCCTGCAGTTGATCCAGGCGGCGTTCTTGGTGGCGAGCTGGAAGGACTCACGGGGATGCCGCTCCACCAGAGCCTGCCGGATGGCGTCTTCGCTGCCGGGATAGGCCCAGGCCGTGTCAAAGTAGGTAAAGCCGGCGTCCAGGAAGGCGTCGGCCATCTGCCTGACCTGCTCCACATCGATGCCCTTGCCGTCCGGCAGAGCGGGCAGACGCATGAGGCCAAACCCAAGCTTTTTAATATTTTCGCCAAGATATGCCATAGTCACCTCTCTGATGTTCCGGTCCGGCGGGGAAAGCGGCTTCAGTTTCCGGGGCTTTGACCGCCTGCGCCTGTCCACGCACGGATGATCTGCCCCGTCTATATCGGAAGAAGAAGGGAAAAAGGTAGCCTGTTTCTCTTTTTTTTCTGCCTGATTGTCTCTCATTGACTCTGGAGAATCATCTCTGCCGGCATGTCTGCATGACCGTCCGGACAGGCTGTCCCCCGCGCTCAGAGCCCATGACCACTGGTCGTGTTCCGCCCCTGCGAGGCTTTTTCCGGGCATGAACCTCCTCCGGTGGCAGCCGCTGAACCTCTTGAAGATCCCGCGGCATGACGCTAGAAAGAAAAACGCCGTGCGGCGATCAGCGCCGATCAGCTGCCCGATTATCTCAAAAGCCCTTCCTGAGGTGCTCAGCCATGCCTGTTCAGAGATCAGATCCCGACAACTGTCTTGCCCTGCTCAGAGAGATTCTCCTGCGTCATACCGGTTGCCGGTCCGGCACCGTGAGCTGCGCCGTGACCGGCCTTCAGTACCACTGTCTGATCAGCGGTCAGGACCGGGCCCCCACACTCTATGAGCCTGTCATCATCCTTGTGGTGCAAGGCAGCAAGTCCATTTCCGTCGGCGGCAGGGTGATCGATTACGGCCCGGGTTCCTGCTTTGTCTGCGGACTGGACATGCCGGCGGAGAGCTGGGTCCTGGAAGCCTCGCCTGAGAAGCCTTATCTGGCCCTCTCCCTCTCGCTGGAGACGGACCGCATCGCCGAGCTGAGCGCGGCCGTGCAGCCCTCCGGAAAAGCCAGGGAAACGGGTCTGTGCGTCACGGCGCAACAGGCGGATCCCGAGCTGCTCGATGCCTTTGCCAGACTGGCCGACCTGGCGGAACACCCGGAGCAGTGTCCGGTTCTGGAGCAGGGACTGCTGCGCGAAATCGCCTACCGCCTGCTCTTCTCCCCCTGCGGGGAAAGCCTCCGATCTCTTGCCTCCCCCGGGACCCAGGCACACGGCATCGCTCTGGCGGTGGCCTGGCTCAGAGAAAACTTCCGGTCGGAGATGAATCTGCCGGAACTGGCCGCCAGATCGGGGATGGCCGTCTCGACCTTTCACAAGTATTTCAAGAAAATCACAGCCCTGAGCCCTCTGCAGTTTCAGAAGCGCCTGCGCCTGGACGAGGCCAGGAAACTCATGCTGCTGCGGGGCAGCGATGTCACCCAGGCCGCCCTGGCCGTGGGCTACGAAAGCACCACCCAGTTCATCCGCGAGTACAAGCGGCTTTTCGGCGAACCGCCAAGGACCAACATCCGCCGCCTGCAGAACAGCCAGTAACGCCGGCAGCGGGGACGCAAAGCCCTTCCGGACCTGACTGATCAGGGCCGGAAAAAGCCTTGTCTTTCATGCACAACTTAAAAGATTGAGCCGTAATTTCCGTCCTTTGTGCTGGAAATCGACACTTCTTCAAGTACTGCATTCATTTTTTGGCCTCCGGGGGAGCCGGAGGCGCCCGGCACGGGCGTCAGCCCAGATCGAGAGCGGCCGCGGAACGCATGAGTTCCTCCCGTATCTCTATGTGCTGGGGACAGACCATCTCGCAGACTCCGCACTCCTGACACTCCAGGGCCTGCTTTCTGCCGTGCATGCCCACGAGCCAGGCTTCCTGGGCCCTCGCCGCACGCAGATCCCCGTACAGGGTCAGATAATTCATGGCCTTGAAGGTTCCCGACACCCCGATGCCGTTGGGACAGACCCTGGCGCAGTAGCCGCAGGACGTGCAGGGAATGACAGGAATGCCGGCCAGTTCCCTGCGTGCCGCTTCCAGCGTGGCTTTCTGACTCTCCGTGAGCCCGGCAAAACTCCGGAAGAGAGACAGATTCTCCCGCATCTGAGCAGGCGTGCTCATGCCGGAGAGCACGGTGATGAGGCCCTCCAGGCTCGCGGCAAAGCGCAGCGCCCAGGACGCAGGCGAACTCCCGGGCTCGGCGTCCCGGAGAATCCTGGCCACTGAGGGCGGAGGCGTCGCCAGCATGCCGCCCTTGACCGGCTCCATGATGATCACGGGCTTGCCGTGCTTTCTGGCGGTCTCATAGCAGCGGCGGGACTGCACGGCCGGATCGTCCCAGTCGGCGTAGTTGATCTGCAGCTGGACAAACTCCATCTCGGGATGCGCAGTGAGAAGAGCGTCGAGCTCTCTGGCCGTGGAATGAAAGGAGAAGCCTATGTGACGGATGAGGCCTTCTTCCTTTCTGCGCTGGACAAAGGACCACATGTCATAGTCATCATAGAACTTTGTCCGGTTTTCACCCAGGTTGTGGAGCAGGTAGAAGTCAAAGAAGCCCGCCCCCGTCCGCCTGAGCGACTCGGCAAACTGCGCCTCGGCCTGCTTCCTGTCCGTCACCCGCCAGGCCGCCAGTTTGGTGGCAAGCTGAAATGCGCCGCGGGGATGGCGCTCCACCAGGGCCTGTCTGATGGCCTCCTCACTGCCCGGATAGGACCAGGCCGTGTCAAAGTAGGTGCAGCCGGCAGCCAGAAAGGCGTCGACCATCTGGCTCACCTGCTCCACATCAATGCCACCGCCATCGGGCAGCTCTGGCAGGCGCATAAGGCCAAAGCCAAGTTTAGCTGTGTTTTCACCTAAACAGGCCATCTGTCTCCTCCGCATCCTTCCAGGGACGGGTGTCTCTTGCAGAGCATCAGTTCACGGCCCGCAGGCCGACTGGAGTCTGTTCCGTCCCCATGTACGGTTCAGGCTATCTGCTTTTGAACTGCAAGAAAAGAGTTTTCTCCACGGAACTTTTTCTCCGCCGGAAACAGTCAGCGCGTCACACTGGATTGTTCATCCTCTCCAGACACATTTCTTCCAAATATCAAGAGACCCTGACTTATATGCAATGACCTTTTCGCAGTTCCTGCACTGGCTGATTCGATTTGCTTCGCAGAAAAAACAATGTAATCCACGTTCCTGTCCCTGCAGTATCATATGCTCGCTATCTTTCACAGCTGATATTATAACTGGCACACTTTCGTATTGAATACCGGAAAACCGGCGTTCGTTGTTCCATGGTACACCGCCAGCGGCTCCCCGCTCTCGTCCGCTGCCTGTGAGACGTTGGGCGAATCGTTTTCCCAATCCCCAGACCAGGCCCTGAGTCCGGCGTGCGCACCTGAAGCCACTGCTGCCCGTTCAGGTTCGTGGGCTTGCCGTTGGGAGCCTTCTTCCACGCCTCTGTCCCCTCCTGCTACTCCCGCACGGCGTCAAGGCTTTCAGGAGAGGAGGGAACAACCTGAGAAAAAGTCTGCTCCGGCTTCTTGACTGTTTTGTTCAGACCCTCTATGATTTCCAAAAGCTCCTGTGGAGGGTAGTCGTAGTTACTCCAGTGACTCCGTTACCCACTGGCTCCAGGAGCTTTTTTTTGGTTCTGTCGAAATCCATGACGCCTTCAAAAACGATTGTCTCGCGTCCTGAGCGTATTATTTCCACCCTTGTTTCAGTGTTGTGAAAACCAGGCAAGATCTTCAGGTATTCGTCGGGATGCCAGGATTTCCGTTGGCCTGAAGCATCGTCGGGCATAGGGAGAGCCATGAAGAGTCTCCTTGGATTGGCATTTTCCTTGTGAAGATCCGCCTGCCAGTCCTGCAGGATGACCCTTCTTCCATTCAGCAGGGTCCGGTCCCCCCCCTCACTCCATAAAACGTGAAAGAGTCAAAAAAATGAGTCAGCGGGGACAGAATGGCTATCTCTTCTTACTGATTGACGAATTCTTCAAGAGAGACCGCCTTGGGCCGGGAAGCTCCCTGCTGAGCCCCCTGAAGCTCTGAAGCCTCTCCCGCGGCGGGCGGCTGCGTCTGAGCATCTTCAGCATCCGTCCGGCTGTCCTGGGGGCCCGGCGCGCCCATATCCAGATATTCATCCTCGGTCAGAGGCACGGCGCCTGGAACTGTCCCCTCGGCTGCCTCATTTTCTGCCGGCAGGTCCGGCAGAGGGACTGTCATGCCGGGCTGACCGTCATCGGCCGCCGGAACGGCTGCCGGGGCCTGCTCTTCAGCCATGTCCAGCCTATCAGGCGCTCCTTCCTCCCTCGCAGGCTCCTGCGAGCCCCCAGTCTCCGAAATGTCCATGTCCAGGGGTACGGCGGAAGCCCGCTGACCGCCCTTCCCTCGGGCCAGCAGACCGCCGATCCGGCTGCGCAGAGCGCTGCCCAGACCGGAGATCACCGCCCCGGCCTTTCGGACGGAAGCGAATCTCCTCTTCCCGGGGGCGGCTTCTTCCCGGCCTTCCGCCGGGGATTCTTCCTGCCCGGCCGACGTCTCCCGTTCCTCCGGCGCGGCCTCTTCGGCGCGCCCCAGCGCGGCGATGCCCGCGAGACTCTGGGCCAGAGCCTTGATCTGCACCGGGCCCGTGGCCGCTGTCTCCTGGATGCCCATCAGCAGTGAGAGGGCGTGATCCACCGGAATGCCCGCGCCGGTCAGCGCCAGGCCGCAGCCAGTGCATGTCGTGAGCACCCGCCTGCCTCCGGCCGCCTTCCGTATGGCCTTCTTGAGTTCCGCAGCCACGGCAGGCTCCAGCACGGCGGCTTCCCCGCCCGCTCCGCAGCAGGGCACATCGATCTCTTCCGCTTCCCCTTTCAGCAAGGGTTGCAGGGCCGTCTGAAAGACCCGTCTGGCCCTGTCCGCGCAGGGCACCAGCACTCGGCGCTCAGCGAGATCGATGGGCTCGCAGTGGTCCCCCAGGCAGGCATAGGCAGGCTCGGCGTCCAGCCCCATGGCCACCAGAAAGCGCTGCGTGGCCGGAGAAACGGTATACAGGCTTGTCACGCCCTTTTCGGCAAGCGCGACGCGCAGAGCGGCCAGTTTCTTCTTCCAGGCCGCTTCCATGCCCAGATCCGCCAGCGCCGCACCGCAGTCCCCTACGATGACGCCCAGCCCCGCGCGCCTGAAGCGCCGGGCCAGTTCCGCGGCCGTCCTGGGCCAGGCGCAGCAGAAATCAGTGTCCAGCAGAAGATTTTTCCCCGGCAGCGCCCGCCTGGCGTAGAGAGGAAGCCTGGCCAGCAGCAGAGTGCGCGCGTGTCCAGGTCTCGCCATGCGGTTGCCGTGGCGCCGCACATGCGCCGCTCGCAACTGCCGGACAAGGGCCACGCCGTCAATACCCTTATGGCAGGCCTCCGTGCAGGCGCCGCAGAGGAAGCAGTGCCAGGCCAGGAGGGGGTGCTGCGCCAGGTCGGCCAGGTCCAGTCCGTGCCGATGGAGCATGGGCGAGACATGGGTGCAGCGGCCGCAGTGGTCGCACGATTCCGTGAGCTCCGCCACCGTCTGCAGTGACGGTCCGGAGTCTTCAGACGGGGGAGTACGCGTCAGGACAGCGGCGAGACGCTCTCTGCCGGTTCTGAGAAGACCAGGCAGAGTCTGGCCTGAAGACGGCTCAGCAATCCCGCCCGGAAGCGTCACGCGGGCGTTGTGGAGGATCACCCTGCCAGCCTCTCCCGCCCTGGCCACCAGACCGGCGACAGGATCCCTGTCACTGTCCAGAAAACCGCCAAAGCGCTCCAGATCCTCTCTGCGCAGGAAAAGACCCTGATCCAGGCCGGGGCCGGAAAGCGTCCCGGGCCTGATGGCGGTTCCGATCCATCGCAGGGTGCGGCGGTAGGAAGGAACGTCCAGAGGCAGGCTGAAGCCGCCGCAGCTGCACTTTTCCTGCCGCATGGTCTGCCAGACAGCTTCTTCGAAGTTCTCCGGAAGAGCCACGCCGTCTCTGATGAAAAGCAGGAACGGAGCTCTGGCTGAGCGCGCCGCTTCCGTCAGCCTGTCCGCCACGCTGCCCGCGCACACGGAGACGTCCGCCCCGGCCTGCACCGCCTCTTCCACTCCCTCCCGGCTGTCCGGCGTAACGGCCAGAATGCATTCCGTCCAGGGCGCGTGGAGAGCCGCCCGGACCGTGGCGGCAAGGGTTTCGCTCTGACTGCCGGCCAGGATGAGGACGCTGACCATGGGCCGCAGATCCGCAGAAAGGGGCAAAGACTGCAGGAGGAAGGGATGCGGAGCAAGACCGGCCAGACAGAAGGCGATGTCTCCGCCAAAGCCGCGGCCCGCAAGAAGACCGCGCTCATAGCCCCGGCCGCCCTCAGGACGCCTGAGGGCTGCCAGACAGCAGCCTTTGCCGCTCTCTCCGAGCACCAGAACATGATCCTTCACCTTCTCGCAGACGAGGCTGATCAGTCCCCTGCGCACCAGAGGGCTGACCGCGTGGACGGCCACCACCGTGTCAACGCCTTCCTGGAAGCCGCGGACGAAGAGTTCATCCAGGTCGCAGACAGTGTCTCTGCCCGCGAAACCGCCCGCGATACCCCGATCAGCCGCATCGACTGTCGCGGGAACAAGCGCGCAGCGGACCGTCCGGGCGCCCACGCTGGCGGCTTCCGCCATGATCAGAGCCGCCGTGTCTTCCTCGCCCTTTTCCGTGACGCAGACCACAAGGACGTGGGCCAAGGAAAGCGGGGCCTCTTCCGCGCCGCCTTCAGACGGAGGAAGTTCTTCGATCCTGATGGGTTCGATGCCAAGCCGTGCCCGACGGCGCTCTTCGGGCGTCTGTTTTGCCTCCTCCCTGTCCTCAGCCTGACGCCGGCGGCTCAGAAGGAACAGCCAGCAGAGACTGGCGCAGGCCACCAGCGTACCCAGGAGACAGAGCATGACCAGGGTCAGGCCGGACGCTGACACCGTGGCCAGACCGGCCACAGCCGTACGGGCAAAAAGCACGGGCAAAGAGGCCAGGCAGAACGCTTTCGCGCGCATGCCGGCAAGACCGGCCAGGAGACCGGCCAGCACGGCCGGCAGGCCGGCCAGGAGAAGAAGGATGGCGCCGAACAGGCAGTACTCTATGGGCAGGGCGCCGTCCCGGGCCACGGTCCTGAAGACAGGGATGCGCGCAGCCAGGGCCTGGCGCGCGGCGTCAGAGGCAAGAGCCCGCGTGAGAGCGCAGACGCTGCCGGCGGCTGCCAGGAGCGCCGCCACTGACAGCAGAAAGCCCGGCCAGAATCCGAGCGCCGAAACCATGACCGTGACTGCCGGAACCTCCGGCAGGAAAAGCAGGAGGAGCGCCGCGGGCAACCCGGCCGTGATCAGCAGGAAAAACAGGACGGGAGAGTCGGAGCCAAAGCGGGCCAGCCGTGAGAGCACATCGGGATCAAGCAGTGCCGCCCCGCGGCCTGAGGTCAGGGCAAGGATCGCCACACAGAGGCAGAGGAGGAGAAAAAAGATCGCTTTTACGTTGCGGTTCGGCATGGCGTTCCTCTGCTTCAGACGGTGAGGGCTCAAAAAACATAGATATTATTGTTATTTTACTCCATGTCCTCTTCCGGCGCAAGCTTGCCGTCAGGGGACCAGGCGTGTCTGACAGAAGGCGATGGGCTGCCGCAGCGTGGGGAGATAGCGCTCCAGAAGGATGCCTTCCAGGGGAGAGACGTCCTGCCCAAAAGTGGCCCGCACTCCTAACGTGGTGAACTGAACTGCTTTATCGATGCATAAAGAGAGGGAGTCTCCCTGCATGAGGCAACCCGTGAGCACAGAGGCAAAGATGTCTCCCGTGCCGGGGTAGTGGGCCGGGATGTAGTCGCAGTCCACCCGCCAGTAGCCGTCAATGTCGCGCTCGTACGCAAGGACGGAGGAGTACTGCGGGGCGCCGTCCTTTTCGAGAATGGGCATGCTCGTGCCCACCACGATGCGGGGGCCGCGGTCGGAAAGAGCGCGCAGATACTCCTTGAGCCGGGAAAGGGGCCGGGGACCGTAGGGTTCGTCCAGAAGAAGACAGATCTCGGTGAAGTTCGGCGTGATGACGCTCGCCTTGCAGATAAGCCAGCGCATTTTTTCCACCATGGCCCGGGTCATGGTGGGGATGAGGACGCCGTCATCGCCCAGGACGGGATCGATGACGGAAAGGCCTTTCGGACCGAGAAGCTTTTCCAGACATTGCGCCACCGACTCCATCTGCTCGGGGCAGGCCATGAAGCCCGAGTAGACCCCGTCAAAAGTTTCTCCCCGCAGTTCCCAGTGCCTCAGCATCGCCTGCATGTTTTCAGTCAGATCCAGAAAGGAAAAGCCGCTGGTACCGACGGTCTGCGTTGAGAGGACGGCTGTGGGCAGGGGAATGGGCTGAATTCCCATGCACGAGAGAACAGGAATGGCTGCCGTGAGAGAAGTGCGGCCTATACCTGAGATGTCGTGAATGGTGACGACGCGGGGGATCGAATTTCGCATGGCTGCTCCTGGAAAAGAACCGGACGGCGATGCCCCCGGCGGAATCAGCATACGCAAGGACCCCATTTTTTCAAGGGAGGGCCGGTCTCTGGAAACAGTCAGACTTTTTTCTTGACGCAACGCCCTCCATCGCGGGAAATAGGTGCCTGTCCACCGCAGCAGCAAGGATTTCCTCATGTCACAGCATCATGTTTACGGACCGGTGCTCTCCCGCAGACTGGGACGTTCCCTGGGGATCGACCTCCTCCCGTTCAAGACCTGCTCCTATGACTGTCCCTACTGCCAGCTGGGCAGGACCACCAGACACACGACAGAGAGGCGCGAGTATGTGGACGTGGACTCCGTGCTGGAGGAAATCAGGGCACATTTAAAAGATGCCCCCGACATCATCAGCTTCGCGGGGTCCGGAGAGCCCACGCTGCACAGCGGTCTCGGGCGATGCATAGCCGGGATCAAGGCCCTGACCGACACGCCCGTGGCTGTTTTCACCAACGGCTCTCTTCTCTGGCAGAAGGAAGTCAGGCAGGCTCTGGCGCAGGCGGACATCGTCAGCCCCTCTCTGGACGCGGCCCTGCCCGAGACGGCCGAGGCCGTCAACCGGCTGGCCCCCGGGCTGGATCTCACCACAATTCTGGAAGGTCTTCAGACGTTCTGCGCTGAGTTCACCGGCAGAATCTGGCTGGAAATCCTGCTTGTCCGGGGCGTCAACGACTCAGACAGGCATCTGTCCGCCATTGACAGAGTCTTAAGGACGCTCACAGGCGTGGAAAAAATCCAGCTCAACACGGTCTGCCGTCCCCCGGCGGACGCGGGCGCTGAGCCTCTGTCCAGAAAGGAACTCGAGGATATCGCCCGGCGAATCTGTCTGCCGGCTGAAATCATCGCATCCTTTCCGGAAAATCAAGTACCTGCGGGCAGTTGTCGCATCCCTGACGCGGAGGAAGTGTACGAACTGGTGCGCTGTCACCCAGCCACGGCCGCCGGCATCGCTTCGGGGCTGGGCGTCAGCAGAGAAGCGGCCGGCAAAGTCGCCGCAGATCTGTGCGCGGCAGGCAGACTCAGAAGGGAAGAAGCATCCGGGGAAACTTTTTTCCTTGCGTGTCCAGGCGCTGACTGACGCCGGCCGAAAAACAGGTCCCTGACGGAGCAGGATTTTCCTGTACAAAAAAGGTTCCCCGTTCCGGGGCCTCCTGCCGGTCAGCGCACCCCCGCGGACGCGGGGAAAAGGCCAGACTGAATCGGTCCCGTAACCACTGGGGTAGGAACAACCCCGCGAAAACGGGGAAAAAACCCGCATGGAAACCGGCCGGACAGGAGGAAACAGGCACGGGAGGGCAGTTTTCCCGCCCGCGCCGGGATGGGAACGGGAAAAAGGTCAGCCCGGGATTCACAGGGAAACAGCCGGACACCGCTACCGTGACACAGGATGAACCGGCAAGGAAAGAGCGCCGGAAGACCGGCTTCTTCCTTTCCCTTTTGCGGCGAGGGCGGCCGACTGGAGGCGGATCACCCTGCTGCCGGCCAGGCTACCGCCTGTACAGCGTCACTTTGCGCTCGGTGTATTTTTTGCTCTCCCCCCAGGCCAGGGGCACGTCGGCAAGCGTAAGCACCTCATCGCCATCCTCCCATGCCCCTTCACGGACAGTGAAGACGGCTTGTCTGTCCGCCCTGTCGGCCAGAATTTCCGCTTCCGCCAGCGCCTCCTCCTCGGTAGCAAAAAGCCCACGGCCTACGGGAGCTGACGGCGGACAGCATCGCCGCCCCAGAAAGATCTGCCGGACCGGGCAGGCCAGCGCCCGCAAAAAGAACTCTCCCTCGGAAGAGGGCACTTCGACGACACAGGCAAAAGCCTGATCCTGAATGTACCAACGCTCGGTCATGAGACCCGTCATGATTTTTTTTGCCCTGTACCCTGACGCGGTTCCGGGCACCATCATGGCCTCCCAGGGATCTTCGGCGCTGTAGCCGCCGCCGACCATATGAAAGTCATGAAGAAGCGGAACAAAACGCGCCTTTCCGTCCGGCCCTTTCCGCGCATAGGCACGCACGGTCTGCCCGAAGCGCGACATACGCCTCAGCCATTGTACGTCGTCAGTCAGCCCGGCGGCATTGCCGATAAGTCCCAGCACCCCGGATCGGCTGGGGAAGGCCAGCGTACCGCGGCTCCGGAACTTCGACCCGGTGCCCCAGGACTGCAGCGGCCCTTCCAGCCACAGCAGCAAAAAGGACATCACGCTTCCCCCCTGCATTTTTCCACTGCTTCCAGCAGTTTCTGACAGACCGCATCGATGGACTCATGTCCCTTCCCGAACACGCTTTTGGCAAGACATCCGTACATGCTTCCTGACAGCCGCTCCTGCTCAGCCAGACCTTCTTCCAGAGCGCTGACGCTGCGCTCAACGATGCCGCCGTCAGCCATCAGCGGGACCGGCTTCACGAATGCGAGCTGCATCTTCTGCCCGCGCCGCACAAGGATGTGCGCATAGTCCCACGGGCAGGCCCCGGACATGGCGTTCTGCTTTCCTGCCGGCACCGCAAGATACAGCGCGCGCGAAAAGCCTTCCACCGCGTCTGCCACCGACGCGGCCACGCCGCCCAGGTTTTCCCAGAGCTGAGCCAGATCCAGAGAAATGTAGCGGTAGTATGTGGCAGAGCAGTAGCTCTGGCTTCCGAGGTATGCCGCGCCGGCATGTGCCTTCTCCCTCTCCGTCAGACGGAAAACGTCGTCCATTGCGGTAAAGGAGTCCGTTTCAACGACGGCCTTGTGCGTGGAAAAAGCATGAGAAAAAGCGGCGGATGCCTGCACCGAGACGGAACTGTCCTGCGCCGCCATGCGGCCAAAAAGAGCGATGTCCAGCCCTTCCGCACAGCTCTGCGGTTTTTTCAGACACAGTGCCAGCCTGCTTTTCTGCTTCCCCGAGAGCTCGTCCGGGAGGAAAAAATCCTGTTCCGCAGCAAAAAAAGCAATCCTCTCAATCTCTTCCCTGGAGAGAAAGAAGAGCTCTTCTTTGGCCAGAGCAGAGCTTATGCTGTCCGCGCAGAGCGCGGCCCGCTCTTCAGGCGCGTTCAGCCTGCAGCAGGCCTCCTTCACGAGGTCTGCCAGATATCGCGTCCGTATCCCGTTGAAAAAACCGTTTCTGTGCAGAGTCAGACGCACCTGGCGCTTCCAGCTCTGCGAGCTGACTCTGGATCTGAGTACACCTCCCACGATGCATGACTTCGGCATACCGGCGTCATCGGCGTTGAGGCAGGTGCATGGAAAGGACTGAAGTATGTGGTACTCGATGACAATGCTGCTCAGGGGATTCATCTGACCTCCTGCGGTCTAGGACATGACTGCTCAGGAATGCTGCGGAAAAACAGGATCAGGCTATGGGGACCAGCTGGAGCAGTCCGCAGCCGAAAGCCCGGCTCCTTCCTATTCCCCTGCAGGCTGACCGCGTGAAAAGCTCTCTGTCCGTGACGGTCAGCACTCCATGAAGCTGAGCTTTCGCAATGGTCACCCTGTGCCCGGCCTTGACAAAGGAGTCTGTCCAGCGGCGCCTGATCACAACCCTGGACCCATGCACGGCAAAACCCCAGGAAGAATGTCCGCAAAGCCAGTCGAGGATTTCAGCCGAGCCGGTGATGGGGATTCTCTGCCCGCTTCCGTTTTTCACCCGGACAGGGTTGATCACCGTTTCAAAGGCGTACATTGAAGCTTTGAGGTATTCCTCGGGCAGAGCCCTGGTCTCAAGCCAGCCGCAGGAAGCGTTGAGGGGTTCCCTGTCAGAGAGGATGAGCACCTGACGCAGATCCAGAAATCTGCCTTTGTCGACGAAGAGAAAGTCTCTCCCTCCGTCCTGGCCTCCTTCAAAAAGGCTGTAAACGATGCGGTGGAGGGAGTATGTATCCTTCCAGCCCAGCTGGCGCCTGTCACCGGCGCTGAGGAGATATCGGGAGAGGAACATCACTGGTTCTCCTTGTGACACGCGGAACTCCCTCATCGGGCGTCGTAGAACTCAACTGCCCAGCGCTGAAGAACCTTTTTCCTGGCGATCTCATGAGAAAAAGCAAGAATATCCTTCAGCAGTCCGGCGTGGCACACCTGAATGCCTCCCTTTCTGAGCATGCTCAGAAGGGGTCTCAGAACCTGACACAGGTCTTCCTGGCTTCTGCAGGCCACGAGACGCCGCATCAGGTGCTCCCTGGGGTGGCAGGATCCTTCTCCGTTGACTCCGAAAGGGCCCTCAGAAGGACGGCTGCTGCGCAGAGCCTCGCCCAGCCCCAGCGTTCCGTCGCGGAGCGTTTTTGCGCGGCTCAGCGAGGCCCCCACAAAGGCGAAGGCCGCCTGCTGCTCCCGACTTCCGGGAACTGCCCCCAGGCTGGACAGCAGACGGAAGGCGCCGCCCTCTGCTCCGGGACTGTCGCCTTTCCGCAGACCCGCGGCAAATCCCCGGTCTTCTGCGCAGCGCTCAAGAACCTGAGAGACGAAACGCTCGGCGCGTCCCGGCTTCCTCCCGCGCCCGCCGGCATCCGGCGCGGCACGCGATCCGGAAAACGGTCTATGCTTCACCCAGAGAATCATCTGGCCTGCCGATTCCGAGGGACAGGCCCGGCTGTAGCAGGCGTGAACGGTCTTTCGAACCTTTCGCAGCACCATGTCCAGTTCGGACCGGCCTGCGCTTTCACATGCCCTGCACAGGGCAGTGGACTCATCTTCCACATACTGCCAGAATTCAGCCTCCGCCCGTCTGGCCAAGGCGGAAAAATCGGTGAATTTTGCCTCCTTGAAGTAGTCCAGCACGGACTTTTTCAGCAGGGACGCAAGCGTCTCGATCTGCTTCATGGCAGCACGGAAGGAGGCGTACCACAAAGCGGCGCTGCCGCTCCCGAGCCATGCCACAGGGAGACAGATCCGTGACTCGGACAGGTCATCACCGCCTCTGAAGACCTGGATCCCCTTGACGCTGTGCACACTGATGCCGCCGGACCAGATCGTCATGGTCTTCAGCGCGGTGCGCCTGAGCCGTCCAAGGCACCAGTGCATCTGCTGACAGCGCATTCCGGAGCCTGGACCGTCAGTCAGAACGCTCAGCAGTGACGGCAGTTCCCGCCACATGGTTCTCCCGGGGTCCGTCCAGCGCACCTGAGGTCTGGCCAGACAGCGGTTTGCCGTGACGCTCGGGTCCACCATGCCATCCCGAAAGTCGGGATGCCGTATCCCCTCCACGGCGTGGACACCATCGTCGGCCAGCAGGAGAAACCGGGCCATGGGCACCAGCCGGCCCATCAGACTCCGGCTCAGGGCCTTGGCCGTGGCATCTTCTTCCCCTTCAGGCATCTTTTCCCAGGGCGGCGTGCCGACCCCCTCGCTGAAGAAGCCATCCCCCAGAAGCTGATCTCTGGTGACAAGATTGAGCCAGGCTGTCTCCCGCAAGGTCCTGCCGAGCAGAAAGGCGTGCTGAAAGCCCCGCGGGCCGACGGCAGGCCCGGGGAGAGCCGTCACTCTCCTCTCAACGCACGGAGAAAGCGTCACTTTGCTGTCAACATATCTGCTGCCGAGACAGCAGCTGAGACTGACCAGCAGAAGGAGCGCCAGATCTGCATCGTCAGGAGGCTGCAGACGCTGTGACTGAAAAAAGCATCGGGTGACGCCCGTGGCAATCTGGGGATAAAAGCAGCTGAAGGCAAATTTTCTGGCTCTGCGCACAGACGGCAGCTGAAGAAAAGGCTTCGCCCCGTACAGCCAGAAGTTCCCGTGCCACCTGTCAAGATACTGCATGCAGGCTTCAGCCAGACCGTCCGGACCGAGCTCTCTCCAGCTCTCCTCGTCGTCCGGAGTGCAGGCAGCCTGCCCCACTGCCTGAAGAAGCTTCAAAAGAGCGATTTTTTCCAGCGCGTTCCCACCCAGACAGGCCGGCTCCCGACGGGAGAACACTTCACGAAGACTGAGCCTTGCTTCACCCGCGACGGGTACCCACGGCTCATCAGCCAGATTAAACCTGCGCCCTGCCGTCATTTTTCTTCTCTTTCCTCTCAACCGCATAGCCGCACTCGGCGTGGTAGCTCGCGGGAGCTTTCAGATTGCGCCCATCGGCATGGACAAGACTGCCGTCTTCTCTGAGCAGGACCGCAGCCCGGTCTTTCTGCGTCCAGAAGGCAAGCCAGGAAGGCAGACCATACCGCTCTGACGTTTTCGGGACAGTGAGAGTATTTTCCCCCAGCCGCGCTGCAATCTTCCTCCTTTTCTCCCAGCTTGCCGGGAAATCATCACCTTTCCCTCTGCTGCCAGGCAGATTCAGCCTGACTGAGCCGCCGTCCGCGAGCAGAAGCCGCCGCGACTTCGGATCCCAGTGTCTGTACAGTATCAGTGAGATCTCCTTTCCGGCATGCCACCGTGTCTGTCCTTCGTCCTCAAGGCCGGCTGCCCCCTTCCCCGTCAGAAAAGCCCTGTCCCTCAGCTTTTCCCGCCTCAGGAAAAACCGCTGCCTGGCCCGGGCCATCGCGGCCTCTTCCCTGCGATCAGCGTAGGTCGCTTCCAGGAGACCGCGGACATCGCCGGGAAAATCCATCTCTTTCAGCCCCTTCCAAAGCTCGAGACTGCGTGCCAGGACATAGGGGGCGTAGACCAGGCCGGTGCTCTCAAAAGCGCTTTCCGGCTCAGCCAGAGCTTCTTCCGCTGCCGGGTGCAGAAGACAGAGTTTCCTCTCAGCTCCTGCCGGACGCGCGGCATCCGCTCTCCTGTGCCGCCACAAGCGCCCCATGCGCTGAAGGATCATGTCGGTCGGGCAGATGCGCGTGATGAGAAAGTCTGCGTCAAGGTCAAGAGACTGCTCCAGAATCTGTGTGCCCACGACGATGCAGCCCCGGACTCCCCGACCAGGGGCATCCGGCTCAAAAAGCTTTGCCCACTCCTTTTCCCTGCGGATTCTGTCGCCGGCTGTGAAGCGGGAATGCAGCAGCCCCAAGGGGAAACTGCCAGCCATGGGTTTCAGCCGCCAAAAGACATCCAGCGCTTCGTGCACAGTATTTTCCACCCAGAGCACCCGCTCTCCTCTCGCAGCCCGGGAAACAGCCTCCTCCAGTGCCTGCTCATCTGAGGGATGATCAATTGACACTCTGGCGGACTCCTCCGCCTCACAGCTGATTTCCCTGAAAAGGACTTCCGGCTGCAGGGCCGAGATGAGCGGATAGGCATCAGAGCAGAGGCTCTCACCGGGCAGAAAGACGGCACGGCGATCCCTGCTCAGCGTGGCGCTGAGGAGCATGACCGTACAGCCGATGTCGAGCAGCTGAGACACGAGAGTATCGAGGATGGTGCCCGTATAGGCGTCATAGCTGTGCACCTCGTCCAGAATGACCGCCTTGCCGGCGAGTCCGAAAGTGCTCAAGGCGCTGTATCGTACACGCATGACTGAACGCAGGCACTGGTCAATGGTCCCGACCCCAAACGGCGCCAGCATTCCCCGCCGCCGCATGCCGGACCACGTCTTTCCCGGCTCCGCCTCCCCGCCCATCCGCTGCCGATGCCGGCGATCGAGCCAGGCCCCTCCATGCACAAGCTGCGCGCCGCAGGGTTCTCCTTCCAGGACTGTCGCAAGAAAGTCGTTGATTCTCACAGAGACGCGGGCTGAGCTCAGTCTGGTGGGCAGGGCAAAAAAGATCCCGCTGCACCGCCTCTGCGCCAGAAGCCTGTAGGCCGCGTAGAGGGCGGCCTCCGTTTTGCCGAGCCCCGTGGGGGCTTCCAGAATATACAGTCCCGGACCTGTCACGGACTCAAAAAAAGCCTGCTGAGCAGAGCGCGGCTCCCAGCCGAAAGCCTCCCTGAAAGAAAGATCGGGTTTTACCCGAGGCCAGACAAAGCCTGCTTCATCCAGAGCCTTTTCAACGAGAGGGCGCCAGTCTTCCAGGGGATCATCAAAAATCGGCCCGGAGGCTATCCAGTCAGCCGTGACTGTCAATCCAAGGATCACCTCCAGCTCGGATCTGCTGCAGTGCGGCCAGTCACCGCAGCCGTCAAGAAGCAGAGCACAGGCCTCCCGACGAAGTTTCGCCCAGCCTGCACCGCCAAAAAGCTGCGACTCTTCACTTTCCCCCCTCAGAAGCAAGTCTTCGCCGGACACCAGAGTCCCTCTGTGGTGCGATCCGACCAGATCAGCCAGACTGTCCGGTGCGCCGCAGGCAATGAGGCAGGCTCTGCCCGCTGCGGCATGTCCGCCCAGAAGAGCCTCGCCTCTCGCATCGGCGCCGGACAATGCTGGAATTTCCCGCACTTTGTCTTTGCCGAAAGCATTCTCGTAAATATTTGCCTGCATGCCGGGAGAAATTTTGCCGATGTCGTGGAGTTTCGAGGGGACATGGACATTCTTCGGCAGAAGCCCTGGACAGGACGCATTCAGCCGGGCTGCAAGGGCGTCTGCCACGGCTCCGGCAATGAGGCAGTGCTCCAGCACAGTCCTCCCGGGGGCGCATTGAGAATTCTGGATTTTTCTGGTCTTGGCAAAGCACTGGTCCAGAGCAAGCGTGGGTGGACCGCTGATCTTTTTTGAAAATTCAAGAAATCTCGACATTCCAGATTTTTCGGGCAAGGGGCATCCGAATCGGGTAGGAGGCCCGTTTCCGGGCCGTCCCCCCACACCACCCACCGTACGGTTCCGTAGTGGGCGGTTACCAGCAACTTCAGAGGGACACAGTCATACGATTCCCTCGGACAGAA
>CAZFTQ010000023.1:0-31186 GCA_964522365.1 uncultured Desulfovibrio sp. | reverse complement strand
AGCCGAAGAGGAATCAGAGAGACTTCGCGAGGCTGTGAAAACGAAGCTGGAAGAGTTTTTCGGAGATCTTCCTGAGAAAACTCAGTCAGCCGTTGACCAGACGACGGATATTGAAATTCTCTACACCGCTCTCTTCCTCGCCGGACAGCCGAAGACTTTGCCGCACTGCCTGGAACTGCTTGCGTCTGGCAGAAAGGCCGCAGCCGATCACCGGCCCGGGGAGGCCCCGTCCTGACTCCGGGGACATCTCTTCCCCTCGGACATCAGCTTGTCCTGGATGGTACGGAGTCACTCACGATCCTGAAATCGGGCCCGGCATACCGGAATACGGAACCTCCGTCCGCAACGCCGGCGTGACTTCCACACCTGAGCGTCTCCTCCGGGCCGGCGGTGCAGGGGAAGCAGGTTTCCCGAATCCGCACGTACCCCGTCGAGCCGGAAGTCCGGCGGAAGACCTCTCCGTCCGTCGCGGGAACCTTCTCCGGACCTGGGGGTTCATGCTCTCTCCCCAAGCCCCATGATCCCGGTTCGCACGCCTCCCCGTCCTCAAAGAGAAACACCGTCACGGAACAGGAGGAGGTCCGCCCGTTTCCTTCGAAGCTCCCTCCGCGTCTGTCTTCCGCCGGCCGCGGGAACGCATGCCGCCCGCACGGAGGACACGCCGCTCTGCCGCCGGAACGGCTCCTCCCCCTGTCTCCCTGTCCCATGAAGGGAGCCAGGAACATGTGACTGACGGTGCGCTTTCTTTCTCAGCCGCTTTTTCGCCGGTCCTTCTCCGCCGCCCTTCCGGCGGCGTTCGCTTTTTTCAGGTTCTCCGCGCAGCGAAAAAGCGTCTGAGGATCTCCGCGCACTCACGGCTGCGCACGCCGCCCATGTGCCAGAGCCTGTGGTTGAGAAAGGGCCAGTCCGGCAGATCGGTCCTCGATCCCACGGCCCCGGCCAGTCGGTCCGCCGCGCCGTAGACAAGGCCCGCCAGCCGCGCATGGACGCAGGCGGCCGCGCACATGGCGCAGGGCTCCAGCGTCACCACGAGCACGCAGCCCGTGAGCCTGCAGCTGCCAAGCGTCCCGCCTGCTTCCCGCAGGGCCCGGATTTCCGCGTGGGCCGTGGGATCGCAGTCCGCGCAGGGGCTGTTGCGGCCCCGGCCGGCAACGCGGCCGTCGGGGGCGACCACCAGGGCGCCCACGGGCACTTCGCCGGCCGTTTCCGCCTCCCTCGCGAGATCGAGAGCCTCGCCCATGAGACCGTCCCAGTCCCGGCCGGCGGGGGCCGGCGGCACCGGCCCCCGAAGTTCCAGAATTTCCCAGGGATCGTCTAGAAGGTGTAGCGGCACAGCGTGGAAACGACCTCGTCCGGGGTGTTGAGCAGGTAGAGATGGCGGCTGATTTCCGCCTCGTCGATGTAGCCGCCCGACACCATGCTGTCCTTGAGCCAGTCCACAAAACCCTGCCAGTAGGCGGTGTTGTAGAGGATGATGGGGAAGGGCTTGATGCGTCTGGTCTGGGCGAGCACGAAGGCCTCGGAGAGTTCGTCCACCGTTCCCATGCCGCCGGGCATGACCACATAGGCCTTGGCGTATTTCACGAACATGAACTTGCGCACGAAGAAGTAGCGGAACTTGCAGTGGATCCGTACATAGTCGTTGCTCCGCTGCTCTCTGGGAAGTTCGATGCTCAGGCCGATGGAGGGGCCGCCCCCTTCCACGGCGCCCTTGTTGCCGGCCTCCATGAGGCCGGGACCGCCGCCTGTGATGATGCCGAAGCCCGCTTCGGCCAGACGCCGGGCGATCTCCACGGTTTCCTGGTATTCCTTCCGCTCCGGGCCGAGCCTCGCCGATCCGAAGATGGAGATGCAGTTGGCGGAGACGCTGTTGAGAATGTCCAGCGCCGTGACGGTTTCCGCCATGATGCGCAGGGTGCGCCAGGACTCCGTGGTCACATTGTGCAGGTCGTCAATGATATTCTGTGAAATTTCCGGCATGTGCCGCTCCTTCAGGTTTTTGAGGCGGATGAGCGCCCGGGCCCGTCGGCCCGGACAAAAAATTTCTTCCCTCCGCAGATTGACCAATGGGGCCCCGGGCGTCAAGAAGGAAGTCGAAGGTTGCCCGGCCCCCGGAAAAAAGCTCCCGGATTCTCCTTTCCGGCAAAGCCTTGCCTCCCGGCATGGCGTCCTTTTTCCTCTTTTCTTTTTGCCGCCTGCCGGGTAGTCTTCTCACTCCCGGCCGGCGTCAGCCCGCCGCCGCTTCCTCACAGCCCCCCAACCGGAGATTGCCATGCACGTACAGTTTCTCGGAGCCGCCCAGACCGTCACCGGCTCCTGCTTCTGCGTGGAGGCCTGCGGCCGTCGCTTCTGCGTTGACTGCGGCATGCACCAGGGCAACAAGGCCATCGACGCCCGCAACCGCGACGCCTCGGTCTACAGACCGGAGACCATCGACTTCGTGCTGCTCACCCACGCGCACATCGATCATTCGGGCCTCCTCCCCCTGCTCGTCAAAAACGGCTTCCGCGGACCGGTCTACTGCACGCCGGCCACGGGCGAGCTCATCTCCCTCATGCTGGAGGACAGCGCCCACATCCAGGAGATGGAAGCGCTCTTTGAAGCCAAGAAGTACGCCCGCCGCGGGCTGAAGAACCCGCCGGCCGCCCTCTACACCACGGAAGACGCCCAGAAGGCCGCCGAACTCGTGCAGCCCGTCAGTCTGGGCGAGCCCCTGCACCCCGCCCCCGGCCTGAACGTTCTCTTCTACGAGGCCGGTCACATCCTCGGCTCCTCCTCCCTGCGTCTGGAGGCGGAGGAGGACGGCAGAACCACCTCCGTCATCTTTTCCGGCGACATCGGCCGTCCCCAGGCCCTCATCGTGCGCGATCCCGAGACTCCGCCCGCGGCGGACTATGTCTTCATGGAGTCCACCTACGGCGACCGCGATCACAAGAGCTCCCGCGCGAGCACGGACGAACTGGCCGAGGCCATCGCCTACAGCCACTCCCGGGGCGAAAAGGTCATCATCCCGGCCTTCGCCGTGGAGCGCACCCAGGAAATCCTCTACTGCCTCCACGAGCTCAGCAAGGCCGGCAGACTCCCGAAGGACATGGCCATCTTCGTGGACTCGCCCCTGGCCATCCGCGCCACCGAGGTCTTCCGGCACCACAGGGAATGCCTGGACGACGAGGCCCTCGCCCTGCTCGGCAAGGGCGAAGACCCCTTCGAGCTGCCCAACCTGCACTACACCCTCTCCCGCGAGGAGTCCGAAGCCATCAACGCCTGGGAAGGTCCGGCCATCGTCATCTCCGCCTCGGGCATGTGCAACGCCGGCCGCATCAAGCACCATCTGAAGCACAACATCTGGCGGCCGGGCGCGAGCATCGTCTTCGTGGGCTACCAGGCCGTGGGCACCCCCGGCCGCGCCCTGGTGGACGGCGCCAGAAAGCTCACCCTCTTCGGCGAGGACATGGAAGTCCAGGCCAGACTCTTCTGCATCAACAGTTTCTCGGCCCACGCAGGCCAGTCCCAGCTTCTGGACTGGCTGGCGCCCCTGGCTCCCTCCAGGCCCAGAGTCGTCCTGGTTCACGGCGAACTCAAGGCCCAGCAGGCCCTGGCCGGCCTCATCCAGCAGCGTTTCGGTCTGGAAAGCCTCATTCCGGGCTACATGGAAGAGCTCACTCTGCAGGGCAGCGAGGCGCCCGCCGTCCAGGTCCACGAGAATCTGGCCCATCCCAGGGTCAACTGGCCCTTCCTCACCGGCGAAGTGGAGCGCAAGTGGGCCATCTTCAAGGAAAAGCTGGGCGACATCGACCAGCGGACCTGGGAAGAGCAGACCAGCCTTCAGGAAGTTCTGGCCAAGATGGACTACGCCATGACCCGCCTGCTCTCCAGGATGTAGGGCATGCAGATCATTGCCGGCCAGCTGGGCTCGCGGCGCCTGCGCACCGTGGAGGGCGAAGGGTACCGCCCGGCCATGGGCCGCGTCCGCGAGGCCCTCTTCTCCATCCTCTCCCACCGCCTGCACTGGCAGGGGCTCAGGGTGCTGGATCTTTTCGCCGGCAGCGGGTCCCTTGCCTTTGAGGCTCTGAGCCGCGGCGCGGCCCAGGCCTGGCTGGTGGAGCTCTCCGCCAGGGCTGCCCGCTGCATCTCCGACAACATCCGGAGTCTCGGTCTGGAAGAACGCGCCTTTCTTCTGCAGGGCGACGTGCTCAGGGTCCTGCGCCGGGTCAAGGGCGCTGACCGCGGCATGGCCGGTCCCTTTGACCTGGTCTTCGTGGATCCGCCCTACCGGAAGCGCCTCACCCAGAGCAGCCTGGACGCCCTGACCGACTGCGGCTGGCTGGCCGACGAGGCCTGGGTGGCCGTGGAAGTGGAGGACGGCCTCTCCCTGAAGCTTCCTCCTCCTCTCGAGATCGTCACCCAGCGGGACTTCGGCCAGACCCACACTCTCATCGCCCGCTGCGTCAGGCCGGCGGACGCCTGACCGTCCGCCCGGAGGCAGCCCATGCGCACAGCCCTCTACCCGGGCACCTTCGACCCCGTCACCAACGGCCATCTGAGTCTCATCCGGCGCGGCTGCCAGCTCTTTGACCGCCTTCTGGTGGCGGTGGCCGACATGACGCCCAATCCGCCCCTCTTCTCCCAGACGGAACGGGTGGCCATGCTCCGGGAAGCCCTGGCCGGCGTCCCCCAGGTCCAGGTCATCCCCTTCTCGGGGCTCACCGTGACCTGCGCGCAGTCCCTGAAAGCCTGCGCCGTCCTGCGCGGCATGCGGGCCGTCTCGGACTTCGAGGCGGAATTCCAGCTGGCCCTCATGAACCGCCGTCTCTGCCGCTCGGTGGAAACCGTCTTTCTCATGACGGACTACCAGTGGCTCTACACGAGCTCCACCATGGTCAAGGGCGCGGCGAGCCACCACGCGGACATCCGCGGTCTCGTGCCCGAAAATGTGGAGGCGAGGCTCAGGGAAATCTTCAGCTCGGGCCGCGGCAGACCGGCCACCCCCTGTCTCGTGCCCCAGCCGGGCGGCTTCGCGGCCGCACCTCCCGAGGAACTGCCGGAAACGGACGAGGAACCGCCGGACATCCCGGCGGCGACGGGCAGACGCAGGCGCACGGCGGTCTACCCCGGCACCTTCGATCCCGTCACCAGCGGCCACCTGAGCATCATCCGCCGGGCTCTCAGGGTCTTTGACCGCGTGGTGGTGGCCGTGGCTGAAAGCCCCGGCAAGCACCCCCTCTTCAGCCTGGACGAGCGCACGGCCTTTCTCAGGGAGGCCCTGGCGGACCAGGGCGATCGGGTCCTGGTGAAGCCCTACTCGGGCCTCACCATGGACTTTGCCAGGGACTGGGGCGCCTGCGCCCTGGTGCGCGGGCTGAGGGCCACGGGCGACTTTGAGTACGAGTTCCAGCTGGCCCTCATGAACCGCCGCCTGCGGCGCTCCGTCCAGTCGGTCTTCTTCATGACGGACTACCGCTGGCTCTTCGTGAGCTCCACCATCGTCAAGGCCGCCGCCAGCCACGGCGGATCGGTGGACGGTCTCGTGCCGGAAAACGTGCGCTCCGCCCTGCAGGCCAGGTTCGGCTCGGGCCGGTTCCGTCAGGCGACCCCCTGTCTCGCCCCGCCCGCCGCGGGCTACGGGAAGACGGCGGAAGAAGAGCCGGAAACGCCCCATGCCTGAGCCCCTTCCCGTGCTCTGCCTCGCCGGCCCCACGGGCGCCGGCAAGACCGCCCTTGCCCTGGAACTGGCGAAGACCCTCCACGCCGAAGTGGTCAACGCCGACTCCCGCCAGGTCTACGCGGACTTTCCCCTCATCACGGCCCAGCCCGATGCCTCGGAGAGGGCAGTCTGTCCCCATCACCTCTACGGCTGGCTGGCCACGGAGGAATCCCTGGATGTGCAGCGCTGGATCACCAGGGCGCTGGCCTGCGCGACCGACATCCGCGCCAGGGGAAAGCTTCCCCTCCTGGTGGGCGGCACGGGCATGTATTTTCACAGCCTCCTCCACGGCATCGCGGCCATCCCGCCCGTGGATCCGGCCATTCACGAGGCCCTCAGAGCCCGGCTTGCCGCCGAGGGTCCGGCCGGGCTCCACGCGGAGCTGAAGGCTCTGGATCCGGAGCTCGCGGCCAGGCTCCACCCCAACGACAGTCAGCGCATCGTGCGGGGGCTGGAGGTCTGCCAGAGCTCCGGCCGGCCGCTGAGCTGGTGGCACGCCAACGCCCAGGGGCAGCCCGCCTGCGCGGGTCCTCTGCTGGCGGTGCGCACGCCCCTTCCGGAACTGGAGCCCGGGCTCAGGGCCCGCATCGACGGAATGATCGAGCGGGGCGCCCTGGACGAGGGCCGGCGGGCCCTCGCCCGCTGTCCGGACGGATCGGCGCCCGGCTGGAGCGGCATCGGCTGCCGGGAAGTCCGCGACTTTCTCCTGGGCCGTCTGAGCCTGGACGAGGCGAAGGCCGTCTGGTTTCAGCGCACCCGCGCCTATGCCAAGCGTCAGATCACCTGGTTCCGGGGCCGATCGGAAACCGTCTGGCTGGATCCCGATGACAGCCGGACCGCCCTGGCGGTCTGGGAACGCTTCGCGGAGGGCCTGGCCCGTCCCTGAAGCCCGTCTCCCTTTTCTTTTTCCCGCAAGGAGCTCCCATGCACGACGAAACTGCCTGCGGCTGCTCTGGCAAGCGCCCCTTTGAGCAGCTGGTCTCCCGTTTCTGGCGCTTTCATGAATCCTTCTGCGTGGGCCGGCAGGAACGCTTCGCCGAGCTCGGCAGAAGCCAGCGGCCCGGGGCCATGGTGCTGTCCTGCTGCGACTCGAGGACAGACCCGGCCCTTCTCTTTGCCTGCGAGCCCGGCGACATCTTCGTTCACAGGACCATCGCCGCCCTGGTGCCGCCCCTGGACGCGCCCGCCGGCGCCTGCGTCAGGGCCTCCACCTGCTACGCCGTGGAGCATCTGGGGGTGCGGGATCTCGTGGTGCTCGGCCACACCCATTGCGGGGGCATGCACGGCCTTGTGGAAGGCGTGGACGGAACGCCTCTGGAAGACTGGATTTCTCTCGGCAGACCCGTGCTCGCGCAGGCGGCGGAACTCGTGCCTTCGGGGGACCTGAAGGCTCTGCAGGCGGCCTGCGAGCGTCTGGCGCCCCTGCAGTCCGAGCGCAATCTCCTCTCCTATCCCTGGATCCGGGAAGGCGTGGAGAGCGGCCGCCTCACCGTGCACGCCTGGCTCTTCGATCTGGAGACCGGCCACCTGCTCAGCCACAATCCTGAGACGGACAGCTGGGAAATTCTCCCTGAAACCCCGCCCGTCCAGGCCTGAGCGGGAGCGTCTTTCTCCCTCCCGCAGAGGGGCCTCCGGCCCCCGCCGCGGCCCCGGAAAAATTCGCGGAATTTCCTTTTCCGGAAAATCCGGTTCTAGGCAGCGGGCGAGAGGAAATGGCGCCAGATCAGGGTGGCGAGGAGCAGGCCCAGGGAAAGGGTCAGAAAGAAGCGCACGGCCCGCCGGCCCACGCGCATGGCCGTGCGGCTTCCCAGCCAGTTGCCGGCCATGGACGCCGCCACCATGGGCAGGGCGAGGCCCCAGACGATCTGACCGTTCCAGAGGAAGACGGCCAGGGCGCCCAGGTTTGAGGTGAGGTTGAGGACCTTGGCCGTGGCCGAGGAGGCCACCAGGCCCACGCCCAGGATCCAGTGCAGGGCCAGGATGAGAAAGCTCCCCGTGCCGGGCCCGAAGAAGCCGTCGTAGCAGCCGATGGCGAGACTCACCAGGGGCATGAGGAGCCAGTAGAGGCCCGAGGGGCTTCCCCGTTCCTCTTCCCGGCCCGCGCGGCCGGAAAAGAGGGTCAGGGCCATGGCGAAGGGGAGGAGCAGGACGAGGACGCGGCCGAGGAGGGCGCCGTCCAGCCGGAGGGCGAGGAGGGAGCCCAGGGAGGAGCCCAGGAGGGCGAAGGGCACGCCCAGAAGCACCAGACGCCAGAGGATGAACCGGCCCCTGGCGAACATGGCCACGGAGACGGCCGTGCCCACGGTGGACTGGGTCTTGTTGGTGCCGAGGGCCAGATGCGGCGGAACGCCTGCCAGGAGCAGGGCCGGCAGGGTGATGAGGCCGCCGCCCCCGGCGATGCTGTCGATGAAGGCGGCGACAAAGGCCGCCAGGGCGCAGCCGGCGACGGCGCCCAGGGTCAGGGTGAACATGCGCCCTCCGAGTCGTTGCCGCCCGGTCCGGACCGGGCCGGCGGCAGAATGAACGCAATGCCTCCCCCGCGTCAAGGCTGAGGCCCGTCAGAAAAAAGCCTTTCAGATCGTGAAAAAGAAAAAATCTGCCCCTCCTGCCGAAAAAGCCGGCAAAGAGGCGCAATACCGGGCTTTTGAGGGAGAAAAGGATTCTTCCCTTCCCGGTCAACCGTCTTGACCTCAGTATACTTTTTCCCTAGATCCGGACGAGGAGTATGCAACCACCCTCGCGGGGTGGTGGATCGGGCATGGGCTAACGATCCGTCTTTGGGATGTTTCAAGCATACAAAGGATGTTCATATGAGGAACGGTAAGGCACTGCTTACGCAGACGTTGAAGGCTGTAGCGTGTACTTTCTGTCTGTTCGCCTGGTGTGCGGGGCCGGTGGCTGCCGCGGAACCTGAAGGAACAGACAGCGGTGCTCCCACAGCCATGGTCATGTTTCCCCTTTCCGGGAAAGCAACCGCCGGCAGCATGCGCCCGGTTGTCTTCAACCATCTTATCCACGAGCGTGCAGTCTCGGACTGTGTGACCTGTCACCATACTGGTGATCCTCAGCCCTGCTCGGACTGCCACACGCTTACGGGCTCTCCCGAGGGCGGCAATGTCACCCTCGAGCGCGCCATGCATGCCCAGAAGATCGCGCCGAGAGCCAAGGGCAACACTCCTGCCAGCTGCGTGAGCTGTCATGATCAGCGCGTGCTCCAGAAGCAGGAATGCGCCGGCTGCCACAGCATCGTCACACCCGCACGCGACGACAAGTGGTGCGCCGTCTGCCACAACGCCAGGGTGACTCCCGAACAGCAGGCCGCGGGCATGGCGGGCAGCCTGACGGCCGAACAGACCAAGGCCATCGTTGAGAAGTCGGCGAAGAAGCCCGCCAAGGAACTCGGCTACTTCGAGCCCACCAAGGTGCGCATCGACACGCTGGCCAAGGACTACGAGCCCTGCCTCTTCAACCACCGCCGCCATGTGGCGTCCGTGGCCGAACGCATCGGCGAAGACAAGCTTGCCAAGGCCTTCCATTACAAGAAGGAAATCCTCTGCGCCACCTGCCACCATCACAGCCCCCTCTCCATGACTCCGCCCAGGTGCGGCAGCTGCCACAAGACCGCGATCGATCCGAAGGATCCTTCCCGTCCCAGCCTCAAGGCCGCCTATCACCTGCAGTGCATGGGCTGCCACGACGGCATGAATGTGCAGCGCCCGGTGAAGACCGACTGCACGGCCTGCCACAAGGAAGCGGCAGCCAAGTAGGAGCGCTATATGAATCGCAGAAAGTTTCTGACCTTTATGGGAACGGCGGGCGTGGTGTCGGCTCTTGGGACGGCGAAGGTCGCCGAGGCCGGCGTGCATACCTTCCCCTACTATGACAACGGGTACGGCGTTCTTCACGATCTCACCCGCTGCATCGGCTGCCGCCAGTGCGAAGCCGGCTGCAACAAAGTCAACAATCTGAAAAAGCCCGATGTGCCCTTCACGGACACCTCGGTCACGCATACCCGCCGCCGCACGACCATTGACCAGTGGACCGTCGTCAACCGCTACGAACTGGGCAAGAACGAGTTCGTCTTCCGCAAGATCCAGTGCTTCCACTGCAACGATCCCGCCTGCGCCAGCGCCTGCTTCACCAAGTGCTACACCAAGAACCCCGACGGGTCCGTGACCTACGACGACACCCAGTGCGTGGGCTGCCGCTACTGCATGGTGGCCTGCCCCTTCTACATCCCCACCTTCGAATACGAAGAGCCCTTTGATCCCATCATCCAGAAGTGCACCTTCTGCCACGGCCGCCTCCAGAAGGGCGAGCTGCCGGGCTGCGTGGAATCCTGCACCATGGATGCCCTGACCTTCGGCCGCCGCCGCGACCTCATCAACATCGCCCGCAAGCGCATCGCCGAGAACCCCGACAAGTATCTCGACTATGTCTACGGCGAGCACGACGCCGGCGGCACGGCCTGGATGGTCCTCATGCCCAAGCCCAAGGGCATGCCGCAGATCGCCCCCGGCAACCCCTCGGAAGCCGCCCCGGCCATGAAAAAGGTGGGTCTGGACACGCACCTGGGCGACCAGCCCATGGGCGAGCTCACCTACGGCGCTCTGGGCACCGTGCCCATGATCATCTCCTTCTGGCCCGTCATCTTCGGCGGCGCCTACGGCATGACGAAACGCCGCGAGGCCCTGGCCAGGGCCAGTCACGAGCAGGCCCTTGCCGAAGAACGTCAGAAGACCCTCGACGCGGCCGTGCAGTGCATCGAACGCGAACAGGGTCCTGAAGCCGCCGAAAAGGCGCGTGCCTCCATGACCGCCGCCCTGCAGGAGCAGGACGCGGCCGGGCACTGCGGGGAGGACAAGTAATGGAACATAAAATCGTCATCCCGACCCGGGGCAAGATGTTCAACATGGGGCCCCTCCTCAAGCTGACCCCCGGCAACATCATCACCTACATTCTCCTCATCATCGGTCTGGCCGTCACCTTCACCCGCTTCACCCAGGGCATCGCCTCGGTCTCCAACCTGGACGACTATCAGCCCTGGGGCATGTGGATCGGCTTTGACCTGCTCTGCGGCGTCTGTCTGGCGGCCGGCGGCTACTTCACCACGGTGGCCTGCTACGTCATGGGCATGAAGCACTTCAGCTCGGCGGCCCGCCCGGCCGTGCTCACGGCCTTCCTGGGCTACCTCTTCGTGGTCATCGCCCTGCTCTATGACCTGGGCCATCCGCTGCGTCTGCCCTACATGTTCTTCTTCCCCGGCACCACGTCCGTCCTCTTCGAAGTCGGCCTGTGCGTGGCCACCTACCTCACGGTGCTCTTCCTCGAATTCTCCGTGGCGCCCTGCGAATGGCTCGGAAGGAAATTCCCCTTCCTGCTGACCTACCGCCACTGGATCGAGAAGATCGGCATCCTGCTCACCATCATGGGCGTCTGCCTGTCCACCCTGCATCAGTCTTCCCTGGGCTCGCTCTTCCTCATCTGCCCCGGCAAGCTGCATCCGCTGTGGTACTCGCCCTTCCTGCCCATGTTCTTCTTCGTTTCTTCCATGATCGCCGGCGCCTCCATGGTCGTCTTCGAAGGCATGCTGTCCCACGCGGGCATGCACGCCTACATGGATGAAAAGCACCTCAGCCAGGCCGACGGCGTGACCCTGAGCTTCTCCAAGGCCGGTGCCGTCATCCTGTTCGGCTACTTCCTCATGCGCCTCGTGGACGTGCTCGTCCAGGGCAATGTGGTCTACATCTTCTCCAGCTACGGTCTGTGGTGGCTCGTGGAAATGCTGGGCTTCATCCTGCTGCCCTGCCTGCTCTACGCCAAGGGCTCCCGCGAGCTCAATGTGCCTCTCTGCCGCGCCGCTTCCTGCCTGGCCGTCGCCGGCATCGTGCTGAACCGCTTCACGGTCTGCATGATCGCCTACAACTGGGAGCTGCCCTCGGCTGACCGCTACTTCCCGAGCCTCGCCGAAGTGATGGTCTCCGTCTTCGTGGTCACCATGATCGTGACGGTCTACCGCTTCATCTGCTACCACATGCCGATTCTGTACGAGCATCCTGAATTCAAGGAACACGACGACTAGGTCAGCCCGGAGAAAGTCATGGAATTTGATACCTTTTACCAGTACTTCATCTATTCCAAGAACTGGGCCTACATAGCCATCATCCTGATTCTCCCCGTCTTCGCCCTGTTCTGGAATTCCATCATCTACCCCACCAAGGACAAGGACGTGCTGGACCTCGTCGCCCGCATCAAGGAAAAATGTCCCTGCCCCTGCAAACTCGGCAAGAAGAAGGCCTAGCCTGAGGCCAGCCTGAACTGACATGCACAGAGCGGAGGCATCCCCTCCGCTCTGTTTTGCTTTTCATGAGGAGTCCCCTTGCCATGTGTCTGGCCATTCCGACTCAAGTTGTTGAAATTCTTGATAACACCATGATGAGAGTGCGCGTGGGCAACGGCCCCACCCTGCTCACGGCCTCCTCCATGCTCCTCCCGGAGCCCCCCGCCGTGGGCGACTACCTCATCGTTCACGCGGGTTTCGCCCTGCGGAAGATGGATCCGCAGGAAGCCCGGGAGTCCCTGGCGGCGCTCCTCGAGTTCGCCACGGCGCTGGACGCCCGCGGCGAGCTGGACCCGCCGGATCCGGAGCGGATGACGGAAGCCCAGGGCTCCGCCGCCCCCGGGGCCTGAGGCGGACAGCCCCGCAGTCTCATTGACTTTCCGCGCCCGCCGCCGTACATCTTTCCACTTGCCGGTCCCGGAAACGCCGGCTCCGGCCGGGCCCCGGGCCCGCTTTCCCTGCTCTCTTTCAAAGCGCACGCGAGTGACGACAATGACCGAATACAAAAAAACCTTGAATCTGCCTTCGACCAGGTTCCCCATGAAGGCCAACCTCGCCCAGATGGAGCCCAGAATGCTGGCCTACTGGGACAAGGTCCACGCCGACGAGGCCATGCTGGATACCCCGTCCCCCCTGGGCGAATATGTCCTCCACGACGGGCCGCCCTACGCCAACGGCAACATCCACATGGGCCACGCCCTCAACAAGATTCTCAAGGACATCATTGTCAAGTCTCGGAACATGCAGGGCTACAGGGCCGTCTACATTCCCGGCTGGGACTGCCACGGGCTGCCCATCGAGCACAAGGTGGAGGAGGAGCTCAAGGAAAAAAAGAAGACCCTGCCCGCTCATGTGGTCCGGAAAATCTGCCGCGAGTACGCCGCGAAGTGGATCGGGATCCAGAAGAAGGAATTCCGGCGCCTGGGCGTCTTCGGCGACTTCGCCCATCCCTATCTGAGCATGGATCCGGCCTTTGAGTCCGCCACCAGCATGCAGCTCGCCCGCTTCGTGGAAAAGGGCGGCGTGGTGCGCGCCAAGAAGCCCATCTACTGGTGCGGCAGCTGCCATACGGCCCTGGCGGAAGCCGAGGTGGAGTACAAGGACGTGTCCTCGCCCTCCATCTACGTGCGCTTCCCGCTTCCCGACCCGCGCCTCAGGGAAATCTTCCCGGCGGCCGATCCGGCCAGAGCCTCCGTGGTCATCTGGACCACCACGCCCTGGACCATTCCGGACAACATGGCCGTCTGCCTCAATCCCGAATTCTTCTATGTCCTCGCGGAAGCCGGGGACCGGCAGTACCTGGTGGCCCGGGAGCTTCTGCCCCGCTGCGCCGGAGACTTCGGCTGGACCGGCTGGAAGGTCCTGGGCGAGGCCGAAGGCCGCGCCCTCGAAGGTCTCAGGGCCCGCCATCCCCTCTTTGACAGGGACTCTCCCCTCATCCTGGGCGATCATGTCACCCTGGAAGCCGGCACGGGCTGCGTCCACACCGCTCCCGGCCACGGCCCGGACGACTACGAGGTCGGCCTGAAGTACAATCTCGAAGTCTACTCGCCTCTGGACGACGCAGGCTGCTTCCTGCCCTCCATGCCCCATTTCGCCGGCATGAACGTCTTCGAATCCAACCCCCATGTCATCGAAAAGCTCCGCGAAGCGGACATGCTCATGGGCAGCGGGACGCTCATGCACTCCTACCCGCACTGCTGGCGCTGCAAGAAGCCCCTCATCTTCCGGGCCACCACCCAGTGGTTCATCAGCATGGAGGCCAACAATCTCCGTCAGCGCGCCCTGGACGCCATCACGCGCGATGTGAACTGGATCCCCGCCTGGGGCCGCGAGCGCATCTACAACATGATCGCCACCCGGCCCGACTGGTGCATCTCGCGCCAGCGCCAGTGGGGCGTGCCCATCCTGGCCCTGCTCTGCGAAGACTGCGGCGAGGCCTGGAACGATGCGGAATGGGTCAAGGAAATCAGCCGCCGCTTCGCGGAACATCCCACGGGCTGCGACTACTGGTTTGAGACGGATCTCAAGGACATCGTCCCCGAAGGCCTCACCTGCCCCCACTGCGGCGGCAGTCACTGGAAGAAGGAGACCGACATTCTGGACGTCTGGTTTGACTCGGGCACCACCTGGGCCGCCGTCCTCAAGGAGCGTCCCGAGCTCTCCTTCCCGGCCGACCTCTACCTGGAAGGCTCCGATCAGCACCGCGGCTGGTTCCACAGCTCCCTGCTGGCGGCCCTGGGCACCGAGGGCGTGCCGCCCTACCGCAATGTGCTCACCCACGGCTACGTGGTGGACGGCCGCGGCTTCAAGATGTCCAAGTCCGTGGGCAATGTCATCGCCCCCCAGGAAATCATCGCCAGATACGGCGCGGATCTCGTGCGTCTCTGGGCCTCCAGCGTGGAATACCGCGACGATGTGCGCCTCTCCGAGGACATCATCGCCCGCCTGGTGGACGCCTACCGCCGCATCCGCAACACCTGCCGCTACATCCTGGGCTGCGTGGACAGACTGACGCCGGCCGATCTGCTCCCCCTGGAGGAGCTCCTGCCCCTGGACCGCGCCGCGGTGAGCACGGCCGCCCTTACCCACGCCGCCGTCCAGGAAGCCTATCTCTCCTACGACTTCCACAAGGTCTACCACATCCTGCACGAATACTGCGTGACGGACCTCTCCGTCCTCTGCATCGACGTGCTCAAGGACCGCGTCTACTGCTCGTCCAGGACCTCCAGAGCCTACCGCTCCGCCGTGACGGCCCTCTGGCGCATTCTGGAAGTGCTCGTGCGGGATCTGGCCCCCGTGCTCTCCTTCACGGCCGAGGAAATCTACCAGAGCTTCCCGGCCGCCCTGAAGGGCGGCGAAGTGACGGTCTTCGCCCTGCCGCCCATGGCCTGCGAAGGCTGGGTGCTGCCCGAAGCGCTGCGGGCCGACTGGAAGACCCTGCAGGATCTGCGCGGCGCCGTGACCCGGGCCATCGAGCCCCTGCGCCGGGACGGCCAGGTGGGCCACGCCCTGGACACGGACGTGCATCTGTACGCGGGACCGGACCTCATGGCCTGCCTGGATCGCGTGGGCGCCGACCTGCGCGAGTGGTGCCTCGTCTCCAGACTCCATGTGGAGCCCCTGGACAAGGCCCCGGCAGAGGCCCTGCGGGATCCCGAGATGCCGGATCTGGCCCTCACGGTGGCCCGCGCCACGGGCGACAAGTGTCCCCGCTGCTGGATGTACGCCGATGTTCTGGGAAGCGATCCCGCGCATCCCGACCTCTGCCCCCGCTGCGCGGCCGTCATGACCGAGCTTGAGGCCCGGGCCTGATGCACGCCCGCTGGAAAGTGCTTCTGGGCACGGCGCCCGCCGTGTTTTTCCTGGATCAGGCCGTCAAATGGCTCGTCAACGAGACCATCCCCCTCAACGGGACGGTGCCGGTCCTGCCCTTCTTCAGCCTGGTGAACATCCGCAACCGCGGAGCGGCCTTCGGGTTCCTCAACAGTCCGGACATGGACTGGCAGTTCTGGCTCTTCCTGGCGGCCACCCTGGCCGCCTCGGCCGCCATCGTGGCCATCATCCGCACGAGCGGCAGGGCCCCCCTGCTCTGGACCGGCATGAGCCTGGTCCTGGGCGGGGCCTTCGGGAACCTGGCGGACCGCGTCCGCGAGCGGGCCGTGACGGACTTTCTCGACTTCTTCTGGGGCAGCGCCCACTGGCCCGCCTTCAATGTGGCTGACATGGCCATCTGCGTCGGCGCGGGTCTGGCGGCCCTCGCCATGCTGCTGGGCCACGACAGACGCGGTCTGCCCGACGGGAAGACCAAGGAGCGCCCATGACCTTTGCCTGGTGGCACCTTGCCGTGGCCTTTCTGCCGCTTCTGCCGAGCCTCTGGAGCATCTGGCACATCTGGAGCCACGACTTCGGCGACGATTTCCGGAAAAAAGTGCTCTGGCTGCTTCTGGCCGTCTTTCTGCCCGTCCTGGGCGGCTGTCTCTACATTCTGCTGGGCCGCCGGCACGCGGGAGCCAGAATCCGCCGTCCGGCCTGACGCGCCTCACTTCTCCCTTCATCCTCTCTACGGAGATCCGACGTGAAACACTCTCTCCCTGTCGTTCTGACTGCCGCTCTCGTCCTCGTGAGCCTCGGCGGCTGCAACAACAAAAGCGACGAGATGGAAGCGCAGCTCCTGCAGCACGACGCCCAGATCCGTCAGATGCAGCCCGTGCAGGCGGACGCCTGGAACCAGGTGCAGTCCATGCGCGAAGAACTCAACGATCTGCGCGGCCAGCTCGCCGACCTCCGCAGGATCGGCGGTTCGGGGGTCCTCGTGGACAAGCTGAACCGGCACGAGCAGGCCCTGCACCAGATTGAAACGAGCATGGCCATGAAATTCGACCTGGGCGATCCCATCGGCACGCCGCCCGCGGCGGAGCCCGCGGGCATGCCCGGCGCCTCGGCGGCCCCGGAAACGGGCCTCGGCGCTCCGGCCGCCGCGCCCCAGAACGCGCCTGACTTCGGCGCGGCTCCGGCCGCCGCCGCGGGAACGGCCGCCGCGGCAGGCGCCGCCGGCGCAGCCGCCGCCTCCCATCCCGCCTCCGCGCCGCCCACGGCGGCCACCTGGGGCCAGGCCACGCCCAAGCCCAAGCAGCCCACGGCCCAGAAGGACATGGCCGTGGCCCTCTACGACGCCGGCGTCAACGCCTTCTCCGCCCGCAAGTACGCCGAAGCCCAGCAGTCGTTCAGCGATTTCGTCAAGAACTACGGCTCGGATCCCAAGGCGCCCCAGGCCCAGTTCTATCTGGCCGAGTGCTACTTCCAGCGCAACCAGTTCTCGGACGCCGCCCTGGCCTACGACACGGTCATCACCAAGTACCCCTCCTCCGGCAAGACCCCCGGCGCCTATCTCAAGCAGGGCATGTGCTTCGCCAAGATGAAGCAGAACGCGGCCGCCAAGGCTCGCCTCAACGAGCTCATCCGCAAGTTCCCCAAGAGCTCCGAAGCCGCCCGCGCCAAGAACTTCCTGAAAACCAACCAGTAGCGGCCGGCAGCCGCTTTCCTCAACGGATTCCCCGGGGCGGGACGCCTGAAAGGCCCCCGCCCCTTTTCACGCCCGCCTGAACGGGGAAAGGCCCGCGGAGACATCTCCGCGGGCCTTTCCGTTCATTCCGTTCAGATCCGGCGCGGCTCAGCCGATGTAGGCCCGGCCCGCCTCCAGCGCCCGGAGGTTGGCGTCCAGGATCTTCGCCGGCAGGAAGCGGCGCAGCGCCTCCTCAAAGACATCGACGCCGAAGGGCAGAAGCCCCGAGGCGCAGACGGCGGCGAGCAGGACGGTGTTGCCCGCCTGCACGGCGCCCGCCCGGATGCCGAGTTCGCGGCAGGGAAGGAAATGGGCCTCCTTCGCGGCGGCCGAGACGCGTTCGCGGATCTCGTCCAGGGACGGATAGCGCTCGCGGCCCAGGGCCACGCCCACGGGGGGCAGGGGATCGGCGCTGGAAAAGACCGTGCCGCCTCTGCGCAGATAGGGCAGGCCGCGGAGGGTCTCCAGAGGCTCGAAGCCCAGGATGAGGTCGGCTTCGCCGTGCTGGAGCTTGGGCGAACGCCAGCCGCCCAGAAGCAGGACGGACTCGACCACGCCGCCGCGCTGGGCCATGCCGTGGATTTCGCCGGCCACCACGTCCACGCCGGCGAAGAGCGCCGTGCGGGCCAGAAGGGCCGTGGCCGTGAGGGAACCCTGGCCGCCCACGCCCGTGAAGTAGATGCGGAGTTTTTTCTGCTGGCTCATGCTTCCCTCCTCAGGCCCGCTTCACGAGCCTGAAAGCGCCGGGCGCGATCTGCAGGCACATGCCGCAGCCCGTGCACAGGGTGGCGTCCACGGCGCAGAGGCCGTCCTTCCGGCAGAAGGCCGGACAGGCGAAATGTTCAAAACAGGCCTGGACCTCCCCGCCCTGGGCCGTGACCACGGCCACGCGCTCGCCGCCCCTGTGCAGGGAGCGCCGGGCGTAGAGGGCGCAGGGCTCCTCGGCGATGAGGACGCGCACCCCCTCGGCATCCCGGAAGGCCTCCAGAGCCTGGGTGACGGCCCTGAGGCTGAAGGAGCGCACCTTTCTGACCTGGGTGACGCCGATGCCGCGCACGATGGACTCGATGTCCAGATGCTGACAGAGCCCGCCCAGCTGCTCCTGGAGCATGCCGGGATTGGGCTGATGGCCCGTCATGGCCGTGGTGCCGTTGTCGAGAATGACCGCGACGATGTTCAGCCTGTTGAAGACCGCGTTGGCGAGCCCCGTCATGCCGGAATGGAAGAAGGTGGAGTCGCCGATGAAGCCCACCACCGTCCGGCCCGAGGCCAGAGCGAAGCCCGAGCCCGCCGAGATGGACGAGCCCATGCAGAAGAGGAAGTCCGCGCAGCGCAGGGGCGGCAGCATGCCCAGGGTGTAGCAGCCGATGTCGCTGGAATAGACGGCGTCGTCGCCGAAGACCTGGCGGGCGGCGTAGTAGACGGCCCGGTGGGAGCAGCCGGCGCAGAGGTTCGGGGGACGGCCCGGCAGACCCTCGGGCGCCGCCGGAATCTCCTCCGCGGGGAGTTCCTCGCCCAGGAACTCCGCCAGAGCCCGGGTGACGAGGGGCCTTGAATATTCGCCCTGGATGGTGAGAATCCCGCCCTTGCCGGAAATCCGCACCCCGAGCCCCGCCTTCTGGGCGAGGGCGCGCAGGCCGTTTTCCAGGAGAGGATCGTTTTCTTCCACCACGAGCACCCGCCCGCACTGCGCCAGAAAGTCCGTGATGAGCTTTTCCGGCAGAGGCCAGGTCATGCCGAGCTCAAGCACCCGGACCCTGTCTTCCCAGCCCTGGGCGGCCAGAGCGTCCGCCACATAGCTGCGGGAGACGCCGGAGACCGCGACGCCCAGAGAGGGAGCCGTCTGCGGCACGCGCACCGTGTTGAAGGGGCTCGCCTCGGCCATGGCCCGGGCTTTTTCCATGTTTTCCGCGAGGACCCTGTGGCGGACGGCCGCCACGGCGGGCACGGGCACGAAGCGGCGGGGATCCCGGACAAAGGGGACGACGGGCATGGCCTTTTCAGGCAGATCGCCGAAGGTGACGGCCCCGCGCATGTGGTTGACGCGGGTGGTCGTGCGCAGCAGCACGGGCTGCTGGAGCTCGCGGGCCACGCCGAAGGCCGCCCTGGTCATGTCCTTGGCTTCCTGGGCCGAGGAGGGCTCGAAACAGGGGAGCGAGGCCGCCCTCGCGTAGTGGCGGTTGTCCTGTTCGTTCTGGGAGGAATGGAAGCCGGGATCGTCGGCCGAGAGCACCACGAGGCCCCCCGGCAGGCCGGTGTAGGCCGCCGTGAACAGGGGATCGGCCGCCACATTGAGGCCCACGTGCTTCATGGTCACGAGCGCCATGGCGCCCGCCAGTGCCGCGCCGCAGGCCATTTCCGCCGCCACCTTTTCATTGACGGCGTAGTGCATGCGGCAGGGGGCCCCGCAGCCCGTCAGACGATGGAAGGTGTCGGGCACTTCCGAGGAGGGCGTGCCCGGGTAGCAGGTGACCAGGTGGACGCCGGCCTCCAGAGCGCCTCGGACAATGGCTTCATTGCCCAGGAGCAGGTGCCGCTCGCCCCGTTTTCCCTCAAGCAGAGGATTCTTCATGAGCAACCTCCCTGACGGCCGGACCCGCGGACCCGGGGGACCGGAGCCCTTCCGTCGTCCATCTCTCCCGCCGCCCCGGAGGCGGCGGTGTCTGTGCAGCCCGGCGGAGGCAGCCGTGCGGCCTGCCGCCGGGCAGCCCGTCCCCGCTTTCCGTCTGCCTATCTGGCGGCGGGCCGGGCGCTCTCCTTCTCCGCCGCCGCGGCGGCCCTGATGTCTCTGGCCCTCGTGCGGCAGTAATCCTGTTCCATGGCAACGGCGGTCTGTCCGGCCATTTCCTCGTAGGTGGCGGCGGCCAGATCCGGCTGGCCGGCCCTGACGGCCGCCTCGGCCAGCATCATCCTGGCCTGGAAGCCGGTCTCGTTCCCGAGCCTGGGCAGCAGGCTCTGAAGCACCCTGACGGCCTCGGCGTAGCGTTCCAGCTTCATGAGGGAGCCCGCCTGGTTCAGGGCGGCGGCGAGGCCCAGGGATGTGTCAAAGTCGGCCCTGGCCACCGTTTCGTAGCCCTCGGCCGCCTTGTCGGTCTTGCCCTGCGCCACGGCGCTCTGGACCAGAGCCACGGCCACGGCCGTGCGCATGAACTCCGGACAGCTCTTCCCCAGCGCCTCCAGCTGGGCGATCTGGTTCTCCGAGGCCGGCTGACTGAGCACTCTGGCCACGTCCTCCAGGGTGGATTCCCGCTGGCTTCTGATGACCTGGCGGTAGATGGCCGTGCCGATGAGGGCCACCAGGAGGATGACGACAACGCCGATGAGATATCTGGCGTTGGCCGTGATGAACTGCAGAAGGGGGCGGCTTTCTTCGGCCACTTCCGACTGGATGCTGGCCACGAGGGCGGGATCGGCAGTCAGCGGCTTGGACGGAACGCGGGGCATGCGATGGTCTCCCGGCGCGGCTCCTCCCCGGGGGCCGGACGATCCGGTCCCCCGGAGAGAGCGCTGCGCGCATTACTTGTTGAAGAGCATTTCCTGGTAGGTGGGCAGCGACCACATGTCTTCCGGCACCTGGCATTCCAGCCGGTCCGCCACTTCGCGGACGGCCGTCATGGCCGGAAGGATTTCCCGGCAGTAGCGGTCGGCCTGGGCCTGCAGATCCGGCATCACCTCGACTTCGGTCAGCAGAGCCTCCAGAGCGTTGCTGCGGCTCTGGAGCAGGCGGATGTCCTCGGTCAGGGCGTCGAAGGTGGTGGTCTGGAACTCTCTGCCCATGGCCTTTATGGCCGCGCAGGTCTGGGCCAGCTCCTTCTGGAAGGAAAGGGCCGCCGGGTAGATGCTGGTGCGGGCCATGCGCAGGGTGAGGGTGGCCTCGGAGCGCAGGGTCTTGCAGTACTGGCCCAGGTAGATCTCCGCTCTGGCGCGGATTTCCGGAGCCCGCATGATGCCCATGCGCTCGTAGAGCTCCACATTGTCGGGGGCCAGGAGCACGGGGATGGCCTCGGGGGTGTTGTGCAGGTTGGGCAGGCCGCGGCGGGCGGCTTCCTGGTGCCAGACGACCGCATAGCCGTCGCCGTTGAAGATGACGGCGCTGTGCTCTTCCATGACATGGGTGATGAAGCTCTGCATGGCGTCGCCCAGATCGGCCCCCTGAGCCATCTCGCGCTCCAGCCAGTCGGCCGCGAAGCCCAAGGAATCCGCCATCATGGCGTTGAGCGCCGTGATGGAGTCGGCCGCGGACTGGCTGGAGCCCAGGGCGCGGAACTCGAAGCGGTTGCCCACGAAGGCGATGGGGCTCGTGCGGTTTCTGTCGCCGGGGTCTCTGGGGAGAGGCGGCAGGGTGTCCACGCCCAGATCCATGCTGGCGCTCTTCCGCTCCGTTTCGGCCTGTTCCAGACGGCCGGCGCGGAAGGCTTCCAGCACCTGGGTGAGCTCGTCGCCCAGGAAGATGGACATGATGGCGGGCGGCGCCTCGTTGGCGCCCAGACGGTGGTCGTTGCTGGCGCTCGCCACGGTGGCGCGCAGCAGGCCGCCGTACTTGTGCACGGCGCGGATGAGGGCGCAGCAGCAGACCAGGAACTTGGCGTTGGCGTGAGGGGTGTCGCCGGGATTGAAGAGGGAGCCCAGATCCTCGTTGCCCACGGAATAGTTGAGGTGCTTGCCCGAGCCGTTGATGCCGCTGAAGGGCTTTTCATGGAGGAGGCACTTGAGGCCGTGGTGCTTGGCCACATTGCGCAGGGCCGCCATGATCATGTGGTTGTGGTCCACGGCCACATTGGCGTGCTCGAAGACCGGGGCGATTTCGTACTGGCTGGGAGCCACCTCGTTGTGGCGGGTGTGCACGGGCACGCCCAGCTTGTAGAGCTCGCGCTCCACCTCCATCATGAAGGAGAGCACGCGCTGGGGGATGACGCCGAAGTACTGGTCGCTGAATTCCTGGCCCTTGGCGGGTCTCGCGCCGAAGAGGGTCCGTCCGGCGATGAGCAGGTCCTGACGGGCGAAGTTGTAGTTGTTGTCGATGAGGAAGTATTCCTGTTCCAGACCCGCGTAGGAAACCACGGGAAGTTCCGTCTTCTCGTGGAAGATGGAGAGCACGCGCCGGGCCTCGCGGTTGAGGGCCTGGCCGGAGCGCAGCATGGGGGTCTTCTTGTCCAGGACCACGCCGGTCCAGGAGAGGAACATGGTGGGAATGCACAGGACGATGCAGTTGGGCTTTTCCTGCAGGTAGGCCGGGCTCGTCACGTCCCAGGCGGTGTAGCCGCGGGCCTCGAAGGTGGAGCGCAGGCCCCCGGAGGGGAAGGAGGAGCCGTCCGCCTCGCCGCGGATGAGCATGGAGCCGGAGAACTCCGTGATGACGCCGCCGTGGCCGTCGGGCATGAGGAAGCTGTCGTGCTTTTCGGCGGTCTGGCCGGTGAGGGGATAGAAAATGTGGGTATAGTGGGTGGCGCCGTGCTCGATGGCCCAGTCCTTCATGACGGCGGCCACCGTGTCGGCGATGGCCGGATCCAGGGTCTCGCCGTAGCGGATGGTCTTGGTCAGGGAGCGGTAGACGGCCTTGGGCAGCCGCTCACGCATCACCTTGTCGTTGAAGACGTTGCAGCCGAAAATCTCCGTGGGGCTGCTGTCCCGGAAGCTGAAGCCCTCAGCCGCCGGATTGTAGGTGGTTATGGCCTGAATGGCGCTCTGCCGCGCACTGGTGCTGCTCATCTTTCAGCCTCCCGGCCCGGGCGATCCGCCCGGCCGAAGCCGCCCGCCTAGCTGACGGACAGGATTTCGATGTCAAAACACAGATCCTTTCCCGCCAGCGGATTGTTGGCGTCCAGGGTGATTTCCTCGTCGGTCACTTCGGAGATGACCGCGTGCATGACGGCGTCCCGTTCCTCGCTGGAGAGCTCGATCTGCGTGCCCACTCTGGCCGGAATGCCCGCCGGCACCTGGCTGCGGTCCACCGTGAAGAAGAGTTTCTCGTCCACCGGACCGTAGGCCTTCTCGCAGGGGATGAGCACCGTGAAGCGGTCGCCCGCCTCGCGGCCCTTGACGCTCTCCTCAAAGCCGGGGATGAGCGTCCCCCGGCCCACCGTGAACTCCAGCGGCTCCCTGCCGGCCTTTCTGGACGAATCAAATTCCGTGCCGTCCGTCAGCGTGCCCGTGTAGTGGACCCTGACGGTATCGCCGCTCTCTATGCCCATGAACAGTCTCCTCCCTGTGACGGAGCGCCGGACGCCCGGAAGAGATCTCCCGGACAGGCCGGCCGCGCTTCAAAGTCCGTTTTTCTACCGCAAAATCCGGGCGTGGACAAGATGGCGGAAGAGGTCCCGTCCCGGTCCCCGGGGCGCGCGTGCCGCCCCGGAAAGGCTCCGCCCCGAAAAATCCCCTTTTTCAGATCCCCCTTTTTCCCGCCCCGGAAAGGCTCCGCCCCGATCCCTTTTTTCCCGGCAATCCCGGTCCTTTCAGCGGGGGATTCCCGCTCCCTGCGCTTGACAGGAGGCTTTTCCGGGGGCTATCGTTCCCCCGGCAGAAAATTGTACCCGTACGGAATTCTTACCTATTTTCAGAGGTTTTCTCCATGTCCGACATCCGTTCCGCCTATACCGGCGGCATCGACTTCTTCGGCCCCCACTCTCCCCGGGAACTGGCCGAGCGCTTCGGGACGCCGCTTTATGTCTACAGCGAGCGCATCCTGCGCAGATGCTGCCGTGAACTCATGCAGATGTGCCCCGTGCCCGGCTTCGGCGTGAACTTCTCGGTGAAGGCCAACACCAATCCCGCCATTCTCGCCGTGGCCCGGGAAGAGGGCCTCACCGTGGACGCCATGAGCCCGGGCGAACTCCGCATGGATCTGCTGGCCGGCTTTGACAGCGAAAGCATCATCTACATTTCCAACAACATCTCGCCCGCCGAGATGCGCAACGCCATCGACCACGGACTCCTGGTGAGCGTGGACTCCCTTTCCCAGCTGGACATGTACGGCCGCTTCAACCCCGGCGGCAGGGTCATGATCCGCTTCAACCCCGGCATCGGCGCGGGTCACCACAAGAAGGTGGTCACGGCCGGCAAGGAAACCAAGTTCGGCGTCTGCCCCGAAGACAGCGGCGAAGCCCTTGCGCTTCTGAAAAAGCACAGTCTCACGCTGGCCGGCGTCAACCAGCACATCGGCTCCCTCTTCATGGAGCCCCAGGGCTACGCGGCCGCGGCCGAAGTGCTCCTCCATCTCCTGGACAGCCTGCCCGAGGGCAGCCTGGACAGTCTGGAGGTCATCGACTTCGGCGGCGGCTTCGGCATCCCCTACCGCAAGTACGACGGCGAGGCCCGTCTGGACCTCCAGGCCCTGGGCGCCCATCTGGCTGAAATCCTTCTGCCCTGGCGCGAGGCGCACGGCTACCGCGGCCGCTTCCTGGTGGAGCCCGGGCGCTATGTGGCCGCCGAATGCGGCCTGCTCCTGGGCAGCGTGGAAGCCGTCAAGAACAACGGTCCCCGCCGCTATGTGGGCACGGACCTGGGCTTCAATGTCCTCGTGCGGCCGGCCATGTACGGCTCCTTCCACGATGTGGAGATCTATCCCGCCCCCGATGACGCGGCGGAACGCCCCCTCATGGAGCAGACCCTGGTGGGCAACATCTGCGAAAGCGGCGACATCCTGGCCAAGGACAGGATGTGGCCCGAAATCCATGAAAGCGACATCGTGGGCGTGCTGGACGCCGGCGCCTACGGCTTCGCCATGGCCTCCAACTACAACACCCGTCCGCTCCCGGCGGAAGTTCTGCTCACCGAAAAGGGCGAGGCGAAACTCATCCGCCGCCGCCAGACCCTGGACGATCTGACCGCCACCCTCGTCTGAAAATCCCGGCCTGACGCCTTTTTTTCCTCCGCGCACCCGAAATCCTCTTTTTGCCGCCTCAAAAAGGGGATTTCTCTTTCTGCGCCGCCTGATGCATGCAGACCCCCGATCTCTCCACCTCCCCCAGAGCCGTCTGGCGCCTGACCTGGCCCCAGCTCATCATGATGTACCTCGTGTTCATCATGACGCTGACGCCTGTCTGGACGGCCGGGCGCCTGGGGGCGGACATTCAGGCGGCCCTGGGCATGGCCACCCAGTGCTCCCTCTTCCTCTCCGTGGTCTGCATGGCCCTCTCCTCGGGCGCCACGGCCGCCGTGAGCCAGTCCATCGGGGCCCTGCGCCTGCGGCGCGCCTCGCGCTACATCGCCACCACCCTGCTGCTCGCCACGGTCCTGGGCCTTCTCATGGGCGTGGCGGGCTTCTTCCTGGCGGGCCCCATTCTCACCCTCCTGCAGATCCCGGACAGCATCCGGCCCGTGGCCGGCGAAATCTGGCGCATCTTCATGGCGGGCCTGCCCTTTCAGTACCTGTACAACGCTTCCACCGTCATCTTCCGGAGCACCCGCCAGGTCATCCCGCCGCTCCTGGTGGCGGCCTGCGTCTCGGCCCTCCACGCCGTCTTCTGCGTGGGCACGGGCCTGGGACTCATGGGCCTGCCCTGCTGGGGCTACGAGGGCATCGCCTGGGCCAGCGTGGCCGCCAACATGCTGGGAGCCCTGCTCAACTGCGCCCTGCTCGTCCGCAGGGGCCACCTGAGCCGCGCGGCCGTCCCCTCGCCGCGCTGGCTCAGACAGGGACTGCCCTATCTCGTCCGGGTGGCCGTGCCCGCCGGCATCGCCTCCCTGGTCTGGCAGTCCGGCTATCTGGTGCTCTTCATCCTCGTGGCCTCGGTGCCCGTGGACAGCGTGGCCGCCCTCGCCGGACTCACGGCGGGCCTGCGCATCGAGGCCCTGCTCTTCATGCCCGCCATGGCCTTCAACATGACGGCGGGCGTCCTCGTGGGCAACTGCCTGGGCGCCGGTCGCCCGGAGGAAGCGAAGCGCGTGGCCCTCTCGCTCCTGCGCACGGCGGTCCTCCTCATGAGCGTCATGGCCGCGTTCATCTGGCCCTTCCGGCAGGAGCTGGCCGCCTTTCTCTCCGCGGATCCCCTGACCCGGAGCTACATCGTCTCGTATCTCTTCTACAATCTCATCTCCACGCCCTTCTCCATCGGCTCCACCGTCCTCGGCGGCGTCATGATGGGGGCCGGCGCCACGCGCTACAACCTGCTTGTCTTCGGCACCAGCTTCTGGGGCCTGCGCATTCCCCTGGGCTACCTGCTGGGCCATGTGCTCTGGGGCACCGCCACGGGCGTCTTCTGCGCCATGCTGGTCTCCCAGGTGCTCCAGGCCTTCGGCATGCTCGCCGTCTTCTTCAGAGGCCGCTGGACATCCTTCGCCATGCGGGCAAAAGTCCACGCGGGAAAGCGGGCCCGCGCCTGAACTTCCTTCCGTCTCCTCCGGACCCTGTCCGGACTTTCCGCCTTCCGCCGCGCAGGGGCCTCAGCCCCCGCGGCCCGGAGATGCCATGACCCTTGCCTTTGAGCCCGTCACCCTGGACGGAGCCGACAGCTTCTACGCCTGCTGGGACGCCATGCCCCAGCGCTCCATCGACTACAGCCTGGTCAATCTCTGGGGCTGGCAGCAGCACTACGGCCTGGAATGGGCCTTTGCCGGCGGCCTCTGCTGGCTGCGCCAGACCTGCCCCTGCGACACCGTGCTCTGGGCCCCGGTGGGCGACTGGAAAAACGCCGACTGGGAAAGCCTCCTTTCGCCCGGCATGACCTTCGTGCGGGTGCCCGAAGTTCTGGAAGCGCTCTGGCAGGAGCGCTTCCCCGGCCGTCTGAACTCCCGGACCGCCCGGGGCCAGTGGGAATACCTCTACGACCGCCGGGAGCTGGCGCAGCTGCCCGGAAACCGCTTCCACAAAAAGAAAAACCATGTCTCGGCCTTCCTGAAGGCCAACGGCGAGCCGGACTACCGCCACCTGGACGAAAGGATGGTGGAAGACTGCCTGGGCCTTCAGGACACCTGGTGCCAGTGGCACGACTGCGATCACTCGCCCTCCCTCACCGCGGAAAACGACGCCATCAATCTGGTTCTCTCCCACTGCGACCGCTTCCGGGGCCTCTGCGGGGGAGCCATCTACATCGACGGCGAAATCGTGGCCTTTTCCGTGGGCGAACGCCTGGACGAAGAAACCATGGGCGTCCACTATGAAAAGGGCCTCAACGCCGTCCGGGGCGTCTACCAGACCATAAACTGCTGGTTCTGCCGCCAGGAATGCGGCGATGTGACCCGCGTCAACCGGGCCCAGGATCTGGACGAGGAAGGCCTGCGCCAGGCCAAGCTCAGCTACCAGCCCGTGGATTTTCTCCACAAGTTCACCGTGACGATGCTCTAGGCATCTTCGCAAGCGGGAGTTTCCATGCCTCTTTCCCGTCTCCCCCGTCTCTTTCTGCTCCTTCTCTGCGCGGCCCTGCTGGCCGCCTGCGCCCGGCCCTCGGGTCCGCCCGTCTACAAGGGGCGCACCGAAATCGCCGATCTCAGAAACTTCCCCCAGGATCTCACCTCCTACCTGGGCAGAGACCGGGAAAAGCCCATCCTCTCCGCCTCGGAGGCCCAGGCCGCCCTGGACAGATACCGCAGAAGCTATTTCATGTCCTGGCACATGGCGAAGCCTTCCGTGAGCAGAAAGGAGGCTTCCCTCATGCTCCAGCGCAGGGCCCGCGGCTGGAAGAACGGATCCGTCCGGTGGCAGGACCATGAGTGGGCCGCCATGCGCGCCAACGCGGACATGGCCGCCTGGCCCAACATCAATCTGCCGGGCGTCGTCATCCGCGCCACGGATCTGCGGGAGATGCCCACGCACCTGCCCCGCTTCGACAAGCCCGCGCCGGATCCGCGGGAGTACCCCTTCGACTATTTCCAGTACACCCGCCTGCCCGTCGGCTTTCCCGTGCTCCTATGCCATGTGAGCGCCGACAACCGCTGGTACTATGTGGAAACCTCCCTGGCGAGCGGCTGGGTGGACGCGGAGGATCTCGCCCTGGCCGGCGCTCCCTTCATGGCGGCATGGGAAAGCGCTTCCTGGGCGGCCATCGTCAGGGAAAAGACCGTTCTGGGCGACACGGGCGAAACGGCCGACATCGGCACGGTCCTGCCCCGGGCCGGCCAGGACGCCGTCATGGTGCCCGTGCGCATGGACGACGGCCAGGCCGGCATGGTGCGGGCGGATCTCGCCCAGGGCAGCTGCGAAGCCATGCCCCTCGCCATGACCCCCGCCGCCGTGGCCCGGCTCGGCAACGCCGTGATGGGCCAGCACTACGGCTGGGGCGGCACCCTGGGCCTGCGGGACTGCTCGGCCCTGACCCGGGACCTCATGACGCCCTTCGGCATCTGGCTGCCCCGCAACTCCCAGTCCCAGGCGAAAGCGGGCGACCGCGTCTCCCTCGGCGGCATGACGGCCGGCCAGCGCGAGGCGACGGTGCTCGCCCAGGGCGTGCCCTTCGCCTCCCTGCTCACCCTCAAGGGGCATGTGGTCCTCTATGTGGGTCCCTGGAAGGGCCGTCCCGCCATCCTGCACGATTTCTGGGGCATCCGCGTGGACGAGCCCCCGGGAGAAGACAACCGCCTCATCCTGGGCCGCGTCGTGGTGACAAGCCTCACCCCGGGCCAGGAACTGCCCACCCTCCACAACCGCTCCACCATCGGCGACCGCTTCCACAGCCTCACCGTGCTGGGCGGCAGACCCTGAGGAACGGTCCATGGCAGGCCTTCTCTCCTTCACCGTGGAGCCCGGCGATGCCGGCGGCCGGGGAACGCGTCTGGACCAGGCCCTGCAGCGGGCCCTGGAACGGTCCCCCGGCTGCCCGGAAGAACCGGCCGAAGCCTGCGACGGGGACGCGGAGGAGGAAGAGTCTCCGCCGACCCCTCTTTCCCGGGAAGCTCTGAAAAAGGCGGTGCTTGCGGGCGCCTGCCTCCTCAACGGGCAGGTCTGCCTCTCGCCCTCCCGGCGCCTGAAAGCCGGAGACCGGGTGGAGCTGCGCCTCCCGGAAGAGGACTCCGCCCTCCGGCCCGAGGAAGGGCCGACGGGCCTGCTCTGGGCGGACGACGACGTGATCGTCTGCGCCAAGCCCGCCGGACTCACGGTGCACCCCTGCCCCTCCTGCCCGCGCGGCACCCTCATCCAGCGCCTGCTCGCCCTCTTCCCCGAGCTCGCCCTCATGGGAGGACAGCGGCCCGGCATCGTCCACCGTCTGGACAAGGAAACGAGCGGCCTTCTGGCGGTGGCCAGAAACGAGGGGGCGCGGCTCGCCCTGAGCGCGGCCTTCGCCGAGCGCCGGGTGGCCAAGGAATATCTGGCGATCGTGCGCGGCGAGCCCCCCGCCGAGGCCGTCCTCACGGAGAGTCTGGGCAGGGATCCCGTCCGGAAGACCCGCATGGCCTGCGTGCCGCCGTCCCAGGGCGGGCGGCCCGCCCGCACGGATCTCACCCGGCTCTGGACGAGCGGGGACGGAAGCGTCTCCCTGGTGCGCCTGCGCCTGCACACGGGCCGCACCCACCAGATCCGCGTCCACATGACGAACCTGGGACACCCCCTGCTGGGGGACGGGCTCTACGGCGGATCCGCGGCCGGACGGCCCGCGCCCCGCGTCATGCTCCACGCCTGGCGGCTCTCCTTTGACCAGCCCCGGACCGGGGAACGGCTCAGCTTCCGGCTCCCGCCCCCGGAGGACTTTCAGCGCTGCCTCGCCGACTGCGCGAGAGAGACGCAGCTTCTCGTCATCACGGGCAATCCCGGCTGCGGCAAATCCACGGTGCTCGCGGAGCTCGAAAGGCTCGGCTTCCCCTGCGCCAGCGCCGACGAGATCGTCCGGCGGCAGTACGAGGGCGGAGAGATCCGCTCCTGGCTGTCCGCCCGGCTGGGGCCGGAGATTCTGCTCCCCTCGGGGCATGTCAACCGCCGGGAGCTCATGGCGCGCTTCGCCGCCAGGCCCGACCTGCGCCGGGAGGTGGAAAGCCTGACGCACAGCCTCGTCATCGGCGAGCTCAGAGACTTTCTCGGGGACTGCCGAAGCCGCCGCGAGCCCTGGGCCGTGGCGGAAATTCCCCTCTTCTTCGAGTGCGGCTGGCAGAAGAAGGTCTTCGGGCTGGAGCCCGTCACCCTGGGCGTGGCCGCGGGACAGACCGTGCGGGCCGGACGCCTCGCGCAGACGCGGGGCTGGAGCGGGGAAAAAATCGCCGCCATCGAGAGCTGGCAGTGGCCCGAGGAACGCAAGCTCGCGGCCTGCCACAGGGTGATCGCCAACTCGGGAACGCGGGAGGAGCTCGCCGCCCGGGTGGAGAAGGAGATTGTTCCCTGGCTGAACGGACTGGCCGGGGCGGAGGCCGCGCGGAATCAGGCGCGCTTCGCCGCCCTCTGGGGAGATGCGGTTCTGCCCGGACAGCGGGAAGCCCCGCGGAGCTGAGGAGGAGCCATGGCCCGGAAGAAAGTCAAGACCAACGCCGCCAGGCTGCTGGACGGGATGGGCATCGCCTACGACATCTCGGAGATCGAGGTGGATCCGGACGATCTCTCAGGCGTCGCCATGGCCGGAAAGCTCGGGGTGGAGCCGGCTCAGGTTTTCAAGACCCTGGTGGTCCGGGGCGACAGGACGGGCGTGCTCATGGCCTGCATCCCGGCGGACGCCGAGCTGGACCTGAAGGCCCTGGCCCAGGCCTCGGGCAACAGGAGCGTGCACATGGTCCACCTCAGGGAGGTGCAGCCCCTCACGGGCTATGTGCGGGGCGGCTGCTCGCCCCTGGCCGGCAAAAAGGACTATCCGGTCTTTCTGGACGAGACGGCCCTGCTCCACGAGCGCATTTTCGTGAGCGCGGGCCAGCGCGGGGTCCAGCTGCGGCTGGCTCCCGAAGATCTGCAGAGGGCCTGCGGCGCGGGCCTTGCGGCCCTCGCGAGAAATCCCGAAACCGGACAGCCGTACTGATCTTTCCGCCGGCGCCGGTCCGTCTCCGCTTCAGCGCTTTTTTTCCGGCCTGCGCGCCCGCGGCAGGCCCCGAGCAGCCCTTCTCTCCCGGGCCCCGGAAATCCGTCCGATCCTTTTCTCTCCGCTTCCTTTCCGGGTCAGGCCGTGCGGGTGACGGCGGGACGCGCGGAGCCCGGGACGCGCTGCGCCTGCACCGACCGCGCGCATTCCTC
>CAZFTQ010000022.1:17988-31635 GCA_964522365.1 uncultured Desulfovibrio sp. | reverse complement strand
AAATTCTCCATGATGTGCGGAAGATCTGTCTGCACTTGCCGGCGGACACCGGCTCCGGGATCGGGCGTATGCGGCGCAGAATCATTTTTTTTGTGGGCTTTTCGCGCTTCGCCTGAGAAAGGAGCGTCCTGCTCCCGGGAATATCCGCAGTCGCGAAGGACAGCTGACACCCCTGGTTCAGCGGAAAAAACATGCGCAGGCATGTCAGAAAATACAACATGAGTCTTCGCCGTCCGCAATGTCTGGGGAGAAAGACAGATTCCCTCTGTGAAAAGCGTTCGCCTAGGGGTGGACAAGATGAGGCATGAAAAGGAGAGCTTCGTTTCGCCGGGCCTCCCCCAAAAACCGTCTACCCCAGAAGATCTGCGAGAATATCTTTCTCCTTTGCGGCAAGCTCACGCATCTCATCTATAATTTCTCTCATGAAATTTTTTTTCACGCCCACTGAAGAGGCCGCTTTCACCATATCGTCATCGCAGATGTTTTTTCCCTTGCCGTTGACGGCCGACATGTGCTCCACGGTGTAACGCTGAGGAGCCAGATCATAGGCCGGCGCCAGTTTCCATTGCAGGTTTTCGTCCAGGAGGAAAGAAAAGTTCTTGGCGTGGTCGTCGGTGTTGTTCATGACAACATTGAACACCATGATCCTGGCCAGTTTTTTCACTTCCCGCATGTCCCTGGTCAGCAGTTTGCAGAGCTTAAGCAGATTCTCGTAATCGATGCAGGGAAAAGAGGCATCAGCATGGAGCAGCCCGGCAACTGTTGCCACATGGATTTTCTTTCCATTTTCTCTGTCAAAACGCTGCACACCGAAGTAGCCCTTGTTCAGATGCGAAGGAAAAAGGCGGGTTCGCGGCATTTCGATGCCAAACTCACGAGCCAGTTCTGACCAGACAAATTCACGAACGCCGATATTTTCCACATCGTGGCTGCAGGGGAATTTAATGATCCACGCCTCAGAGTTTCTGACGCCGGAATTGCTTGGCAGCAGAGTACTGTCACTAACCAGATCTACCAGGATTTTTGGCCGCGCACCACCGGAGCTACCATTGAGACGCAAAAGTTCTGACAAAGACTTAGCTGGTATACCGTCCCTCTCAAGAAGATTTCGGGCCTCATCAGCCAGACCGTCCAGATCAATCTCTACCGTTTGTTCCGACAGAGTATGCACAGGCTCATATTCCAAGGCACCCATGCCGTTCCTGCCTACACAGGCCAGACGCTGAAGGGGAGTAAGAATAGTCCCCGGAGAGATGGTCTGAACTACCCTTTCCAGAAGCAGACGCCCCCAACTGTCGGGGAGGCTGTCGGCAAAGACCCCATGCAGACCTTCAAAGGGAGCAAAGGGGGCTTCAATGGGACCTGCTTCAAATTTGAGCTTGAAAGGAGAAAGAGGGACTCCATCGGCCACATAATCCTTGTTGTATTCAAAAAAAATACTTTTTCTGCCTCTTCCGTGAGCCAGCTCAAGTTCTCTGAGGATGCCCGCTTCCCGGCGTACGCCCCGAATGTTTGCATAAACTTTGATGGAATTAATGTCTTCCAGATGCTCGTTCTCTGTTCCTCTATTTTTTTTGGGGCTATTTGTAGAGGCTGACTTCAAGATGGGGTGGTGGGAAAAGGGATGCAAACTCCTCCTTGCAGTCAAGGACAATCGAAATTTCAATCAGGCTTGACAGGGAAATGAGACCTGTTGCTTCAAACCTGCGAATGGAACCGAGACTCACTCCGGACCGATTCGCGAGTTCCTGCTGAGTAATATTGAAAAAGAGACGGCGTTCCCTGGCCCTGAGAGCGATCTGCTTTCTCACTTCTGAAGCATCCTGCAGAATAATATCTAACATTTTAATGGTTACCCCCTATATTTAGATATAATAACTAAAATGTTCATGTTTGTCAATAAAGGTGGTGAAATTCAGCTGTCGGTTCATGCACCATACGGAAAACAACCTTTCTGATTGCCTGACAGAACCCTCCCTTTCTCCTCTCAGCCCGTTGCCGCACAGCGTACTGTCCTTGGAGAGGTGCCGGTTGCGCCTCCCTCAGCCGGGGAAGAGACTGGAGGTTGGGTGACGCAAAAATCTGAAAGGTGCCGAGAAGAGCCGAAATTTGAAGGAAGCTCAATGAGTAATATCTAATATATTAACTCTTAATTGCTGTATAAGACGATTATAGCTATTATATTAGCTTTTATCTTCATGACAAGAGAGAAAAGTCAAAAGATCGGTGCAGGTTCAGCCGACAGATCGTTTGCCTGAAATGGCAAGAGTTGACGAGGGCATGAAAAGGGCTTGGAGAATCCTCCCTTTCGCCCAACAACCCTTTGCCCTGCCGCGCTGTCATGGAAGGGCGAAGGTTGAGTCTCCATCCCTCAGGAAAGGACAGTGGTTGCAGATATAAACTTCCTGTGGCGCCGAGACGCACGCCGTTCCTTCGGGCGAATTCCTTCCGGGGCATGCAGTCAGGGACTCCAGGGACAGCCGGAAGTGCGATGACCTGCCATCGCCGGTCGGCGGGTCAAGGGGGGAGTCAGAAAGAGGCAGTGGGAGATGCGCCGGACCGGTCACAAGGCCGCGCGGGCGCGCGGTTCCGGAGAAGAGCAGGCCGGCTCCCGGGAAAGGGGACAGGACAGGAGAAGGCCGCTTCCAGGATCTCAGCGGGCGAAAGGAAGCGCGCCTGCACATTCAGGCGAAGTTTCCCGTCGGGTTCCATCCGCCCGGAAGACGCCTTTCCCCTGCCTGAAAGCCTGCGGCTGTCTCAGAGCCGGAGCGCTCCGCAAGGAAGATCCCAGACCGCGAATGCCTCTCCCCGCGCGGCGGAGGCGGGGCGTCCGTCAACTGGATGGAATGTGAGAGGCACAGAAAATGTCCAGGACTCGTTCCTGGGCCAGGCTGCCTGCCACGCTGAAGGGGATGATCCTGCGCACGGCGGCGCACTGTCCGGCGATATTCCCCTTGTACTCCTCGCAGTTCCTGGCGGCCCGCGCAATGTCGTCACGGTCCACGCCCAGCACAAAGGCCATCCACAGGAGAGAAAAGGGGTTGCGCAGACGGTTCCAGACGGCCTTGAAGCTCAGGTTCGGCCTGGAACGCCTGTACGCTCCCGCCCCCGGCGAGAGCTGACCCATGAGCCATCTGACCATGTGCCGCTGCTCATACTCCCAGTTGACACTGATGCCTTTCAGAAACTCCCTGTCCTCGTCGCTTTCGGGTGCCTCAGGCAGCAGGCTGAAGAAAAGAGCCATGTCCACCGTGCTTTTGTCGCCTTCTGCCCGTTCCGGAACCTCTTCGAAGGGATGAGCGTCAAAGTAATCGTACATCTCCACCAGAATGACAGAGTCAAGATCGTTGTATCTGGAATAGACTTTCTCCCAGTTTTCCATGGCCTCCTGGAAAACTGCCGCGGCCTTGCGCCCTTCCAGCCCCTTCCCGAAGATGGTTTTCTCCGCCTCCGTCAGCATGTCATCGAGACGTCTTGCCATGGCGATCACGCGGCGGGGGGCGTGATTAATGGTGACATAGTCCACCTCGTGTTCCTCAAGGAATCTTTCAAGGGTCTCCGTGAGCTCCGCGATCGACTCCTCGTCCCCCGGATCGATTCCCTCAAAATTTTTGAGTTCTCTTTCGAAATCACGTTCCCAGACATCCTTCTTATTATACGGCATCTGCGCAACTATCATTTCGCACAGCCAGAAGCTTTGATCGACGCAGACATAAAAACCGGACATGCGCGCCTCCCGGGCAGATAGTTTCCTGACACGGCCAGAGCCCTTCCTCAGCATACGATGATCCGCGCCTGCAGGTCCATGAAAAAAATTCCCTCCCGCAGGCGGGAGTCCCGCCCTGAAAAGGCCTCTCACAGGACAACTCCGCGGGACCAGGGAGAAAGACAGAGGGACTTTTTTCGCCCCCTTTTCAGGCAGACAGGGGCGCGCTGCCCAAAGCCTGACGCGGCCCCCCGGGTCTTTTCCCTGGCCCTTCCCTTCTCCCGTGACTTCCCGTCAGTTCTGGGGGAGTTTCGCTTCGAGGCCGTGCCCGGCAAAGCGCTGGAAGACGCGCATGAGCTGCGAGGGAGTGTAGTCCCGTGACCGGGTCACCGTTCTGTTCAGGGCGCGCAGCTTGCCCGCCTCGTATTCAATTCTGGGGCGGACTTCCACCTGCCGGACACCGTAGGGCAGAAGCATGCCGGCGAGCGTTTCGAGGCTTTCGTCCGTGTCGTTGACTTCGCTCAGAAGGGTCATGCGCACGCTGACCCTGTCCGCGCCTTCGCTGAGGGCGTGCTCCAGATTGGCCGCGATGAGCCCGGCGTCCCCGCCGGTGCAGCGCTTCATGAGACCGGGATCCAGAATTTTGAGGTCAAAGACGAGCAGATCCACCAGAGGAAAGACATCCTGGAAGACCTGGCGGTCCACCTGACCGCAGGTCTCCACGCAGGTATGCACGCTCTCACCCACGCAGGCGGCCAGAAGTTCCTGGAGAAAGGCCGGCTGCAGCATGCACTCGCCGCCGTTGAAGGTGACTCCGCCCTCGGAATTGAGGAAGAAGAGCGCGTTCTCGTGGATATGGTGCATGATCTGCTCCACGGTGCACTGGGCGCCGATCATCTGGCGGACGCCCTCCGGGCAGACCTTGGCGCAGTCTCCGCAGTCGGTGCAGAGACCCGGCACCGTGACGCAGCGCTGGTAGAGCTCAACGATGGCGTCCTCCCGGCAGACCGGGACGCAGGCTCCGCAGGCCGTGCAGAGCCAGGCTCTCGTCATGAGCTGTGAATGGGGATCCTGGGCTTCCGGATACGGGCACCAGGGACAATGCAGGGGACAGCCCTTGAAGGAGATGACCGTCCGCATCCCCGGCCCGTGGGAGGTGGAGAGATCGCGGATTCTGTAGATGCTTCCCAGTATAGGCATGGCCTGCCACTCTCTGAAAAAAGGCGCAGACGGCAGAAAGCGGACGGCTTCACGCCGCCCCCGTCAGAAGCGTTCTTCTGCCCCCGCGCCCCCGCGGGGCTCATCTCGTCCCGAAGATCCTGTCCCCGGCGTCGCCGAGGCCGGGCAGAATGTAGCCCTTTTCGTTGAGGCGCTCGTCCACGGCCGCCGTGAAGATTTCCACGTCCGGGTGCATTTCCTGCATTCTGGCGATGCCTTCCGGGGCGCAGACCAGATTGAGGCTGCAGATCTGCGGACAGCCCCAGCGCTTGAGAAGCGAGGCTGCCGCGGCCAGGGAACCGCCCGTGGCCAGCATGGGATCCAGGAGGATGGCCGCGCGCTCGGACATGTGGGTGGCGGGTTTCGCGTAGTATTCCACGGGCTCCAGGGTCTCTTCGTTGCGGTAGAGCCCCACCACGCTGATCTTGGCGCCGGGGAGCATGCTGAGCACCCCGTTCATGAGGCCCAGGCCCGCCCGCAGAATGGGGACGATGGTCACTTTTCTGCCGGAGAGCACATCCACTTCCACCGGACCCGCCCATCCCTGGACGACCTGGCGCTCCGTGGGGAGGTTTCTTGCCGCTTCATAGAGCAGCAGACTGGCTATTTCAGAGGCGACGCTGCGGAATTCGCTGGTGGAGGTACTGTCCCGGCGCAGGATGCCGAGCTTGTGCCGCACCAGAGGGTGATCCACCACATGGACTGCCATGGCTGAACTCCTGTCTGAAGAGCTTGAGGCGTTGCGCGGCTCTCAAGCTATGCCCCGGCCTTCGGGCCTGTCAAGGCGCAAGAAAGGAACTCCCGGCTCCTGCCGGGGGCTGAAGCGCTCTCCGGGTCCATGGCCTCACCCGGACGGGGCTTTTTCCGGCGGGTTCCGGGGCTTTCTAATGCTCCTTTCCCGTGAGGGAATCCACCGTGATTTTGAAGACGCAGACCCTGGCCATCTTCCGGGCGCTGCAGCCTTTTCCGCCGCGGCCGCTCTTTTCGCCTATGCAGGCAAGGCCCCTCGCCTTCTCCTCGGGATCCTCCACAATGGAGGCCGTGCCCCAGCCGATGACGCTCCGGTAGCGCAGCCTGCGCCCGGAGGGAGAAAAGCATTCGGGAGGAAGGTACTGGCAGGCTTCCACGCAGACTCTCGGATTTTCCCGCATGGCGTCGATTTTGCGGCCTTCCAGGGCGCTGTGGAAATAGAGGACGCAGTTCGCCTCGTCCATGTCCAGCCCGTAATTCATGGGAACCACATAGGGTTCCCCCTTGTCCACGAGCCCCAGATGGACGATGGGACAGGCCTCGAAAATGTCTCTGATGCGGCCCCTGTCCGTTACCTCAAGATCCTTTCTGCGCATGCCTGTGCTCCCGGAGGCTTTTGCTGCCTGCAAAAAAATCATATGCTCCCGCCTGGCCCTCGCGGCCGGCCGGGTCCGCCTGTTTCAGCGCGGCGCCCTTTCCGCCACGCTAGCATTGCCCTGCGCCCTCCGGGCAAGGACCGATGTCACAGTGCGGGCCCTCTCCCCCGCTCTTTTCCCGCCTTTTCGCTCCTTCGGAGGCCTCCATGCCCCATCCCTGTTCCGTCACTCTCATAGGCCTGGGCGCCCTCGGCATTCTCTACAGCCGCATGCTTCTGCGCCACCCCGAGGTCTGCACGCTCACCTGCCTGGCAGACAGAGAACGTCAGGCCCGCTACGCGCGCGAAGGCGTCTTCTGCAACGACGAGCCCCTCCCCCTGCGCTTTGCCGCGCCCGAGGATCAGCCAGAGCGCCCGGCGGATCTCATTCTGGTCTGCGTCAAGGGGACGACCCTCGCAGGCGCCGTGACGGACATCCGGAACCACGCGGAGCCCGGCACGGTCATCGTCTCCCTGCTCAACGGCATCACGAGCGAAGAGATCCTCCAGAAAGCCTATCCTCAGGCCCGGGTGATCTTCTGCGTGGCCCAGGGCATGGACTCCCTGCGGACCCGGCAGTCCATCAGGACGGTGCGCAGCGGCATGCTCTATCTCGGCGTCCCGGCTGACAGGCCGGAACTGCGGCCCGCCCTGGAAAAGGCCCTCGGCATCCTGAAGGCCTGCGAGGTTCCCTGCCGGGAAGATCCCCGGATCCTGCACAGGCTCTGCGCCAAGTGGATGCTCAATGTGGGTCTGAACCAGACCGTCGCCGTCTGGAAAGGCACCTACGGCACGGTCCAGAAGCCCTGCAGGGCCAGGGAGGTCTGCATCCAGGCCATGCGGGAAGTCATGGCCATCTCTCAGGCCGAGGGCACGGGCCTCGAGGAAGCGGACCTGGAGGAATACATCGCGCTCATGGACTCCCTCAATCCCGAGAGCCTGCCCTCCATGCGCCAGGACACTCTGGCGGGCCGCGAGACGGAGGTGGAACTCTTCGCCGGCACGGTGCTGGAAAAAGGCCGCAGGCTCGGCATCGACACCCCCGTCAACGCCTGGCTCTACGAGGAGATCAGAAAAATTCCCCACGCAGGCTGAGAGGAACGCGGGCTGTCCCTCGCCCTCCCCTGAGAATCGAAGTTCCTTCGCCTGGCGCCGGCCGCTGAAACCGCCGGATTCCCAAACGCAGGACCACTTCCGGATGAGAGAGATCCGCTCTTTCCGGCTCGTTCCCCGCCGGCGGGAAAGCCCCGTTGATACCCGACCGAAGAAAATCCTGAACCGGGAAGCCTCACAGGAACGCTTGGAAGTTTACCGTCTCTCAGCGCAGGCTGAATCTTGCACTTGACTTTGGAATTCGCCAAAGGACTCTCGTCCTGAGCAACGAGGACGCTCCCGTTCCGCAAGACCGCCTGAGGGAAAAGCAAAAACTTCAACTGTAGTTGAACGGGAAAAAGAAGCTGATGTTTTTCGCAACGGTTTCCAGAACTTCCTGCGGGGAGGCGGAATTGATGATGGAATCAAAATGGGCTTCAGACAACGTATGATTTCTGCATAATTTCCTCAGTCTGCGCAGCACTTTTTCAGTTTTAAGCAGACAGTCTTTCTCTGCCTTGTTGAAGAAATAAAGATAAGAAAGAGGCATGAGTGACATCGGATATAAAGTGCAATTCATTTCGTCTGATGTACACATGTCATAGGAAAATTTCAGCAGTTCTACTGATTTTTCAGGGAATTTGTCTTCAAGCAGAACCGCGCAGCTGCAGGCCCAGAGCTGCCAGGGATGACAGTTTTCTCGCCTGGCCATGGCCTCAAAAACATCAATCACGGGATAATTTCTGAAGAGTTCCGGCTCATGCCTGCAAAGGCGCGCATACGCGGCGTGGACATACCGGTCTTCCACAGTGGCGATCCTGCCGATATCACTGATATCTGCATCATAATAATTCAATATGTGATTTATTTCTTTTTTCGCTTCAGAAATATTGTTGATTTCCAAGTAGATATATACTTTGTCTATACGTCGGCGTTTTTCATTATATTGATCTCTGAAAAAATCAACGGACTCCTGCGCATGGCACAACGCTCCTTGAAAATCCTGTGAGAAGGCGCTGTGATGCGTCAGAACCCCATATATTTTTCCCAGGCATTTCTCTTCATGATACCTTCTGCGGGAATCTGACATTTCCTGTATGGATTTCATCAGATATTCTGGAATCTCTTCATGAAATCTGTATGCGTTATGCCTGGCGTTGACGATTATGGAGCATCCCGCCAGAAGCGCGAGCAAGGCTGATTCCTCATTTTTGTTTTCCAGGTCCCTGCAGCACTGCCTGCTTGCCTCATGCCATGGTCCGTCCGTCCTGCCTCTGTGGTGGTCCAGCGTGACATTCAGGCTGGCAAGCTTCAGCAGCGTTTCCGGAGGCATGTCCCTGACATTTTCCAGAGGGAACATCGAGAGGATTCTGCGCAGGAGATCGTTGTCCATTCTGTCAACGTATTTTTCCCGCCACTCGAAGAGGGAACAGACCGCGTCCTCCTTTGCTTCCATCCCTTGGAAACTGTCCTTCCAGCCCTGGCTCTCGGCGATGTTCAGCAGGCACCGTGTCAGAGGAGGGTTATAAGACATGTCTTTCAGCCAGCTGAAAAAATGCTGTGGTTCCCGTTTCCAGCCTTTCAGTTCCGGAAACCTGATGTCCGGCCTTCCGCATTCCATCATAAACTCATACAGCGCGCAGGCCTCATCCTTTGTCTTCACGGGAAAGGAATCCAGCCCGGAATCGTCCGGCACATCTCTTTCATTTGCCTGCGGGAAAAGAAACAACCTGCTGAAACCCTTCTTTTTCGCGCAGAGGTGCTTCGGTCCGACACTCCCCACGCCAAGGACATGCCCGCCGTCATCGAGTTTTCCCGTGGCCATGATGTACGGGGAGCATGTTTTTTTCCTCACCAGTCTTTCTGCGGCCAGGGCCAGAGGCAGGCCGAGGGAAGCTCCATCAATGCCTCCGACCGGAGAAGCCGCCCGCCTCAGAAGGAGAAAACCGTACCTTCCTTTCCCGACAGCCCTGAGCGCCGCTCCGGCGGCCTCACGGGCACCCGGCAACAGCCATTCCCCGGGCTCCAGAACAATCTCGGAAAAAGGAAGCAGACCAAGCAGAACAGGATAGATTCTCCCGGCCTGCCCGTCGTGGAGGACAAGCGGGACCTCGACCCACGCGCTTGCCCTGTCTACGGGAAGATCGCCGGGAAAAAGCACGGAGAGCGGAAAGGACGGAGCCGGTGACTTTTTCAGCAGGATATGCGCGATGAACACCCTCCGCAGATTTTCATTCTCCGGAACATTCAGATCCGCAGCGGGCTCTATGCATTCCGCGGGATAATATTTTTCACCCCGCAGAAAGACATAGCCGTTCCAGTCAATCTTCATCCGTCATCTCCAGGTTACGGCCAGCACGAGACGAAGCTTTTCAACCTGCAGGTTTTCACACTCAATCCTCGCCATCATGCGGACAACCCCGCCAGGGAGGATTTCCGTTTCTGTAACCCGTTCGTCTCTTTCAAGAGAAATCAATCCTTCGGCATGCGCGGGCGCTTCCGGGAACCTGCAGCAGGCAAAGCAGGCAACGGCCCGGTCAAGCTCGTGAATGCGGACCTCCACCGGGATTGTTTTCCGTTCGCCGCCGGCCAGAAGCAGACATGGTCTGTTCTCCATCACCCTGTCGGCCCCGTCATCCGGACAGATGACAGCCTCGGACGCAGCCAGCGGAAGGGGCTCGATGAGGTCATCCCAGTTTTCAGCGCACTCGCGGAGGATCGGCCCGGAGGACGGAGTCACGCCGGCGGCATCCGCGCCGCCCGCGGATTGAAAGGGTTTGGAACTTTCCTGGGAATCCTCACCGCCTTCCAGCTTCTCCTGGATTTCGGCCACGGACTTTTCACAAAAATGGCTGGCGACATCCACTTCCAGAGTTCTGAAGGTCCTGAGCACCGGGTTTCCGCCGGTTCCGGAATCAGCCTTTTTTTCCTCCGCAAGGACACGCCCGACGGCGGATTTCGCCATCGTCCCGATGACGGGGCCGAGAAATCTGGTCAGCATGGGGTAGGTGTTCCAGCTCTCGACGAATTTCACACCATCAGGAAACTTCACGGCTATGTCGCCGCTGCCGCGCAGTTCAGGCTCGTCATGGATCTGCGCCACGCGGACGAAATCCGCCTGGCCTGCCGGCACCTGGGTGACGACGACTACGGGCGCCCTGAAGAAACCGTCTCCGGTCCTGCCGGAGCCTGCCTCTTCCCTGACCTGACGGATCTGTCCGGCAGCCGGAAGCGCCGCGGGGCTCTTTGCCGCACTGGGCAGGATTCCGGAGAAATCAGGAGCATCCCTGAAAAACTCCAGCTCCTGGCGGCAATGCCCGCAAATCTCCAGATGAAGGCGTATGGCTTCCCCGCCCTTCTTCAGGGCGGCGATGCCGGGGCAGGTGCGCTTGCGCCTCATCCGCGTGAAAGCGAGATGTTCCTCCACCGTGGAGAGGCAATCGGAGTCCGCATGTCTGTTTTTTCGCATAGTTGACGCCTTGTACACAAAGATACGCTTTTGCTTTGATTCTGTCAGGAAATATCTTTGCTGCAGAGTCTGACGATGAATTTCGTGAAATCTTCCTTCAATCCGTCTTCCAGGCTGTCCCAGAATTCATCTGCCGGACAGGGGACCGCGTCTTCGTCCATTGCCGAACACATTGCCGGACATTCCATCTGTGCCATCATCACCGCCTTGCCTATCTTCTTCAGACAGTAGCTCACATGTGACGGGCCGGACAGAGCCAGTTCTTCGGCGACTTCCGTGTGCGTCCTGCCCCGGAGTTTGAGGAGAATGATGTTTTTTTCGCGGCTGCTCAGTCTGGAGCACACCATCAAAGCGAGATTTTCGAGTTCCGTCGCTGCCGCAGGCACCTGGACACCGTCATCGTTCCGAACGCGGTTTTCATCCATATTCAGCCAGGCTTCGTCCTGATCCAGCAGATTGTATCTGTCACACAGCCACCAGACCAGATTCCTGACGGCCACGACCAGCTCTTCCTCTGCGGCTTCCAGGCTTTTCACCCTGTCGTAAAACCACCTGGCAAACTCCACGGCATGCGCGCTGTAAAACAGTTTCCCCGCTCCCGCGCATCCTTCGCTGGGCAGCGGGATTGAGCCCAGCAGCACGGAATCTTCCGTATCGAACTTTTCCGGATTCCGCAGTCCGTCCGGCCCGTAAAACCTGGATTTCGGCTCGTAGAGCCTCCAGCCGACCGATGGCAGACTTTTTCTCAGCACCGTCTGGGCTCTCCTGTAATAATAGGAAAAAGTCCCTTTTGTGTTGCGCCACTTTTCCAGACTTTCCTTCCTGAAATCCTCAAGGCGGTTTGCAAAGAACTGCCGGAAGGCATCCATCCTGTCTTCCTCCGTTTCAGAGAGGACGACTTTCCGCCAGTCCGGAGATGTTTCCAGCGCCTCGCAGCGCGCCAGGATATATTCTATGAATTCCTGTTCGATTTCATTCTCAATTTCTTTATCCTGCCATGCGGACATGCTTTCTTTCAGCTGTTTCTTTTTTGTGAACCTGAACATGACAGCCTTGACCCATGTCTCGCAGCGCATCGCCCTGGCTTTTCTGCCCGCTTCTTCGTACAGCATCCGGGCATACTTTCGCGTGATCGAGCCGGGCGAACGCAGATCCCTGTCCATGCATTGACGGAGAGTATTCATCAGACGAGCTCCCGCATTTCTTCAAGGGGGCAGGATCCCTCAAAAAAGAGCTCATCCTCACCGTCCATCCTCACCCTTGGGAGGGGATGTTCCAGACATGTCAGCACATAGACATTGACTGATTGAACAACGCCGCTTCCACCAAGTTTCTTCCCTTTCGGGATGAGCCGGCAGGGTCTCCTGTACTGTTCCTTCGTGGATGTCGGACAAATCCTTATTCCGTATTCCATGACGGACATCACATACAGGGTATGTGTCGTTTTGTCCGGTCTGATCGTCGCGGGAAACCTCCCCGCTGTAATCTCCCGCCAGACAGTGTCCTTCAGGTTCCAATATAAATCTCCCTTTTCCCATTCCTCTCTTGGGATGCATTGTCCCCTTGTTCTCGGACGCCGGAAAATGTTCCCAGGCCGATCCTCAAACATATCAAAAATCGTGAAACCGCCTTTCATTGACCGCTCCGGCAAGAAAACCGGACCGAATGTCCGCGGGATACGGAATTCGCCCGGGTCTGCAGCTTTCACGGCATGGTACTCTTCAACGCCCCCTCTTTCAATCCGGCAGGCCCTCCATGAGGCGTCTGCATCCTTTCAGGTTCCTAACGGAAAGTTACGGCCGGAGAAGGATTCCGGCGCCGTGCGAAGCGACGGCTGCCCTGCCCTCCGCATTCCGGCGCCGGGATCCTGGCGAGGCCGGGGATGCATCTGACAGGGCAGCCGCCCCTGAAGAAACCGGCATCCGAGATGCCGGAGATGAAGCAGAATTGTCTGTCTGCAATGGAAAGCCGTGTAGCAGATGAAGGATGCCTGAAAACCTGTGACGCATGATGAGACCTACTGTTTTTCGATTTCCTTTTTCGCGATTTCAAGAGCAATGGTGATCACTGTGACGAGAATTGTTCCCCAGGGCATTCTGACCTCCTGTTCTGTTCTGCGCCTTGATTCTGTGGCGACTTTTCATGTTTTCAAAAACCGATGGACTTTTTCCGGTCGCGGATGGAACCATGCCGCTCCCGAACCGCAGGACTGTCACCTGATGATGAAGATGTCGTGCCACCACCACCAGGGAACGGGCGTAGCAACAATGGAAGAATGAACGCTGTCTGTTCTGAACATGTCTTTAACCCTCCTGTCCGATGTCGGACGATGTGAAAACTCTCAGTTGTCGTTGTGGTCGGAATTGCCGGTTTCAATGATCTGAATGGCTGCAGTGAGAAGCTCTGTGAGAATTTTTTCCCAGGGCATTTTGATCTCCTTTTCTGTTCCGCGCCCTGATCCTATGGCGACTTTTCCTGTTCTTTCAAAAACTGTTGGATTTTTTCCAGACGCGGCCGGTTTTCAGCCGCGCCGGACGTGATTTTGCTGTGAGATGGATGAAGCCGTGTACGGGGTACTATTTCTGGCTGGTTTGCGACTGGGCGATTTCAAGAGCCGCAGTGAGTACGATGACAAGGATTTCTCCCCAAGGCATTCTGGCCTCCTTTTCAGTTCCGCGCCTTGATTCTGTGGCGACTTTTCATGTTTTCAAAAACCGATGGATTTTTTCCGGTCGCGGATGGAACCATGCCGCTCCCGAACCGCAGGACTGTCACCTG
>CAZFTQ010000022.1:17741-17888 GCA_964522365.1 uncultured Desulfovibrio sp. | reverse complement strand
ATTGCCGGTTTCAATGATCTGAATGGCTGCAGTGAGAAGCTCTGTGAGAATTTTTCCCAGGACATTTTGATCTCCTTTTCTGTTCCGCGCCCTGATCCTATGGCGACTTTTTCCGTTCTTTCAAAAACTGTCGGATTTTTTCCGGAC
>CAZFTQ010000022.1:0-17641 GCA_964522365.1 uncultured Desulfovibrio sp. | reverse complement strand
CCGGAGGTGAACTGTTGCTGTGAGATGGACGAAGTGTACGGGGTGCTATTTCTGGCTGGTTTGTGACTGGGCGATTTCAAGAGCCGCTGTGAGGATGATGACAAGGATTTTTTCCCAGTTCATGCTGGCCTCCTGTTCTGTTCTGCGCCCTGATCCTATGGCGACTTTTCCTGTTCTTTCAAAAACCGATGAATTTTTTCCGGACGCGGCCGGTTTTCAGCCGCGCCGGAGGTGAACTGTTGCTGTGAGATGGACGAAGTGTACGGGGTGCTATTTCTGGCTGGTTTGTGACTGGGCGATTTCAAGAGCCGCTGTGAGGATGATGACAAGGATTTTTTCCCAGTTCATGCTGGCCTCCTGTTCTGTTCTGCGCCCTGATCCTATGGCGACTTTTCCTGTTCTTTCAAAAAAACGCCGGATTTCACCGGACACGGCCTTTTTTGCCGCGCCGGAGTTCACTTTCACCTGCAGGAGGGACAGTAGTCCTGACGAAGTCAGGAAAACCGGAAACGCCCTTCCGCGGCAAAAAGCGCGGCCAAAGGGGAGCCATGCGGGAAGCGCAAAAAAGCGGAGCTCCGGAGTTCTTCTCATTGCCCCCGTGCTCCGCTCTCTTTCCGGAAAACAGACTTCTTTTCCCTTGTTTTCAGCCCTCACCAGGCAACGGGCACCCGCACCACCTGGCCGGCCTTGCTCGAAAAGAGCAGATAGCCGTGCTCACGGCCATAGAGATAGAGATCCCTTGTGCAGGTGACGTCCTGGGTACAGTACTCGCGGATCTTCTCAAGCTGGCCTTCCTTCCACCATCTGAGGGCCTGAAGGCCGTCCGCGCTCTTGCCCTTTCCCAGCGTGGCCTGGGAGAGATTGTCCAGGGAGAGTGGATAGTTCAGGAATTTCCGCACCTCCGCCAGGATGTCGAGACCCGGGAGACCGCGCAGGTCGAAATCCGCAAAGGGCTGGAGCACCTGGTAGTCAAAGCGGAAGCTGTTGAAGCCGACCACGAGACCCGCGGTTCTGAGAAGGCTGAAAAAGGCCGGCAGTTCATCCTGGGTGAAGCTCCGGAACTCCGCGCCGTCCCAGCAGACCACGATGCTGACACCCATCTCTCCTGCGTGCTGCCAGCCGCCCACCTCGGCCGCGGATCTCCTTGTCTCCACGTCAAAGACCATGACGGGCCCGTTGATGCTTTTCCGCGCTTTCTCTCCCTGTCCGTCGGCCCCGGCCTGGACGGGCCGCTCGGGCACCGAAAGGCTCGTGACGCCTCCCGCCGTGCCCAGGATGTCCCGCACGAGGCTCAGAGCCCCCTGCTTGTCCAGGGGACGGTTGCCGGATCCGCACTTGGGCGACTGGATGCAGGAGGGACAGCCCGTCTCGCAGGGACAGCCGGTCAGGGTGCGCTCGACGCCCAGCAGAAGTTCGTCCAGATGGGCGAAGGCCCCGGCCGTGAGGCCCGCTCCGCCGGGCAGCCCGTCGTAGACAAAGACGGCCGGCCCGCCCACCTGGGCGTGCATGGGCGTGGAGATGCCGCCGAAATCGTTGCGGTCGGCCATGACGAGCAGGGGCATGAGGCCGATGGAGACATGCTCCAGGGCGTGGATGGATCCCATGAAGTGGAAGAAGTTCTCTTCCACCCGGCGCCGGACATCGTCCGGGATGCAGAACCAGAAGCCCTCGGTCTCAAAAATCTGGGGCGGAAGGCTCAGGGGCTGGATGTCCAGGAGGCGGCGGCTGCCGTTGTCGCGGCGCTCGTAGCCCGTGATCTCTTCCGTGACCCTGAGCCGCCCATAGGCCGCCCGCATGCCGAAGACCCGGCCTTCCGTAAAGGTCTCGATGATTTCCGTGGACTTGTGCGTGCGCACATTGGTGTGCCAGCGCACGCGCTCCGGGCGGGCCCGGGCCACGCGGGCCCCCAGATCCAGCCGGCTGATGGTGTAGGAGACGCCGTGGTGCAGGTAGACCGCCCCTTCGTGGGTCTCCCGGAACGCCCTGTGGGCGTCCACCGACCCGATGACCCTGCCCTCCGGGTCCACAATCTGGAAGGAATCGCCGCTCCCCCTCAGAGACACGTCCCGCTCCGGCCGTTTGCGGGCGGCGGACAGGGAGAGCCCGTCTCCGGAGCGCAGAAGCTTCCCTTCCCTTTCCAGGCTCCGCACGCAGGCCTCAACCCCGGAAAGCGAGAGCCAGGGCTCAGAGACGGCCAGGGCCGACTCGGCCGCCGCGCATTCCAGATGCCTGGAGAGGATCACCGGGTTGGCGGGATTGAGCATGGCGCATTCCGGCGGTCTCGCGAAAAACTGGTCCGGATTGCGGACAAAGTACTGGTCCAGGGCGTCCTCGCCGCCGATGAGCACCACGGCCGATTCCTGGCCCTTGCGGCCCACCCGGCCGCCGCGCTGGAGGGTGGCCATGATGCTGCCCGGATAGCCCGCCAGCAGGCAGACATCCAGAGAGCCTATGTCGATGCCGAGTTCCAGGGCGCTCGTGCTCACCACGGCCAGGAGGTCTCCGGAGGCCATGCGGGCCTCTATCTCCCGGCGTTCCTCCGGGAGATAGCCCGCCCGGTAGGCGGAAATCCTGGGCCCGAAGCGGCCGGACTGCTGGGTGGCCCAGAGGCTCACGAGCTCCGTCATGCGCCGGGAGCGGCAGTAGACGATGGTGCGCAGTTCCCGGGCCAGACAGGTCTTGAGCAGATTGATGGCGAGGGTGGAGGCGCTGAGCTCGGGCTCCATGAAGATCATGTGCCGGCGGCCCCTGGGGGCGCCGGACTCGGAGACCACGGCGGGCTCGGTGTCGCGGCCCAGAAGGAGCTGACCCAGCTGGCCGGGGTTGCCCAGGGTGGCCGTGCAGAGCACATGGACGGGATGGGCGTTGTAGCGGTCCGTCAGGCGGCGCAGACGCTGGAGGAGGCCCGCCATGTGGGCGCCGAAGACGCCCCGGTAGATGTGGGCCTCGTCCAGGACCACCATGGCGAGCGAAGCCAGAAAGGTGGTCCAGCGCTCGTGGTGCGGCAGGATCCCCAGGTGCAGCATCTCCGCATTGGTGATGAGCACCGCGGGGGGATTTCTGCGTATCTTTGCCCGCACCGAGTCGGGCGTGTCGCCATCGTAAAGGGCCACCGGGGGGCGCGCGTGGGCCGGCCAGTGGAGGGTCATGGCGTCCAGGGCCTTCTTCTGGTCCTGGGCCAGCGCCTTCAGGGGAAAGAGGTAGATGGCCGTGGCGTCCGGATCGGCCAGGCGGCGCTCCAGAAAGGGCAGATTGTAGACGAGGCTCTTGCCGCTGGCCGTGGGGGTGGTGATGACCACGTCCTGGCCCGCCCGGACATAGTCCATGGCCCGGGCCTGGTGGCTCCAGAGCCCCGGCAGGCCGAGATCCTTCAGCACGCCGGCGATGGCGGGCGAAAAGGGACGCCGCGGCTCGGCCAGGCGGGCCGGTTCTTCTTCCAGAACCCTGCGGCCTGTCACCTGACGGGCGTAGACATCATTGGCGAGAAGCGCCCGGACAAAATCGGCTGCCGTTGACATGCGCTGAGAAACAGGCTCCCGGAAGACGGAAAAACGGGCCTGCGAAAAAATCCTTCCGCAATGAAGGGGGAGAGCCTCCGGCCGGCGGAAAGCGGCCGGCGCTCAGGGGAAAGCTAGGAGACGAGCTGACGGCCCAGGGCCCGGGCCTTTTCGACTTCCCCGGGGAAGACTTCCCGATGCCGGCGCACCTTGGCGGCCGGATCGAACATCTCGTTGTCGTACATGGAATAGTCGTCAAACTGCCTGGTGTCGCAACAGGAGAAAACCGTGCAGGGACAGGAGAAGATCCCCTCCATGTTGGCCCTGCTCAGGTCCATGACATCCCGCATCAGAGGATACTGCGGGAGAATCTCCTCACAGGCGTTCATGGTGTAGACGAGGGCCGTGGCGTGCTTTTTCGGGGCCAGGGTGCGCACCTTCGTGCTGTAGCGGGCATACTGGAACCAGAGCCGCTCCTCAAAGCTCCGCAAGAGGGCCGAATCCGCAAAAAAATAGATGGGCGCGCCGAGCACCAGCACATCGGCTTCGTGGGCTTTCTGAAGCACGGGCTGCAGATCGTCCTTCCAGGCGCAGCGCCCCAGAGCGGGGCTTCCCAGACGCTTGCAGGCGAAGCAGCTCATGCAGCCCGTAAAGCGGATATCCCGCAGGTGCACGAGTTCGGTCTCAGCGCCCGCTTCGGCCGCGCCTTCCGTGACGGCCTTGAGCAGCGTGGCGGTATTTCTGTTCTTTCTGGGACTGCCGTTGACGGCAAGCAGTTTCAAGACGGGACTCCCTGGGCGCGCAGGACCGCGGCCCGCTTCTCCCGGGGGACAATGGCTCCGCGTTCCCGGGCCCCGAAGGGCCCGGGAAAAAAGAACCCGCTCCGGCCGGGAGAAAGCGGCCGGAGCTCAGGGGAAAGCTAGGAGACGAGCTGACGGCCCAGGGCCCGGGCCTTTTCAAGCTCTTTGGGGAAGACTTCCCGATGCCGGCGATCCTTGGCCTCCGCATCGAAGAGTTCGCTGTCGTACCTGGAATAATCGTCAAACTGCTTGGTGTCGTGGCAGAGGAAGACCGTACAGGGACAGTCGAAAAGCGTTTCCATGCTGGCCTTGTTCATCTGGATGAGGCCGTTTTTCACCGGGAACTGCGGAAGGACCTGTTCCGGTATATTCATGGTGTAGACGATGGCCGTGGCATGCTTTTTCGGGGCAAGCGAGCGGTTGGTCATGCTGTAGCGGAAATACTGGAACCAGAAACGCTCCTCAAAGCAACGCATGAGGGCCGCCTCCACGGAAAAGTAGAAGGGGGCTCCCAGCACCACCACGTCGGCCTCGTGGGCTTTCTGAAGGACGGGCTGCAGATCGTCTTTCCAGGCGCAGCGCCCCAGGGTGGGGCTTCCCAGGCGCTTGCAGGCGAAGCAGCTCATGCAGCCCGAAAAGCGGATGTCCCGCAGGTGCACGAGCTCCGTCGCGGCGCCGGCCTCGGCGGCGCCCGCCGCGATGGCCTCAAGCACGGAGGCGGTGTTTCTGTTTTTTCTGGGACTGCCGTTGACGGCGAGCAGTTTCATGAAAGGGCTCCTTGCCGGCGTGCCGGCGGATCATGGACTCAGGCTGGCAGGCCCGTCTGCTCAGGCCGAGAGGGACAGGGTGATGCAGGTGCGCCAGCCCGCGGGCAGGGGGAGCTCGGCGTCCAGAGAGTCGAATTTCTGGTGCTTGACGCAGTGTCTGAGGCCCAGGGAGACGCAGGCGAGGCCGGCGTTCTGGTACATGGAACCCGCGTGCATGGGCGTGTAGGGGTCGTCGGCCGGGCCCGCGAAAAGCAGGATGCAGCCCGCGCCGTCAAAGGCGGATCTCCTGTCGCCCGGAAGCACGAGGCTCAGGCTGTGGTCGTCCTCGTAGCGCCAGACGCCGTCCGGCAGCACGGCGTAGAGGAGCATCTGCTGGCGGTTGCGGGCCGTGGGCACGGTGCGCATGCCCTGGCCGCTTCTGCCCCACGCCGCCCAGAGGACCGTGGAGAGGGCCCGCTCGTCCGGGGTCTTCGGGCCCGGCCTGTGATCGCTGCGGCGGGCCGCCATCGAGGCCATGAGGGGCATGCCGCCTTTTCTGTCGGGAGCGGGCAGCTTTCTGCGGACTTCCCCGGCGGCTTCGGCCGAAGTGAGGGGGGAGGCGAGGACGGCCGCGGCGGCCGCCGCGCCCATCCCCAGAAAAACGCGTCTCTGCATGGATCTTCCTCCGTGAAATTAAGGGTATTCCATGGACAGAAGGGAGACTAGCGCACTTATCCGAAAAACAGAAGAGGCCTCCCGGAAACGAAAAAGGACCGACGGTGTCCGCCGGCCCTGAAAAAACGGAGGCTCCCGCTGAGATTACAGGAGGCCCGTGTACTCGTAGCCCGCTGAGGCGCAGGCGGCCCTGAGTTCCTCCTCGGAGATCTTCCGGGTCACTTCCAGGACGGCCCGGGCGGCCGCGTGATCGCAGGCGGCGCTCTGCACGCCGTCTATCTTTTCAAAGGCTTCCTTCATGTGCTTTTCGCAGTGGGGGCACATCATGCCCTTCACGCCGACGGTCATGACCATGGCTTTTTCCTCCCGGATGACAGGTTGCGCGGGCCGGGCCGCGCCTGCGGCGCGGGCTGCCCGGATGTTGACGAGATTGAGCCTGAGGGCGTTGGAGACCACGCAGAAGCTCGACAGGCTCATGGCGGCCGCCCCGAACATGGGACTCAGGGTGACGCCCCACAGAGGCGCCAGAGCTCCCGCGGCCACGGGGATGCCGATGATGTTGTAGATGAAGGCCCAGAAGAGATTTTCCCGCACATTGCGCAGGGTCGCCCGGGAGAGACGGATGGCCGCGGGCACATCCAGCAGCGAGGATTTCATGAGCACCACGTCGGCCGCGTCGATGGCCGTGTCCGTGCCCGCGCCGATGGCTATCCCCGTGTCCGCCCGGGTGAGAGCCGGGGCGTCGTTTATGCCGTCGCCCACCATGGCGACGCTCCCGTGTTCCTCCCTGAGTTCCCGGATGACCTTTTCCTTGCCGGCCGGGAAAACCCCGGCGATGACCTCGTCCACCCCGGCCTGGCGGGCGACGGCCGCGGCCGTGCGCTCGTTGTCGCCCGTGAGAAGCACCACCCTGAGCCCCAGATCCCTGAGCTCGGCTATGGCCTGGCGGCTTTCCTCCCTGAGCACGTCCGCCACGGCGATGATGCCGAGAAGCCGGCCCGCGAGCGCGAAAAGGAGGGGCGTCCTGCCTTCGTCGGCCAGACTCCGGACCCGCTCCCGCGTGTCCTCCCCGACCTCGGCCTCGCCGGCCACAAAGGCGAGACTGCCTCCCAGGAGGACTTCCCCGTCCAGAAGGGCCCTCAGGCCTCTGCCGGGCAGGGCCTGAAAGTCCGTCACGGGAGCCGGAGCGGAGAGGCCCTCTTCCCGGGCCCTGAGGACCACGGCCCGGGCGAGGGGGTGCTCGCTTCCGGACTCGAGGGCGAAGGCCCGGGCAAGCAGGGTCCCTTCGTCGCAGCCCAGGGGGATGATGTCCGTCACCCTGGGCTCGCCCCGGGTCACGGTGCCCGTCTTGTCCAGGGCGACGGCCCTGGTCTTGCCGGCCTGCTCCAGCGCCGCCGCGGTCTTGAAGAGAATGCCGTTGCGGGCGCCCACGCCGCTGCCGGCCATGATGGCGACGGGGGTGGCGAGACCCAGGGCGCAGGGGCAGGAGATGACGAGCACGGCGATGCCGCGGGCGAGGGCGTAGCCCGTCTCGGCCCCGGCCAGGAACCAGACGCAGGCGGTGAGAAAGGCTATGCCGATGACCACGGGCACGAAGACGCCCGCCACGCGGTCCGCCAGACGGGCCACCGGGGCCTTGGTGGCCGCGGCGTCGCTCACCAGGCGGATGATGCCGGCAAGCGTCGTGTCCTCGCCCACCCGCAGGGCGCGGCAGCGCAGATGGCCCGTCTGATTGATGGTGCCCGCGTGGACAGTGTCCCCGGGAGCCTTGTCCACGGGCAGGCTTTCGCCCGTGAGGCTCGCCTCGTTGACGGCGGAACTTCCCTCCAGCACTTCGGCGTCCACGGGAACGGACGCGCCCGGGCGGATGACGACCGTGTCGTCCACCCGCACCTCGGCGAGGGGAACTTCCGTTTCCCGGCCTTCCCGGAAAACGAGGGCCGTGGCGGGGGCGAGGCGCATGAGGGAGCGCAGGGCGTCGGTGGTTCTCCCCTTGCTGCGGGCCTCGAGCATCTTGCCCACGGTGATGAGGGTGAGGATGGTGGCAGCGGACTCGAAATAGAGACCGTGGAGGCCCTGCAGGGCGGCTGCCGCGTCGCCGTCCGTGAGGCTTTTCGTCATGCCGAAGAAGACGATGAGGCTCCAGAGAAAGGAGGCGCCCGCGCCCAGGCCCACCAGACTGTCCATGTTGGGGGAGCGGTTCAGCAGGCCGTGGAGGCCGTTCACAAAGAATCTGCGGTTCACGGCCATGACGGCGAGGGCCAGAAGCATCTGGGCGAGAGCCTGGCCCAGGGCGTTGCCGGCCAGAAAGGCCGGCACGGGCCAGCCCCACATGCCATGGCCCATGGAGAGCCAGAGCAGGGGAAAAAGAAGAACGAGGGAAATCCCCAGGCGCTTTCTGAGCGCAGGGGTCTCCCTGTCCTCCAAAAGGGCCTCCTGGTCCTCGGTCCTGCCCGCCTCCCGCCCGGCGGACCCGCCGAAGGGCCTCGCGCCGTAGCCCGCGGCCGTCACGGCGGCCGTGACGCTTTCGGCCGGGGCAGTCCCTTCCACGCCCATGCTGCTCGTGAGAAGGCTCACGGCGCAGGCGGTCACGCCCGGCACGGCCAGCACGGCCTTTTCCACTCTGGCCACGCAGGCGGCGCAGCTCATGCCTGTGACGAGGTATCTGTCCATGAAAGATCTCAAACCGGAAAAGCGGGAGGACGCGCGCGGCGGAACCCGCGGGAGGAAACCTGAAAACGGTTTTCTTTTTTGTTCTTTTGCGTCAGGGCAGGCGGGATGTCAAGGCGCGGCGGGAAGCCCACCTCCGGGTCCCAAGACCGGGCCGGAGGAAGCGGCGCCCCGGGCGGGGCATCCCGGAAAGATCGCTTTTTTGACAGGGACCGGAGAGTTCCGTACTTTCTTTCGCGTGATGAATCTTCCCTGTCCGGAAAGAGCCGGACAGGGGCAGCAGGCGGAGGAGAAAGGCATGGGCATCTGCATTGGCGTCATCGGCGGCAGCGGTCTGGACAATCCGGACATCATGACCGTGGAGCGGGAAGAACGGCCGGAAACGGCCTGGGGAAAGCCCTCGAGTTCCCTGCGCATGGGAAAGATCAGGGGAACGGACATCGGCGTGGCCGTTCTGGCGAGGCACGGACAGGGACATGTCATTCCGCCCCACAGGGTGAACCACCGCGCCAACATTGCGGCCCTGAAGGCGGCAGGCTGCACCCATGTGCTCGCCACCACGGCCTGCGGCTCCCTGCGGGAGGATCTGGCGCCGGGGTCGCTCGTCGTGCCGGATCAGTTTGTGGACTGGACGCACAGCCCGGTGACTTTCTTCGACAGCTTCGCCGACGGCATGACCCACACGGTCATGGCGGACCCCTTCTCCCCGGTCTGCCGCAGGGCGCTGCTGGAAGGAGCCCGCGAGTGCGGCATCGAGGCGAGAGACGGCGCCACCATCGTGAGCATCCCGGGACCGCGCTTTTCCACCCGGGCCGAGTCCAGACTCTTCCGGATCCTGGGCTGCGATCTCATCAACATGACCGTGGCCCCCGAGTGCATCCTCGCCAACGAGACGGGCCTTCCCTACGGCGTCATCGCCATGGTCACGGACTTCGACTGCTGGGATCCGGACCGCCCGGCTCTGGACATCGACGAGATCCTGGCCGTCATGGAGAAAAACGCCCACAGCATCCTCCGGATCCTCCTGGCCGCCTTCCGGAAGCTGGCCGCCTGACCATTTTCTTGAAGCAGAACATGAAGGAACAGTGGAAATCCTATTGCAACATACTGTTCTGAAAGGATTTTCCTCTTCTCCCCTTCCCTTTTCCGGCATGTCTCCGGGAACAGAAAAGCTTCACGCAGTGCGTGAAGCTTTTCTGATTTCCGCCGCTTTCAGGGGGAATGATCAGGCGTCGTTCTCTTTTTTTCCAGCCGCACGGGCCTGATCGTCCAGCCGGGCGAAGCGGTCGAGGATGCCCTCCACGGCCACCCGGATGCCCTGGGGGGTGTAGAAGTTTCCGGCCACGAGGGCCTTTGTCCGCAGGACCTTTTCCAGATCCGCCAGGGCTCCTCTGTCGGGCCGTCTGGGGCTCGTCCAGAAGGCCTCCAGGGGCATTTCCTCCCGGCAGACCGCGAGGCCCCGCATGGCGTAGATGGAGGTGCCCACGCAGTAGACTGCCTTGCCCATGCGCAGGGCGGAGAGACCCACCGTGGAATTGAGGACCACCACCCCCAGGCTCCTCTTCATCATGTTGCCGGCCCGGCCGCCCTCCACGAAGTGGATGCGGTCGGCGAGACCGCAGGCCCTGGCGAAGGCGCTGATGAAGCCCGCGTAGTCGATGAGGCCGTTGTCCAGGGGATGGTTGCGGATGAGCAGATGGGTGCCGGCGGGAGCCGTGCGGGCGAAGGAGATGAGGACGCTCGCGATGGCCTCCTTCATGCCGCTGTAGGGGGAATAGCGCCGCACCTGGGAGTCGGAGTCGAGCTGGAGCGGGAAAATGAAGAAGGGCTTCCCCGAGCGGTAGGTGGCCCGCAGGGCCTGCACCGAGCGTCTGCGGCGCTTCGTCCGGGTCCAGACGCGCAGGCCCCAGCCCCAGACCTCGCGGCTCGCCTTCTGGGGACGGTGGGTCTTGAAATGACGGAAGAAGGGCCAGAGAAAGATGGTGCCCGCGTAGTGGCCGATGGCCCGCCAGGTTTTGACGGTCTGGGAATTGTGCACCATCCTGGGCGCCGGGGGCGCGGGGCAGGAGGCGGCCAGAGCCGCCAGCGCCTCGCGGGTGGCCGGCAGCTGGGAGAGACCGTTGACGCCGCCCTCCTCCATGGTGATGTAGCCGGGCCGCAGATAGCCCTCGTCATAGGCCCAGACATGGATGCCCCGGAGCTTGGCCAGCAGGACGGCCTCCCGGTGCAGGGGTCGCCAGTCCCCGAAGACATGCAGGTCCGTCACCTGCTCGCTGTCCATGACATCGGCTATCCAGGCGCTCCAGTCCGTGGCCCTGCCGTGCCAGCAGCGGGTCTTCGGCCAGGGCCAGTCCGCCACGTCGCCGCCGCAGCAGTTTATGCGCAGCACCCTGTCGCCCCGCTCCAGAAGAGCAAGGCCCAGGCGGCGGAAGAAGGGACCGTGGGGTCCCTGGATGAAGAGATGCGATCTCACTGACCCGTTCTCCGGATGAGGCGGCGCAGGGCCTGGAGGAGTCTGGCCCAGAGCCTCAGGGGTATCTGCCCGTCCGGCTGGAGAAGCCGGCGGCACACGTCTTCCACGCGGCAGTACAGCCGCGTCTGCCAGTCATAGTAGACGGGATAGAGGATGAGGGTCCCGGCCACCAGCTCGTCCAGGCAGAGCCTGGCGCGCCTGGCGGGAAAATCCCGGTGATCCTCCGTGAGCCCCCAGCCCGCGTAGAAGGGGCCGCCGTAGGTGACGACCCTGCGGCCGCGCAGAAGGGCCTCGAAGCCCGTCTGCGAGGTGAGGGTGTGGACCTCGTCCACACGCTCCAGAAGCAGGCCCATGGGCACGGCGCCCAGGACCATGTCGGCCAGCTCCCGCGCCCGAGCGGCCGGCACGGCGCCGCGGCGGTTGCCGCTCGCCACGTCCGGGTGGGGCTTGTAGAGCAGGAAGGCGTCCGGCCTCGCCGCGCGCACGGCCTCGAGAAGAGCCAGATTGCCCATGCCGAATCCGCCGCGCCGCACGGAGGCGTCGTCCTCCACCTGGCCGGGCACAAGGATGACCGGCCTGTCCGGGGGGAAGGCGGGCAGACCGTCGCCGGCTCTGGGATTGTACTTGGTGAGACGATGCTCCAGGATGAAGGCTCTGAGAGCCCTGGCTCTGGCCAGAAGGGCCTCCCGGTCGGGATGATCCGGCAGACCGTTCAGAATGTCCTGGAGATCCGAAGGACGGTCAGGATCGTAATAAATGCCCTGCCTGTCAACCACCAGCGAGTAGGGCATGTTGAAATCGGAGCCGAGGCCCGAGGAGCGGATGAAACCGTCCTCCATGCGCACCAGGGGCACGCCGGCGGCCTCGCAGGCCGCCTGGAGCCCGTCGCCCGCCGCCGAGGACCAGGCCACCACCCGGCCGCCGCAGGCCTTCGCCCGCCGCACGGCGGCCTCCTCGCCGCGCGCGAAAAAAATGCGTCCGCCCGTGGATCGCAGATAGGCCCTGGCGTAGGGCCTGCGCCACCAGGGAAAGCCCTGGCAGACATGGATCCCCCTGGCCCGCTCGTTCTGGCGCCGCTGCTCGGCGAGAAGTTCCAGTATGTCCCGCATGTCCGTGAGTTCCCCCGTGAAGGGGCTCGCGTAGCGGGCGTAGAGCAGGCAGGCCGCGGCGAAGACTTCCTCGAGACTGCGCCGGGCCGTCCGTCTGGGGCAGTCCAGGGCGTCGTCGGTGAGTCCCCAGCCCGCGTAGAAAGGAAGCCCGTAGCAGTGCACCCGGCAGCCCGCGATGAGAGCTTCGAAGCCCATCTGGGAGGTGACGGTGTAGACCTCGTGGGCCTGCGCGAGCAGGGAAAGCGGGGCGCAGTCCCTGGCGAGCACCCGGACGCCCGCCGCTCTGGCCAGATCGGTGAGATAGCCCTTCTTGGCGCCCGCGAGCACGTCCGGATGGGTCTTGACGAGGAGATGGTCGGCCGGGTGCGCGGCGAGCGCCGCCCTGAGCATGGCCGCGAAGGACTCGGGGCCCGCTCCGCCCAGAGCCACGCTGGCGTCCCCGGCCGTCTGATCCAGAAGCAGCACATGGGGAGCGCCCGTGCCGGGCCAGAGATCTTCCTCGAGAGCCGGCGCGTGGTTGTACTTGCTCAGCAGGTGACGGCGCACGAAAGCCATGGCCCGGCGGGCTTCCTCAAGAAGTTCCGGGCTCTGCCAGCCTTCTGAGGCCAGAAGCGTCTCCAGATCGGAGGGACCGGTGCAGTCGTAGTAAATGCCCGTGCGGTCCGCCACCAGGGAGAGAGCCTCCGCGCCGCGGCAGGCCAGATCCAGGGAGCGGTAGAAGCCGTCTTCCAGCGCGATGTAGGGCAGTCCCCTGGCGGCGGCGTAGCGCCTGGCCTTCTCCGCCGTGGGCTTGTGGCCCCAGCCCACCACCGCCGTTCCGGGATCACGGATCTCCGGCGCCAGAAAACGCTGCGCCTGCCCGCTTCGCCTCAGCGTGTGGGAGAAGATTTTGAACATCACGTTCCGAACGGCCGGCGTGCAGGAAGGCCCGCCGCCGCGCTCCCGCGCCGCCGGATCTTCCGCGGCGGCTGTTTCAGGGGAGTTGTCTCTACACTGGCAGGGCCCTCGCGTCAAGGCCCCAAGGTTTCGGAATGACTGTCAGGCGAACCCGGCTTCCCGGGCCCGCGCCGGGCATTGACAAGTTGTGCCGGCAATGCGAATTTGATTGTGCCTGCCCGACTTTTTTTCGCCGGGCGCCAGCTGCCAGCGCTCTCCTGCCCGGACCCGGGACGGACCCCCTTGGGAAAACAGGGATCCTCCCGATGCCGCCGGTCTGGAAAAGAGAGCAAAACGGGAGGACATAAATGAACGTTTCCTTCACCTTCAAGAACTTTGAGGCCTCTGAACATCTCAAGAAGTATTCCCGCCGCCGCATGGAAAAGCTCGGCCGCTTCTTCGGCAAGTCAGCCGGTCTCGAAGTCGGGGTGGTGCTGACCGTGGACAAGATCCGCAACCGCTGCGAAGTGACCGTTGCCGGCGAAGGCCTGCATCTGGCCGCCAGCGAGCAGACCAACGACATGTACGCGGCCATCGATCTCGTCTACGACAAGCTTGAAAGCCAGATCAAAAAACACGTCTCCCGCGTCAAGGAACAGCGCCGTCAGGCCCGCAACGCCACCACCATCGATGTCTTCACCTGGAACCTGGACGCCGAGGCCCCGGCCGATCAGGAGGCCATCGGCACCAACCGCTTCAGCCCGAAGCCCATGCCCGTGGAAGAGGCCATGATGCAGCTGGACAATATCGGCAGCGACTTCTTTGTCTTCCTCAACGCCGACTCCGGCCGGATCAATGTCATCTTCCGCCGCCGTTCCGGCGCCTACGGCCTCATCGACCCCATCGTCTGACCCCTCTTTCAGCGACCTCTGCGCGGGGTCTCCGGGCCCTGTGCAACCGCCGGACCGGAGCCGGCATTCCCTTGGCACAGCCTCCACACCCAGCCGGACAGCGCCCCGACGCCCCCGAGGGCGGCCGTGTCCAGAAAACCCCGATCGGAGCGGGACACCGGCCCGAGACGCCCGCCCTGCCCCTGAACCCCCAGTCCAGGACAGGACCGGGCATCCGGGACAACCGCAGCGTGCGTCTGTGCATCGTCACGGGCCTCTCGGGCTCGGGCAAGAGCACGGCCATGCAGGTCTTCGAAGACCTGCAGTACTTCACCGTGGACGGCCTTCCCGCCAGCATGGCCCCCGAAATGGCGGCCCTCATGCACAGGCCCTCCATGGCCCACTTCCGCGGCATCGCCCTGGGCCTGGACATCCGCCAGAGCACCTTTCTGCGGGAAATCGGCGATGTCCTCGAGAGACTGCGCGCCTTGGACTACGCCCCCCAGCTCATCTTTCTGGAGGCCGATACCACCGAGATCATGCGGCGCTACGCCACCACGCGCAGGCCGCACCCCCTCGAGCGCGAAGGCGTGGGTCTGGAAGACGCCGTCTGCATGGAGCGACGCAGTCTCTCCCGCCTGCGCGGACAGGCGGACATGGTCATAAACACGACCCGCTTCTCCATCCACGACCTGCGCCGCATCATCCAGAAACGCTTCCGGGACGGTCAGGAACATGTGCGGTCCCTGCGGGTGGCCGTGCTCTCCTTCGGCTTCAAGGTGGGGATCCCCCGGGAAGCGGACTATGTCTTCGACCTGCGCTTCCTGCCCAATCCCTACTTCGTGAGCGAGCTGAGAGCGAAGACCGGCCTGGACGAGGACGTGTCCGACTATGTCTTCGCCACGCCCAAGTCCCGTGAATTTCTCACACGGCTGCAGGATCTTCTCTTCTTCCTTCTCCCCCTCATGGAAAGCGAGGGCCGCTACCGCCTGACCCTGGCCTTCGGCTGCACGGGCGGCTGCCACCGCTCCGTGGCCGTGGCCCAGGCCGTGGGCCGGGCCCTGCGCCAGGCGGGCTACGCCACCTCGGTGGTCCACCGCGACCTGGAGGCCCAGCGGGAGGCTCCATCAGAAAGTTCCCGCCGCCAGGACGCGGGGACCCAGACGGAGGGCAGGGAGGGAGCGCGGCCCGCCTGAGGCTCTCCCGGGCGAACCCCCGCCTTCCCAAGATGACACTCTCCATGCCGGGAGCAGACAAGCTCCCGGCATTCTTTTTCCTTTCTCGGGAGGACAGGAGGGCTTCGGCGTCCGCTCAATCTTGCCATTCCCCTGAAAAGAAGGTAGCGTGCAGGGACTGCCAAGCGTCCGGGTTTCTGCCAGGCCCGGGCCTGCCGGAGGGAGATCAGCGACATGGCTCCAGAGACGAACGATCAAGCCTGCGACGCGGGCATCATCGTGGTTGCGCACGCCGACTACGGCTCCGTGCTGCTCAGGACCGCGGAATTCATTCTGGGCCCCCTGAGCGACTGCTCGTCCATCAGCGTGGACGTGGGCCAGGAGGTGCCCGAGATCGTCCGTCGCCTCAAAGACGCGGCGGAACGGCTGGACAAAGGCGCGGGCGTCATCATTCTCACGGACATGTTCGGGGGCACCCCCACCAATCTGGCCCTCTCCCTGCTGACGACCCACCATGTGGAGGTGGTCACGGGCGTCAATCTCCCCATGGTCCTGAAAGTCTTCTCCTCCAGAACCCTGCCTCTCCCCGAGCTTGCCCAGGCCGCCAGCGAGGCCGGCATCCGGGGCATCGTGGTGCCGGGCGCCATGCTCAGGATCCGCCACGCCGACAGGCAGCCCAGGACGGAGGAAGGGGAATAGGCCGCATGTGGTTCCGCGTTGACAACAGGCTCATCCACGGCCAGGTCATTGAAGGCTGGATGCCCTATACCGGGGCCCGCCACCTCATCGTGGTCAACAATGAACTGGCCCTGGACTTTCTGCGCCAGCAGATCATGACCCTGGCTGTCTCCCGCCACATAGAAGTGCACTTCGCGGCTCTGGAAGAACTGCCTACCCTCCTGGACGAATGCGGAGAGGACAGTTTCATCCTCTTTGAAAACTGCCGTGACGTGGGCACGGCCGCCGACGAAGGCGTCCACATTCCCGTGCTCAACATCGGCAACATCCACTACACCAAGGGCCGCCGCCAGATATGTCCGCACGTGGCCCTTTCGGACGAAGACATCGCCCAGCTGAAAAAACTCGTCACGACCCAGCACACGGAACTGGATTTCCGGGCCGTGCCCTCCGAAGCCATGAGGCCACCCCATGTACAGCTTTTCTAACCTCTTCCAGGCTGGGCTGCCGTACTGTTTTTTTTTGTGCTGATCGGCCTGGCGCGCTTTTCCTGCATCGTCGGACTGGTTGAGCGCCCCCTGTGCCTGAGCCTCATGGCAGGTCTCGCCACGGGTCTCTGGGACGTCTGTCTGCCTCTGGGCATAACGCTGGAACTCCTCTGGCTGGACATCGTGGCCATGGGATCCATCATCCATCCCTTCAGCGGCATGGCCTTCCTGCTGCTCTTCCCCCTCTGCGCGGCCTTTGCCTGGACGCAGCCGGGCGTCCTCCTTCTGCCTCTGGTCCTCTGCATGACGGCGGCCCATCTGGGGGCCATGTGCGAGCTGCGCTACCGCATCCATCAGAACGGGCTCCTGGATCTGGTGACGCGCTTTCTGTCCGGAGAAGACCCACGGAAACACCGCTTCCTCTGCTCGCCCGAGCGCATCCTTTTCCACTGTCTGGCCGGCCGGGTGCTCTGGCACGTCCTCTTTTATCTTTCGGCCTACGCCGTCATCTGCTTCATTGTCACCTCGCTGCTTGAGGCGGATCTCTATCCCGTCCTGCCCAGACTCCAGTGGGGCCTCGTCTACGCCATGGCCGCCATCGGGGCCGTGCTCTCCCTGCGCGAGAGAAGAGCCTACGCCGTCTGCGCCCTGGGCATCGTGGCGGTCGTGGCCCTGGTCACGGCGGGAGATCTGGTGAGCCACCTGGGCTAGCCCCTCCCCCGAAAAGGCCCTCCCCGCGCTTTTTCTCTTCGGCGTTCCCCCCGAAAAAAGGCCACCCCCAACAGGATCCCTTCAGGCCGGCTTCTCCTCAAAGCCGGCCTTTTCCTTCCCTTTGGTCTGAGCGCACCGGCGCCCGCTCTTCCGGCGCGGCCGGCTGCCGCCCGCAAGCAGATCCGCACAGTACGCCATGGGCTTGGTCTGATCGACGCAGTCGAGGGCGCCGTAGAGAGATTCCGGGGCAGCCTGACCGATCAGGGCCGGAATACCCGGCGGGAGGCTGCCGAAAAGTATTGTCAGCTTCCTCCCCACGGCGGTGCGCAGAGCCTTGGTTTGCCCTTTACCTCGCCTTCCTGAATCAGGCGTTTCACCCAGCGTTTGACGTTTTCCGCCAGCATGCTCTCGTCCTTCTTCAAGCGCGATGTCTTCTGGAATCTTCAGATTCAAGGTACTTCATGAAAGGGACAACCGTCTCGGAGGGACGGGTCAGGGGCGCTTCAGGGAGTGTCAGGCTGCTCTTCCGCCGCGGGCGATCCGGCGCCCGCAAGCAGATCCGCGCAATGCGCCAGGGGTTTCGCCGGATCATCGCAGACGAGAGCACTGTGCAGAGTTTCCGGAACAGCCTGACTGACCAGGGCCGGCAATCCCGGCTGGAGGCGTCCCCCGCCTCTGGAGGAGGCCTCACGGGACTTTCGCCGATCGCCGCTGCTGTCTGGGAGAATCACTGTTCCCGGATTTTTCAGACCGGAAGAGAAAGCGCAGGCCGGGTCTCGCCAAAGGTCCGGCCGGCTGTTCCCCGCTGTCCGCGGGGAATAGCCGGCCGCTGAACATCGGATCTGAAAGGACA
>CAZFTQ010000021.1:0-33237 GCA_964522365.1 uncultured Desulfovibrio sp. | reverse complement strand
AAAAGCCCGCCGGCTCATCGGACGCGTTGCGCGGAGGGACCTTGCGCCTTTCCCTGCCAGTGCTGCAACGGGCTCAGCCGCCGCTTCGACGCCCCTGCCCGGGGAAAGCCGTCCCCTTTCCGGGGCGCCGGATCCCCCAGCGCCCCCGGGTCTCTGCCCGCTCCCGCTCCCTCTTCAGAGGCCTTTCTCCCGGACGGACAGCGGAACTGAATCCCGGAGGACTTGTCCGCGGCCGTCCCTCTCCGGGATGACGGGAAAGGGGGTCCGCTCCGTCCGCCTCAGGTTCCCGGGAGGCCGGGGGAGTCTTCCCCTCCCTTTTTCTCCGGTAAAAGGGCGCCAGGTTCATGAAAAGTTCCTTGAGACTCTCCTCGTCCCCCTGGAAATCCCTGAGCAGGCTCTCCAGAAGATCTTCCTGCCTCGGCTGCCCCAGAGTGAGGCGGTAGAGGGACAGGATCTGGATGAGGCGCGCATAGTCCGGACGATCCCGGCTCAGGGGATACATGGGCACGACGCGCTCGACGCGGACCAGATCCTCCCCCGGCCGCAGACCCCAGCAGGGAATGAGGTCGGAGCTCTCCTCCCCCTTTTCCGCCCTGGCCGCCGCGGCGAAGATCTCTTCCCAGACATCTCCCCGCCCGCCCGGGGTCCTTTTTCCGTAACGGGCCGCCACGGTCTGCCGGACAGCCAGGCATTTGTAGCGGTTGACGCGGCCTTCCCGCTGCTCCAGATCGACGGGATTCGAAGGCAGATTCCAGTGCACGACGCGCCGGCAGTACTGGTGAAAGTCCAGACCTTCCTGGCCGACGGAGGTGGTGGCGAGCACAAAGGGCCAGAAGGGGCTGTTGAAGACGTTTCTGAGCCGCACCTTGCGGCCGGCGTCCTCTTCCCCGCCGTCTCCCTTGCTGAAGGCCATGGCGAAGTGCGTCCGGATGTGGGGCATCTTTTCCTCATCGTCCTTTTTCCGGCCGCAGGTCCGCCTGACAAAGGCGTCATAGCTGTCCACTTTCCAGGAGACGCCGGGGACCTCCAGCCCCTCCAGCATCTGGGCGTGGATCTGCTCCAGACGCTCCGGCCCCTTCTCGATGCCTCCCGAGAGCAGATGGGCGTACTCGTCAAAGACGGCCTGCAGATTGCCGTCCCTGCAGTAGCGCAGCAGGCGCAGGCAGGGATCGGACGCTGTCCCGGGCGGGACGCTCAGCTCCATGACGGCCGAGGCCTCGGGGGTGTTCATGCGCCTGAGAAATCTCCTCGCGGCCTCCCCGGCAATGACCGCCTGCCGGCTTCCCCCGTCCAGAAAACGGTCGTAGGTTCTCAGGAGACAGACGGCGGGCGAAGCCAAGGCCATGTCCACGAGGGTGTCCGTCAGATCGGCCGGCCGTTTCGTGAGGGGGCAGGCCCCCTCCCCGTCCCGGGCCTTCAGCAGGGCGGCGCGCAGGGCACCCAGCGTCTCCAGGTGCCTTGCGAAGACGCTTCCGCTCCCCGTCTCCTCCCCGTCCTCTCCCGGCTCCTGCGACCGCAGACTTCCGCTCCGCCAGTTCTCGAACCGGCGGTCGCTGTCGAGCAGCATGGGAACGAGGGCGTACCATCTTCCGTCTTCCTGACCTCCGCGGGGCTCAGGCAGACCGAGGGCCGAGAGCCGGGCCTCTATCTTCCCGCGCACTTCCTCCCGGATTCCGTTCAGCGGCAGATTTCGCGCCAGGCAGTCTGAAGGATCCCACGCATCCGCCAGAAAGGTCGAGGGATAGAGCAGGGAAAAAAGCTTCAGGGAGGCATGGACGGGTTTTTCCGCGTCCTGCATCTCCAGTTTCAGGCGCATCAGGGAGACGCGCTTTTCCCTGACGTAGAGATGCCTCTCCTCCTTCCCGCGTTTTCTGAGAATCCTGCCCGTCGTGCGGCGTTCGGCCTCGTAGGAGAGCAGGCAGGCGAGCATCCTGGGCACCATCTCCCAGGAGGAAAAGATGAGCGTCTTGGTCGGATTGTTCCATCCCCCAGCTTTCTCAAAGACTCCCGAAGGCTCGTACCAGGGTCTTGAGGGCGGGATCCAGAGCAGTCGCTCGGCCGCTGCGGGCAGCACCAGATTCCTGACCGCCGCCAGTCTCGCGTTGCCCGGAGGGATGATCTCATAGCGGTCCACGAGCCGCTTTCTGATCCAGAGAGTCTTCTTTCTGAGCAGGCGGGCGTCTCCGGGAACGGCGCGGATGTGTCGCTCAATCACCCGCTTCACCTGGTAGTCCCGCATGAAGGAGAGCAGGTACGGCGCGGACTTCACATAGTCCGCCGGCAGGCGCATGCCCGAGGCCGTGCGGTTCAGGGCCTCCTGGGCTTCCAGGAAGGAGGCGATGTCCACGGGCAGGACACGGAGTGTCCCCCGTGCGCCCGAGTCGTCAAAGGCGTCCGCGCAGGCGGGCTCGGCCAGCCGCTCCGTGCGGCAGATCGTCCGGTACATGGCCTCTTCGGCCCGCCTCGCCGCCGTGAGGACGGTCGTTCCTCCCAGGGAAAGTTCTCTGAGGCTCCCGGAATAGCTGTCCCAGATCCTGCGGAAGGCCTCCTTCTTCGCCGGTTCGTCGTTGAGAAAGTCCATGAGGGACAGGAAGTCGGAAGAAGACTCGTCCTGGCCCGCGGCCTCGATTTCCTCCGGGGTGGAGTACATCTTGTAGGGCGTGGCGGAAAGCAGGAGCATGCGCACGGATCCCGACTGAAAGAACCTGCGGGCGAGGAGTCCCTCCTCCGAGTCCGCTTCCAGCTCCAGCAGGGTTCTGAAGCGCTGAAATTCGTCCATGATGACCAGGTCCGGCTCCAGCTTCTCCACGCTGATCCGGGCGAAAATCCGTCGCAGATCGCTCACGACGTCTCTGAGATTCTCCCGGCCGGTCCCCCTCCTCTCCCGACAGATCCCGGCCAGGCGCAGGATCGCGTTTTCCTCCTCCGGACCTTCCCGGGCCGCTTCGGCAAGTTTTTCCTGCATGTACCCGAAGTAGCGGCCGCCGCTCCTCCGGTTGCACTCCTTCGCCTCCTTCTCCATGTCCTCAAGCAGACGTTTCCAGCGCCAGCGCGAGAGATCGTTGGTCCTAGCGCCGGGGAGGAGCAGAATGCGCCTGAGCCGCGTTTCACTCCCCCGGAAGAGCGGCATCCGGCTGAGAAAGACCGCCATGAGGGCGCGCTCGGGGGCCATGCCTCCGCCGTTTCTCAGGGTAAAGGAGGTCTGGGGCGTCAGGGGAATGAGCTGGATGTAGCGCCTGCGCAGTTCCTGATCGTTTTCCTGCCGGAAAATGTTCAGATGCTGCATGGAGAGCCTGGAAGAGGAGCTCTCGTCCACCTGCAGTTCGCCCGTGATGCGGAGCCTGCGCAGATTCTGGCCGGCGATGGCCGCGTTGGAGCAGATGTAGACCACCTTGACGAGGTCGTCCCCCTCTTCCCTGCGCAGCGCGGCGAGCTTCGCCAGCACCCCCCGGGCGACGAGGGTCTTGCCCAGGCCCACCTCGTCGGAGACGAGCACCCGGCGCTGGCCGGATCGAAAGAGCTCGTCCACCCGCTCCACCGTGGCCCGCTGGAAATCCGTGAGGCCCGCCATGACGCGTTCTTCAATCTCGCCGAGCCGATCGGCCACTCCGTCCTTCATGCGGCACCGCCTTTCTGAAACTGTCCCAGAGGTCCCGGAAATCTTCCGGGATCACATCGTCCCCGGCAAGGGACGAAACCAGCGCCTCGATGTCCTCAAGCCGCTCCGGCGTCTCGGCCGCCGTGCGCAGAAGAAGCTCGTAGAGGGCGGGCTCCCTGGTTCTGCGCGCGATTCTGTCCGCCGCGCCGAAGCTTTCCGTCTCCCCGTCGGCTCCCGCCAGCAGGCCCAGCGCGGGAAGGTCCCTGAGCAGAAAGGCCAGATAGGCGTAGAAGCTGTCGGGGTCTCTCACCACGCCGCGCACGAGGGCCTGTTCCCGGCCTTCGGGCAGCCCCTGCACGGAAAGACGCGCCACGCGCTCGATTTCTTCCCCGTCCCCCGCGACGCGCACGAGGAAAAAGTCCGAAAGTTCCCTGAGACCGAGTCCCGGAAAGCGCATCTCCTCCGCGAGGGGGAGGGGTTCACCTGCGAGCAGGGGCTTCACCGTGACCCGGAAGGCCTCTTCCGGCAGGGAGGGCACGCGCAGGACGAGGACCCAGGCCCCCTGCTCTTCCAGGGCCTCCCCCCGCCAGCCGCTCCGCACAAGACGCGCGAAAAAGTCTTCCAGCCCGCGCAGAGTGGCTTCGGAGGCGGGCTTTTCAGGAAGGGGGCCTGGCGGCAGTTCCTCGAAGTACGCTCCGGGACCTCCGGGATCCGGCCCCAGAAGATCCTTGAGAACGCTGTTCAGGCTCAGCCTCCGCGAGGAGGAGGAAAGAGCGACGGAGAACTCCACATTCCGCCGGAAGGCCCCTTCCGTCGCGTTGTGGGAGCCTAAGACAAGCCGGTTTTTCCCGGGCAGCGCGAGCAGAAAGAGCTTGGCGTGGATGTCCTGGGGCAGGCTCTCCCCGCTGTCCACGCCCGAAAGATCCGTTTCGCCGTCGATGACCCTGTCCCGGAGGACCAGGACCCTGAAAGCCCGCCGGTGACTGTCCGCGATTTCACGAAGCGCCGCCCTGCGGGTGATGAGCACATTTCTCCCGCGGCCCTCGCGGCGCCTCGGATCCAGAAAGGAGCGCAGAACGCCCGCGGAAAGAAAGGGGGAGACCAGAAGGAGATCCTGAAAGCGTCCGGCGCCCAGAGGCGTCCGGGAGGTCAGACGCATCCTTCCTTGCGCGTCCGGGATGCCCGTGGGGAGAAATTCCGCCTTCTCAAAGCCGTCCCCGGGCTCGAAACGCACGAAGGGGAGCTCCTCCGCGAGGGACCGGATCTTTCCGGCCTTTTCGCTCCGCCTGGCCTCTTCCGGCATGCGGCTCAGAAGATAGACCAGAAAGTCGCGGAGGGGCCCGCTCTCTCTGACGGGTCTGGAAACCGGTCTGCCCTCCAGGGAAAAGGCCAGATCCCAGCTGCGGTCAAAGGTGAGGTTTCTCGTCAGCACGGCCACCCGGTAGACGGGCGGCAGTGTCCCGCCGCTGAAGCGCAGGATCCAGCACTTGGGATGAAAGGCCGGCGGGGAACCACCCTGTCCGTCTTCTCCCGCCAGGACCGGAAAGACCGTCTTTTCCAGAAGAACATGGAGCGCCTTCGCCCTGGGCGGCGCCTGAATCCTGGCCGCGTCGCAGAAAAGAGCGAGCCGGTCCGCCGTCCTGCGCAGAGCCTCCAGGAGGCAGACGGGATTCTTCATGAGGAGACTGTCCGTCTCCTCGTTGAGGCCCAGGGCGAGGCTCAGGGCCAGCAGAGCGTCGAGACTGAGCGAAAAGGTGGTGCCCACGGCGAGATCGAGCTCACGGTCATCCGGCGGGGCGAGAAGGGTCCCGAAATCGAGTCTGTCCTGGGTGGGGTTCAGCATGATCTAGTCCCCGCTGGCGAAGATGTCGCACACGAGCCTTCTGGCCGTCCCGAAGCGGTACTGGAGAAGTCCGGTTCCGTACCAGCGGGTCTCTCCGTCCACCGGGGACAGGGTACGGGCTCTCGGGCCCTTGAGGCGCTCTTCCCTGCGCCGGATGCCTTCTTTCAGGCCCGCCATGTCGCCCGAAAGCATCTTTTCGCGCATCTCTCTGAGAAAGCTCAGAAGAGAGAAGTTTCCGGTCCCGGGCAGCGCGGCGAAAAGCGCCGCGGGATCCAGTTCCCGGGCCGCGTCCCCGAAGGACGGAGCCTCTTCCCTGAGCAGCGCCCGGGCCTCGTCGTTGCCGAGGAGGGCGTTGTAGACCAGGGTCAGGCAGGCGTTGAAGTGGGAGAAGCGCTGAGCCAGGAGGAAATCGCGCCTGAGAGGCTCGGGGAAAAGCGGAAGGAAGCGCTCCAGAGAGGCGAAGTCCTCGCAGAATTGCACTTCCCGGATATCGTTCTCCAGCAGGAAGGCGAGGAGGGAGCCCCGGGCGGCGGCGAGAATGCGGTTTCTGAGAAAGGCGCCTTCCTCCGGAGTGAGACTGAGGGAGAGATTCTCCTTCCAGTTTTCCGCGCGGGGCGGGACATTCCAGAAGCGCTGCCGGAAAAGACCGCCCGCGTCCGGATCGTCCCTTTCCTCGTCCTCCCTTTCCGCCAGTCTTCCCTTTCCCTTCAGGTCCAGGGCCTCCCTGTTGAGCCGGCAGAGCGTCCGGAAATACTCCCGCAGGGTGTGTCTTCCCAGGAAAATTCCGAAGCGCCGCAGACCCGACCAGTAGATGTCGGCCGGGCTGCGTCTGACCCAGGAGCCGCGCGCGAGGCTGCGCCTGCCGATGACGCCGTCCTTCTCGCCCCCTTCCAGCAGTTTCCGGGCGCTGGCCTGCTCCGCGGCGTCGGCCTTGTCCTGGAGGCTTTTCCAGACGGTGACCCCGCGGGTGGCCTCGTCCAGATCCATGAGAAGATAGGGCACGAGGAAGAAATACTTCGCCCGGGTCTGCAGGGTGGAGGTGCCGGGAAAGAAGCGGTCAGCAAAGGCGTCCCGGAGGGGGCCCACGCCCATCTCGTCCAGGATGGCGTCTTCGGTGAGTCTGTCGAGAACGCCCAGCGCCCTCTCCCGGTCGCTCCGTGAAAAATCCATCCAGCCTATGGCCATGCCGTCACCCCCTCTTCCTTCGCTCCGCCATGCCGGAACCGGCACGGATCCGGCGTCCAGGGACCGCCGCCCGCGGGCCGGACCCGACTCTCTCCCGAGTCCTGCTCCGCAGGGGCAATCCGGACGGAGCTTTCTTCTTCTGCCTACGGCTGAGGTATTTCGGTTTCGGTATAGTACAGACTGTCGATGATTCCCCGGCACTCGGCAACCACTTCTTCCAGAGATCTGTTGGCGTTCACCTTGTAGACATTCTGCGGATTCGAATCAGCCAGCGCCAGGTACATTTCCCGTACGTTGTTTATCACCGGGTGCATTTTCCAGGCGGGTTTCCGCCTGACGGCGATCGGCAGGTCCACGTCCAGCACAATGGTTGCCGTGGGCCGCATCTTGTTCAGCAGGCCCTTGTACACATTCACGCACATTTCCAGATACGGCGTGGTGTCCGTATGCGTGCAGCAGACCACGTTGTAGATGTGCATGGAGTCCGGGCCCCTCTCGCAGATGACATCGCGGCCGTCCAGCATCGCCGGTTGGATAAGCTTGTCGATGGTGTTGGCTATGTCCGCCGCGTGCACCAGCAGATCGGCGTCGGCGCTATAGTCTGCGGTGTCGCCGATTTTCTCTTTCAGGGCGCCGGGGTTGTGGACAACCAGGGCCTCTTTCCTGCTTTTTTCGGAAAGGTATTTCTGAAGCTCGACAGCTACCGTGGATTTGCCGCTGCCGTCGATGCCTTCGAGAACGATGAGCAGCGGGTTGTTGGCTTTTATCAGTTTCAACTTGCGGTCTCCTGAAAAAATCCAGCTGCTGTTCAGCTGTGATGCAGTATCGGTTTCCGGAAAGGCGCGGGTCAGGAACATCGGCCGGCCGCGAAGGCTTCAGGGCTTGTCCGGCGCAGAGGTCGCCGCAGCCAGGCGCCGGGCAGTATCGTACATTGTCAGGATCCAGTCAAACCGGCAGCGTGCCAGGCATCCCGGCCGGCCGGCCGGCATCCGGTACTTTTTGCGAAGACCGGACCTCTCAGGCTTCGCGCAGGCGCGGCTGAAACCGGCGAAGCGCGGAACATGCGGAAAAACCGTCAGCGGAACCTGAACAAACGCGGGAAGAAGGCGCACAGGAACTGCGCCTGCCCCCCTGAACCGCGCATCCCGGATATGGTTCTTCCGGCAGGGACGCGCTTTCCCCGGAAAGGCGCCTTCCTCCGGAACGAAGATGAAGAGAGGGCAGGCCTGTCATGGTTTTTTCAAAGCTTCAGCAGGACAGCTCTCCCCAGGCAATGCCGCCTGAAAAAAAGACGGCCTTCACAGACATGTCATCTGACATTGTTTTTCCGGCAGCCGGAAAAGAGCCCCCCGGCGCAGGGACAGGGCGGGCCTCCGGGCATGACGATCCGGCAGTCCTGTCCCTCCCCGAAGCTCCGGCCCCCCCTTGAGTCCATCCCCCTGATTCTTCCGCCCCTTCGCCGGGAGTCCTTCAGCAAGGGAAGAGCAAAAGGCCCGCATGGGGATCCTCCTTTTTCTCCGGCAGGAAAAAAGGCGGAGATATCAGGAAAAATTCAGAGAAAATCTCCGGGCGGAAAAGATCCCTGCCCGGCCGGTCCTCCGGAAAAAAATGAGCTTTTTGCAGAAAGAAAGAGCGCAGTTTCGGGAATTTCCTCCTCCTTCCGAAAAAAATTTTCATCTTTTTTGCTGACATTCATTGACATGTCATCTGAAACCGGATACATGTTTTTCCGCGGGAAAGAGAACATTCCCGCCCGCCCTCCGGGGCTTCCTTTTTTCAGGAAAAGCAGCCGTCCCTTTTTTTCGTCAGAGAGTCTGCATGCCCCCATCCGCATTCCCCTCCCCGCGGGCCGTCTCCCAGGCCCCGCCCCCTTTTGGCGCCTTTTTTTCCTTCCTAGCAGAAACCCCTTCCAGACAGAAAAAGACAGCGGCTCTTCTCCTGGCGGCCCTGGCGCTCGCGGGCTGCGTGCAGCAGAAGAGCCCTCATCCCGCGCCTCCGGCCCTCGTGGATCAGAGTCTCCGCGACGCTGCCCGCGGCATCTCCGAGGATCTGGCGAGACTCGCCGGGTCGCGTCAGCTCCTTGGCACCCCTTCCGGCTCCGGTCCCCTGAGCGAGCCCGCCGATCTCGTCTACGACGGTCCCCTCACGGGCGCCCTGGAAAAGCTCTGCGCCCGGACGGGCTTCCGTCTCGCGGTGCGCGGGCGCCCGAAAACCGCGCCCGCCTTCGTGCACCTCCGCGCCCGGGGACGGCCCGCCCTCGAGCTCTTCCGGGAGCTCGGCCTCCAGACCGGCCCCTACGAGCGCCTGCGCCTCAGCGAGCCCGAGCGCCTGGCCGAGCTCGTCTTTCTGGATCCGGCGGAAGAAGCCGCCCGGACGGCGAAAGCCCGGGGAGCCCGTCCTTGAGGCCGTCTGTCAGCCCGCCCTCCGGCGCCTTTCCGAGGCCCTCTCTCACCGCATCTCTCGCCGCGGGGCTTCTCCTTTCAGGCTTTCTCTCCCTGACCGGACCCGCCCGGGCCGAAGATCTTCCGGCGCCCGGCCCCGTTCCGGACTTTACGGCCCCGGGCTATGCCCTCGGCCCCCGGGATCTTCCCTATCAGGGTTTCGGAACCCACCCCGCGGCTCCCGCGCCGGACGCCTCCCTGTTCGATCCCCCGGAAAAGAAGCCCCCGTCCGCCCGGAACGGGATCGCCGGGCCGGATCCGGAGCCCCTGCGCCGGCTCCTCACTCTGCGCCGCTCTTCCTCCGGCGGAGGGGGAAACCCGCCCGACGGGGCCCTGCGGAGCCGGGCCCTGCGCGAGGCCGCCGTGACCCTGGGCTTTCAGCGGGCCGTGCGCTACCGCTACGGCGGGCTCTGCGACGAGGTCCGGGCAAGGGCCCGCATCTTCGACCGGGTCTTCGCCTTCCGGCAGCTGCTCATCGCGGGCCGCGTGCTTCCGCCCGTTCTGCTGCGGGCGGGCCCCTCCGTGCGCCTTCAGGGAAGCGGCGAAGCCGCCATGACGGAGGAAAGCTATCTCCTCTCCGAGCCCGCCCGCGTGGTGAGCCGGGCGCCCGACTGGCGGGACTATCTGCTCATGAGCTTCGAGGCCTTCGAGGCCAGAGACCCGCTTCTTCCGGAAAACGCCGCCGAGCGGGCGCTCTGGGAGGAGGCTGTCCGGGCGGGCTGGCGGGACGGCCTGCGCCAGGCGGAAGAGGTCTTCCGCCTCAACATGGCCCGTCTCTCCTCGGACTTCCGGGGCATGCTGCGCTTCCGGCTTCTGGAGCGGCTGGGCATGGTCTCCATGCCCGGGCTTGCCGAGGGCAGGCTCGGCGTGCGGGCGGGGGCCCGCAGCCTGCATGTGAACGAGCGCGACTTCAGCATCACCCTCCCGGCGGCCTTCCGGGAGTAAGGCGCCTGGCGCGAGGGGGCGCCCGTCCCGGAGATCCCCGGGGAGTCGGCCCTGCCCGCGGGGCCGGGAGACGAGCTCTGACGCCCGCGCCGGGGACGGGTTTTCCCCGTCTGTTTCCCGAGGCCCTGGTCCACGAGCTCAGCCCGGCCCAGCTCGCGCGTCTCGTCCTCTGGTGCGCCGGGGAAAAGGCCTCGGACATCGTCTTCTGTCCCGGAGATCCCGTCTGGATGCAGAAAGACGGACGCTGGCTGCCCGTCACGGAGAGCGCGCTCACGGCCTCCGAGACCCAGCTCGTCGTCAACGAGTCCTCGGGCCAGTCCAACAGGGCGGCCCATGTGCTCGCGGGCAGACCCCTGGACTACGCCTGGAGCGTGCGCGTTCCGGGCGGGCGTCCCGCCCGCCGGCGCTTCCGGGTCAACGCCACGGCCTCCCGCAAGGGCGTCTATGTGGTCATGCGCGTGCTCCCCGCGGCCCTTCCCCGGCTGGAGGACTTGGAGGATCTGGATCCCGGCCTCCGCTCCGCCCTCTTCCCCGCCTCGGGTCTGGTGCTCGTCTCCGGGGTCATGGGCTCGGGCAAGTCCACGCTGCTCGCGGCCATTCTCCACGAGGCTCTGGGCCCCCGGGGGCCGGGGCGTCAGATCCTCACCCTGGAAGATCCCGTCGAGGTGGATTTTTCAGGGATTCCGGCGAGCCTGCGCAAGGCTCCCGTGACCCAGTCCGCCGTGGGGCTGGATCTGCCCGACTGGCCCTCGGCCGTGCGCACCCTCACCCGCCGCAAGGGCGAAATCGTCATGGTGGGCGAGTGCCGGGACCGCGAGACCCTCTCCGCTCTTCTCAGCGCCGCGGAGCAGGGGATGACCGTCTACACCACGGTGCACGCGCCGGACGCGGCGCAGACCGTCACCCGCATCATCGACGCCTTTCCGGAAGAGGAGCGGGCGGGGGCGGCCGCGGCCCTTCTCGCCAATCTCCGGGTCCTCATCCACCAGCGCCTGGTGCCCGCGCGCAGATCCCGGGAAGAAATCCGCCGGGGCGCGTCCCTCCGCCTCGCCCTGCGGGAGCACCTGGTTCTCACGGAGCCCCTGCGCAGGCTGCTTTCCTCCCTGCCCGGAAAGGATCTCGCCCGGAAACTCGGAGAACTGGTGGAGACCCGCGGCCTGAGTCTGCCCGCCGACGCCCGGAAAAAGCACTCGGAAGGGCGCATCAGCGACGAGACTCTGGCCCTTGTTGAAGAGGAGCGGGGCCTTTCCCGCGGCCGGTTCTGAAGCGCCCGGTCCCGCCGCCCCCTCTCCCTTTCCCGAAAACCCCCGCCCTTCCCGGCAGGCCGGAAGAAGAACGGAAAATCTCCGGCCGTCCCCTCCGTCTTCCCCGAAAAACCCCTCTTCTCAGCGGGAGATCTTCCCTTGACCCTGCACGCGCTCCCCTGGCGGGACAGCGCGAGGACCGTGCGCATCGCCTTTCTGGACGCCAGGGCCGTCTCCGGTCTTGTCCTCTGGCTTTTCCACATGCGCTGGTGGACCTTCTGGCTTTCCCTGGCCGTCATGCTGCTCTTTCTCTGTCTCGAGCGCTGGGGCCTGAGCCTGCCCGCCGCCCTGCGTCTTGCCCGCCTCGCCCTTTTCGGGCCCGTCCGCTCCCATGAATCCGCCTTTTCCCGCCGGAGATGCCTGCGATGAACGCCTCCCTTGCGGCCGGTCCCCCGGTCTGCTGTCTGCTGAGCCTCTGCCTGGCCCTGAGCCTGCCCTCCCGGATCTCCGCCTCCTACGAAGAGGATCTGCTGCCGCTCCCGCGCCCGGAAGTCCTTCTCCCCGCGCACCCGGCGCCGGGCCTCATCCAGCTGGGCGCGGGACCCGCCTCCGCCCCGAAAGTCCGCTCCCGGGGCAGGAACATCCCCTTTGTCCACGCTCTCCCCCTGCTCCTGCCGGCGGACTGGCGCGCGGCGGGAGCAGACGGCGCGCCCGGAACCCCCGTCTCCTGGTCCGCGGGAGAGCGCCTGACGGATCTGCTGGCCCGCCTCGCCCGGGAAAGCGGCTGCTCCCTGCGCCTCGACTGGTCGGAGAAGCGCCTCAGCGTGGATCCGGGCGGAGCGGGCCTCTCTCCCGCCGCAGCCCCGATCTCCCCTCAGACCCCGCCGCCGGGCGAGGCGCGGAGTCAGGCTCAGACAGGCAGTCCTGCCCCGGCGCCGGAAGAAAAGACGAACCCTTGCGCCCCGCGGGCCCCGGAAGAGCCCTGGCTCCCCGCAGCCGATCACGGCCGGGTGCTGCTCACCCGCGGCATGGAGCTTTCCGAGGCGGCCCGCCTCGCGGGCATCCCGGCCAAGCGTCTCTCCGCCTGGAACGGTCTCGGCCGCGAGGACAGCTATCTGCCCAAGGGCTACTCCCTCCGGCTCAGCAGGCCCGAAGGGGGCGAGAAAACCCGGCCGCCTGCTCCCGCCCGGGCGGCAGGCGGAACTCCCCTGCCCGCGTCCGGAAAGGCCGGCTCTGCTCCTTCGGCGGAGAAGACCCGGATGCCCGCCGCAGAGACGCCCGGGGCCGCTGGAGGTCTCGCGTCACCCGTCCCGGCCCCCGCCGCCGCGAAGGGCCCTGTCCCCGTCTCCGCTCCTCCCTCCGCCCCCTCAGGCGCAGGATCCGGGGAAAGCCCGGCGGAAAAGACCGCGAAGCCCGCCTGCGCACAGCCTTCCTCCGCCCCCGGTCTGTCCCCTGCTGCCTCCGGATCCTGTGTCTCCCCGGCCTCTCCCGGAGCGCCTTCCGCGGCCGCTTCCTGGCGGATCGTTCCCGGCAGGCTCCGGCCCCAGCTCACGGCCTGGGCCGCCCGGGAGGGCTGGCGTCTTGTCTGGCACGCGGACACGGACCTGGATCTGGAAGCGGACGCCGTCTTTTCCGGGACCTTTTCCGAGGCCGTGCGGGCCCTCTTCGAAGGGCTCCGCGCCTCGGGCTCCCCGCTGACTGCCCGCCTCTGGCACGGCAACACCACGCTTTCCGTGGAGGACCGCTGATGCGGGGACCCCTCTCCTTCCTCTTTTTCCCGCTCGTCCTTCTGCTCTGCCTGCCCGCGGCGGGCTGCGCCCCCAGGGACCACCCCGGTGCTGACGGGAGCGGGGCGGAGGCCGGGCGTGCGGCCCTCGCCCGGCGCACCGCGCCCCATACCGTCACCGAGAGCCCCGCCCCCTATCTCCGGGGCCGCCCGGTCCCCCTCGGGGAGGACCGGGAGGATCCGCCTCTCCTGCGCCGCCAGGTGAGCCTGCGCCAGCGGGGCACCCTGCGGGATCTCGCGGCCTCCCTTTCCCGCGCGGCCGGGATCCCGGTCCTGGTGGCGGAAAGCGATCCTCCGGCCCCCGGAACAGGGACGGAGGCCTTCCCGGCCGCGGACGATCTCTTTCCCGGCGCGGCCGGCCTCGCGGGCGAGATGGACGTACGCTACTCGGGTCCCCTGAAAGGGCTTCTGGAGAATCTCGCCGCCCTGTCGGGCTACGGCTGGGACTGCGAGGGCGATCGCGTCGTTTTTTCCGCCATGCAGCTGCGCACCTTCGTGCTCACGGCCTCGGCCGGCGAGCTCGCCTGGGAAAGTCAGGTCTCCAGCCGCAGCCGGGATCAGCAGAGCGGCTCGGGGCCCGCGGGCTCCGGCGTCGGCGCCCAGGCCGTCGCCGGCGACGCTTCCAGCCAGACCGCCCAGGTCAACGGCGCGAGGCTCAGTCTCGACGTCTGGCGGGAGGCCGAGCGCGCCGTGAAAAGCCTCCTCTCCCGGGGCGGCACGGTGAGCCTCAGCCAGAGCGCGGGCACCATCGCCGTGCGGGACACCTGGGCCCGCCTCCGGGACATCGATCGCTGCCTCAGGGCCCTCAACGCCCGTCTGGAGCGCCAGGCGGCCCTCTGCGTGCGGGTCTGGGCCCTGGAAACCGACGATGCCTCCACAGCCTCCCTCAATCTCCAGACCCTCTTCTCCGACGGCGATCTGGCCGTGCGGGCGGGTTCCCCCGTCAGACCCCAGGGCGGCCTCGCCTCGGTGAGCGTCCTCCGGGGCCGGCTCCGGGGCTCCGAGGCCATGGCCGAGGCCATGGGCCGCTGGGGCCGGGTCACCCAGCTCACCTCCGCCTCGGGCCTCGTCATGAACAACCAGCCCTTTCCGGTGCAGGCCGTGCGCCGCCGGGCCTATCTGGCCGGCATGACCCTCTCCACCTCCGAGTACAGCCAGACCTCGGAGATCACCCCGGGGGAGGTGACCACGGGCTTCGCCATGACCATCGTCCCCCACATCCTCCCCGACGGCCGGGTGCTTCTGCAGTACACCCTCACCCTCTCGTCCCTGGACGAGATGACCACCATCGAAAAGGGCAGGATCTCCGTCCAGCTCCCCCAGGTCTCCACCCGGGCCTTCTCCCAGCGCACCCGCCTGATGGCCGGCCAGACCCTGGTGCTGGCGGGCTTTGAGCAGGACACCGCCCGGGCCGCCCGCTCCCTGGGGCTTCTCTCCGCCCGCGCGGAGAGCGAGGGCGGCCGGACCCTGCTCATCGTCAGCATCGAACTCGAAGGAGCCGACAATGTCTGATCCCTCCCCGCAGGGGCCGCTGGCCCTCAGAATCGCTGGCCGGGACCTGCTTCTCGGCCTGCGCTGGGAGCGCGCTACCAGGCCCGACACGGGGCTCTCCCTGAGCCGCCGCGATCTGGCCGCCCGGGCCAGGGAGAAGGGCTTCGACCGTCTGGTGCCCGCCGCGGGAAGGCTCGGCCTTTTCCGGCTGGGGGATTTTCCCCGGCGCCTGAAAAAGCCCGTCTCCCTCGCCGCCCTCTGCGCGCTTTCCGCGCCGCAGGGCCAGCGGATCCTCGAGCTTGCCCACCCGGTCACAGGCTCCCCCCTCTGGTGGGTCTGGGCCGCCGCCGAGGGCACGCTCTCCGTCCGCGCGGACAGGCTCTTCGCCCGGGAGGAGGAGGCCCTGGCCCTCTGCGCCGATCTCGCCGAGACCCTGGGGCTCGATCCGCCCGAGCGCCTGGACAGGACAGCCTCCCGGCGCTTTCTCACAGGTCTTCTTGCCCGGGCCCGCCGTGATGGACTGCGCCGCTCGAGCCCCGTTCCCTCAGGACCCTTCCCGGCCCCCCGAAAGGCGCTCCTTCTCGTCCTTTTCCTGGCCCTTTCCGGGCTAGCCGCCGCGGGACCCGCTCTTCTCCAGCGCCTGGATCCCGCCCGGAGCCTCCCCTTCCTCCGGAACGAACGGGAGAGGCTCGAAGCCCGGAAACAGGCCGTCCTCGCCCGGCCCGAGGCCCATTTTCAGGCCCTCTGGCTCGTCCGGCCCCCGGCGGGGCTTTTCTGGGAGGATCGGCTTCCGCGGCTTCTCGCGACGCCCCTGGTCGAGGCGGGCTGGCGTCTGGAAAGCCTCACGGCCGGGCTCACGGGCCTTGAGCGGGTCTGGCGGGCCACGGCCCGGGCTTCGCTCCTGCGCCCGCCCCCGGGCGCCCGGCCCGACGCGCGGGAGCCCGAACAGGCCCGCGGCGAGGAGCCCCTTCCCGCCCTTTCCGCGGCCCGCGCGGCGCGGCCGGCGGATCTGCTCCCTGAGGAGACGGCCCGGCTGCGGCTCGCCGAGATCTCCCGGCGCTTCGGGCTCAGGCTCCGCCTGCGCTGGGATCCCCCCGAGACCCTGAGGATCGGCGATGCGGAGTTCCGGGCCCCCTGGCGGCGGGGGATCTTCAGCTGGGAGGATCTCCCGGAGAGTCTTCCGGCCGACCCCCGGACCTTCGCCCGGGCCCTGGAGATGCCGGGCCTTGTCCTCACCGAAATCCGCCGGGACCGGGGCCGCTGGTCCTGCTCAGGAGAAATCCATGCCCGACACTGACGACAGCACGAAAATTCCCTCCCTCACCCTTTCCTCCCCCGGACCCTCTCCCCGCCCGGCTCCTCCAAGGCGCCTGCTCCTTCTTTCCGCCCTCCTCCTGCTCCCCGTAGCCGGCGCCTTTTCCGCGCAGGCCCTGCCGGACCTCCTCTTCCCCGCTTCTCCCCGCACCGTCCTCGCAGGCCAAGAAAAGGCCGGGCCGGCCTTGCCCGCAGGCCCCCGGGACCCCCTCCCGCCCTCGGCGCCGAAGGGCCCGGAAGAAAAGCCTTCCGGAAAGACATCGCGTGCGCCTTTTTCCCCGGCAACCCCCGCGTCCGCTCCCCTGCCGGACGCTTCCGCGGACGCTTTTCCGGATCCTTTCTCCCCCGCCCCGGCCGGGGCGCAGGCCCGGAAGATCCCCGGAGAAGTCCCGGACACGCAGGCCGGGAGTCTCGGCGAGCTCACCCGGCTTCTGGCGGGCGCGGAACTCGCCCGGGCCGAGCTCGCCCTGCGGGAAGTGGAGCTCAGGCGCCGGGAGATCGAGCGGAAGCTCTCCCTGGTGCCTGACCCCTCCTCCGGGCCGGCGTCGCAGGACCTGGACCTCCGCCCGCTTCCCCGGCCTGCCCGGGAGACCTCCGGGGATTCTCTTCCCCGGGACCTGCGGGACAGGCTGGAGAGGCTGCTCACGGCCCTGGAGGCCGGCGCGGGTGCCGGCACCGCTTCCCGGGCCCAACCCGCTGCCGGATCCGGCCTGCGCGTCCTTTCCGTCCGCGGGCAGGGCGCCCGGCTCGAGGCGGAGATCCTCGGTCCCGGGGGCCGCTTCACGGTGCGCCGGGGCGGGCATCTGCCGGGCGCGGGGCCCGTGGAGGCCGTGAGCCTCTCGGGCGTGCGCGTGGCGGGCCGCGTTCTTCCCTGGCGCTAGGTGCGGTCATGGTCGCCTCTCCCGACAGCCTCAGAACGGTCATTCCCGCCGCCATCCGCGAGCGTCTGCGCCTGCTCGACGGCTCTCTCCATCTCTCGGCCGAGCTTCGGGGAAGCCTCGATCTGGACGATCTCCTGGCGCGCCTGGAGGAGGAGCTGGGCCCGGTGCCCAGGGTCTGGCACACCCCGGACCGCTTCGCCCGGCGCTTCGGCCCGGGTCTCTCCCCCGCTCCCTTTCCCGCGCGCAGGCCCTCCCCCGTCTCCCAGACCTGGGTGGACGACTATGTGCGCAGTCTCTTTCAGCGGGCCATGGCCAGAAAGGCCACGGACGTGCACATCACCTACATGGGCCCCTACGCCCAGGTGGCCTTCCGGCGCCTGGGGCTCATGCAGGAGGAGGAAACCCTGGAGGGGGCCAGGGGCATCCAGCTCATCCGCGGCATCTTTCAGAGCCGGCTCTCCCAGGCCGACTCCGGCTTCAGCGAGCACGAGCGCTGCGACGGCCGCATCGCCGACCGGCGCTTCCTCCCCGAAGGCCTCTTCGCCGTGCGCCTGCACACCGAGCCCGTCCAGAGCCCCCTGCTCCCCACCCCCGGCGTCACCCTGGCCATGCGCCTGCTCTTTGACGGGGCCGGCGTCTCGGGCACCCTGCCCGAGCGCCTGGCCGCCCTGGGCTTCACTCCGGAACAGCGCGGGCTCATCGAGTCCTTCACCGAGACCGCCGGCATGACCGTGGTCTCGGGCCCCACGGGCCACGGCAAGACCACGGTCCTCAAGAACATCCTCGAGGCCCTGGCCTGCGACTTTCCCCACAGAAACTACTGCTCCCTGGAAGATCCCCCCGAGTACAGCATCCTGGGCGTCAGGCAGCTCTCCGTCTGCACCCGGCAGACCTCGGAGGCGGACCGCCGCCGGGCCCTGGTCGAGGCCCTGGCGGGCCTCATGCGCTCGGACCCGGACGTCATCCTCCTGGGCGAAATCCGCTACCTGGAGGCGGCCCAGGCCGCCGTGAGCGCTGCCCTCACCGGGCACGCGGTCTGGACCACCGTCCACGCGGGCTCGGCCCTGGGCGTTCTCGACCGCCTGCGGGAGATGGGCCTTCCCCCGGAGAGCCTCCTCGCCGAGGGCGTTCTCACGGGCCTCGTCTGCCAGCGCCTCCTCCCCCTGCTCTGTCCCTCCTGCTCGCTCCCCCTGCCCGGGAATCTGCGTCTTCTCCCTCCGAGACTCGCGGCCCGCCTCGGACGTCTCTTCCCCCGCGGGGAACTCGACGGGATGCGGCTGCGCGGACCCGGCTGCCCGGCCTGCGACGGCCTGGGACTCCGGGGCATGCGGGTGGCGGCCGAGGTCGTCCCCCTGAAGGAGCCGGGCCTCCTGGCCCTGCTGCGCCGCGGCCGCCTGGAGGAGGCCCGGCGCTTCTGGACGGACGAGATGGGAGGCCTCAGCCATCAGGCCCACGCGCGGCTGCGCGTGGCCTCGGGCCAGGTGGATCCGCGCCTCGCCGAAGAGCGTCTGGGCTCTCCCCTGGACGCCGATCTCGCGGGGGTCTCCCCATGCTGACGCTTCCTCCCCGCCTCGCCGCCCGCCTCGCCTTCCCGGCCCGGGTCAGGGAGCGCTGCTGGATGCGGATCGCCCGCCAGCTTTCCCAGGCGCGTCTGCCCCTGGAGCACTGCTTCGGGGAGGCCGCCCGCCGCGCGGAAGAGGATCGCTCCCTCCTCGCCCCCGTCTACGGGGACATCCGGGCCAGGCTCTCCGAGGGCCTGAGTCCGGGGACCGCCATCGCTCCCTACGCCGGCCCCGAAGAGGTCATGCTCATCGACGCCGCCCAGACGGCGGGCTCGGCCTCCCTCGCCGGGGGCTTTCAGCGGGCGGCCAGGCTCCTGGCCCGACGCCGGGAGATCCGGGGACTCGTCCTCAGGGAACTGCTCCACCCCCTGGCGCTTCTCCTGGCCGTGGCGGGCTTTCTGGCCGTGACAAGCCTCGTTCTGATCCCGAAGCTCGCCGCCCTCTCCGACCCCTCCGGCTGGAGCGGCTGCGCGGCCTTCCTCCACGGCCTCTCCGCCTTCGCCGTCTCCTGGAAAGGGCTCGCGCTCGTCCCGCTCCTCGCGGGCCTCTCTCTCGCGGCGGGTCTCTCCCTTCCCCGCTGGACGGGGCCGGGGCGGGATCTGGCGGATCGTCTGCCGCCCTGGTCCCTCTACCGCCTTGTCACCGGCGTCTGCTGGCTCCACGCCACGGCCACCCTCCTGCAGACCAGGGACCTCAAGCTCGGCGTCATCCTGCGCCGCCTCCTGGACTCTCCCGCCACCACCCCCTACCTGCGCTGGCGCCTGCGGCCCCTCCTCGACGCCGAAAACCAGGGCTGTCCCCTGGGCGAGGCCCTCTGCCTGAGCGGGAGCCGCTGGCCCGACAGGGATCTCGCGGAGGACCTGCGCCTCTCCTCGCGTCTGCCGGGCTTCCGGGACCTTCTCCCCGGCATGGCCGACGATCTCCTGACCGAAAGCGTGGAGCGCGTGCGCGCGGGCGCCCGCCTTGCCGGCGGTCTCGCCCTTTTCGCCCTGACGGCCCTCTGCCTGGTCCTCGCGGCGGGCCTCTTCGGCATCCAGGAAAGCGTCTCCGCCTCCCTGGGGGCCTTCTAAGAAAAAGCCCGCCTCCTCTCCCTTCCTTCTCCCTGCCTTTTCCAAGGAGCTTTCCGCCATGACTCCCCGTTCTCCCCTCCTCCGGTCCCGTCCGGGCTTCACCCTCATCGAGGTCCTGGGCGCCCTCGCCGTGGGCTCCCTGGTCTTCGGCTTCGCAGCCTGCGGCATCTCAGGCGCCCTGGAATCCGCCCGGGTCTCGGCCTTCAACGAAAACCTCGCCCTCCTGCGCATGAACATCCAGGAAATCCTCGCCTCCGCCCGGAACTCCGGATCCATGGACCTGACGGAAAGCCTGATCCGGGCGGGCGCCGTCCCCGGATCCTGGCTCGCCGGGGACGAAGATCGGCACATCGCCCACGAGTTCGGGGGCAGGGTGAGCGTGCGCGCGGAAGGCGGCGGCTTCGCCGTCACGGCCGAAAGCGTCCCCCGCTCCCCCTGCCGCCGCATCGCGGCCGCCCAGCACCCGGTCTGGGACCGGCTGACGGTGGGCGGAAGCGCCGTCTCCTCCCTTCCCGCCGAAAGCTGCGCCGAGGACCGGGACGGCGAAGGCGTGAACGCCCTCACCTTCTCCGCGCGCTAGATCCGCCCCTGACGCAAGACCCCGGTGTCCGCGGGTCGTTTTTCCCCGATGGAGGAGCCCCCATGCCCGCCGCTCTCCTGACCGCCCTTCTCCTCGCGGCGATCCTCCCCCAGGGTCTTTCCCCGGCGCCATTTCCGGAGGACCGCGCCCGGGCCGCCGCCCTAAGCTACGCCCTCTACCTGCGGGCGGCCGGATCCGCCTGGCGCGCCCTCGACCGCGCGCGGGCCCCCGATGAGGCCGAAATCGCCCGGCGTCTGCCCCCGCGCCATGTCCCCGCAGGGGACTGGCGCTGCCGGCTCTTCCAGGGAGGACTGCTCGTCTGGGGGCACAGGGTCACGGGCTCCCCGAGACCCCTCGAGCTTTTCGCCGTGCTCGGGCTTCTCGGGCAGAGCCCCGTCACCGGGGAAAAGCGGGACGGGCGCCTCGCCGGCACCATGATCGTCCTTCCCGAAAGCGTCCCCGAAGGGGCCGTGGTGAGCCTCCTCCTGTGACGCCCCTCTCCTCTTTCTCCCCTGCTCCGTCCCCTTTTCCCCTGCGAGGACAGCCCATGCCCCGGCCTTTCCCTTTCCGCCGTCCCCCTGCCGCCCGCGGCCTGCCGGGCTTCAGCCTTCTCGAGGTTCTGGGCGCCCTGGGCGTCTCCTCCCTCATCTTCGCGGGGCTCGCGGGCCTCTGGCAGTCGGGCGGCGAGCGCCTCGCCGAGACCGCGGCGGCCCGCCATCTCGAGGCCGTGGCGAGGGGCGCGCGCGACTACGCCGGCAGGCACTGGCGGCGCCTCTCGGAATTGAGCAGCCCCACCTCCGGCCCCCGCGTCGGCGTCGCGGAGCTCGTGGCCGAGGGCTCTCTCCCGCCGGGCTTCGCCGAAGAATCCGTCTGGGGCCAGAGCGTCGCCGTCCACTTCCGGAAGCAGGTCCGCGAACCCGCCGAGGCGCCGGGCTCCGAGCGGCTTTTCTGGATCGTCCTCACCTCGGGCGGCCGGGGTTCGGACCCGGAGCAGGAGCCTGCGCGCTTCTTCTCCGTCTCCGTGCCCGCGGCGGCCCGTCAGGCGGGCCCGGGCGCGGGCTTCCTGCCTCTGGAGGAGGAAGGCACCCTCGTCTCGGCCTTCGGGGGCTACGCCCTGCCCCTGGCCGACTACGGCCTGACGTCCCCCGGTCCCGGGCATCTGGGGGTGTACGGGACCCTTGACCCGGCGCAGAGGACCTCGGACTTTCTCTTCCGGGTGCCCGTGGCGGGCCATCCCGAGCACAACCGCCTGGAAACCGACCTGGACATGGCCGGCAGGCGCCTCCGGGATCTGGGCTCGCTCCAGCTGCGTCCCCCGGCCGGAAAGAAAGACGCCCGGGAAGCGGATCGGACGGACTGCCGCGAGGACGAGCTGGGCAGGCTGTTTCTGGAGGAGGACGGAATCCGTCTCTGCCGGCGCCTGCCCGGCGGAAAGCCCGCGCTCACGCTGCTGAGCGACACGGGCAACGCGGCGCCGATCCGCGCGGCGGGCCTCTATACCGACGGCGAGTCCGTGCCCGTGCCGGACTGTCCCCCGGGCACCCGTCCCCAGGTCTTCGCGGTTCCCGCCGCGGCCTCCTCGGGCCCGGTTTCTCCCGCCATGGCGGGCTGGCGCGCCTGGGTCTCCGAGGAGGAGGGCGGGCGCTGGCGCGCGCACCTCCGGGTGAAAAACACCGATCAGGGAGAGGACGACTGGTACTCCGCCGCGCGGGAGGGGGCCCTCGCCCCCTGGTACGGCTCGGTTTTCGTCATGAGCCTCTGCGCCCGCGGGGAAGACTGAGCCATGCGCGCCTGGGTCCTGCTCCTTCTCCTGGTCCTTCTTCCCCTGCCCGCCCGGGCGGGCTTCGAGCGGATCTGCCGGGAAAACGGCGTGCCGCCCCTGCTCGTCCTCTCCATCATGGACGTGGAATCCTCCCGCTTTCCCTGGTGCGTCACCGTCGCCGGCAGGGAGCACCGGCCCCGGAGCCTCGCCGAGGCCGCCGCCCTGGCCCGCCGGGCCATGCAGGCCGGCCGCTCCGTGGATCTGGGTCTCATGCAGATCAGCGACTGGTGGCTCAGACGCCTGAAACTCTCCCCCGAAACCGTCCTCCGCCCCGAGATCAACCTGCGCCTGGGCCTCGCCATCCTGCGCGGGGAGATCCGACGCCACGGCCCCGGCTGGAAGGCCGTGGGCGCCTACCACTCCCCCACGCCGTCCCGCCGCCGGGCCTACGCCCGCCGCGTGGCCAGGCGATGGGCCGCCCTCGCGGCCCTGCCGGCATCCGCTGCCCCTCTCTTTCCCGCCCTCCGGGACCTGCCGGCGGATCCCCTCCTCCCCCCGGCGGACACCCGGGACGGGCGGAAGATGACGCGCCCCGGGCCCGGCTCTCCGCACGCCGCGCCGGCAGGCGGGAAAAACGCCCGGCCCCGCGACAGACCTGTCCCGGAGCCCGCGGGGAGCCCGACAGACAGAAGGGCAGGCGAAAGAACCGATGACAGGCCCGGCGCGGACTCGAGGAACGCCTCATGAACGGATTCCCGGATCTTCCTTTCCCCCTTCCGCCCTTCTTCCAGGGGGCGTCCGCCTTCGCCCTCGGCTGCGCGCTCGGCGCCTGCGCGGCTCTCCGCCCCGGCGGATCCCTTTCCGCCCCCGCGCGCCACACGATCCTTCTCCCGGCCGCAGCGGGTTTCGGACTCGTGACCCTCCTCCTTTTTCTGCGCTTCGGGGCGACGCCCCTCTGCGCCGTCCAGATCCTCGTCTGCCTTTTCCTCTTCCTCCTCTCGGGCCACGATCTGCGCTCGGGCCTTCTGCCGGGCGGACTCCTCCTCGCGGCCTCCCTGCTCCCGCCCCTCCTTTTCCTGCCGGCCGGAAGGCCCCTTCTCCCCCTTCTCGGCTGGGGCCTCGCGGGTCTGGGCTTTCTGGCCCTCTTCCGGGCCATGGCCTTCCGCTTCACGGGCCGGGAGGCCCTGGGCTCGGGCGATGTGCTCCTGGGCTTTCTCCTGGGCGCGGCCGCTCTCGACCGCTTTCCTCTCCTTCCGGGTCTCGCCGCCCTCGGGGCCCTGCTCGGGCGCGGGCTGAGTCCCCGGCTCCTCCGCGGGCCCGGCGGATCCGCAAACTCCCCTTCTTCCGTCCCGGACGATCTCCCTGACCGCGTCCCCTTTGTCCCCTGGCTTTCCGCGAGCTTTCTCTTCCTTGTCCTTCTGCCCTGACCCCCTCCTCTTTTTCGCTCCCCCGAGGCTCCCCATGCGCCCTGCACCCTCTCCTCTCCCGCTTCTTCTTCTCCTCCTTCTCCCGGCCCTCGCGGCGCAGCCCCCCGCGGCCTGCGCGCGCGACGCGCGCTTTCTGGCGGCCGGGCCTCCCGCCCTCACGGGCGCAAGGGCGGGCCACGCGCCCGTGGGCGGCATCATCGCCTGGCCCTTCCCGCGCGACCCCCGCGATTCCGCCGCCTGGCTCGACTGCGACGGCCGCGCCGTCCAGGCCGCAGACTATCCGGCCCTGGTGGCCGTCCTGGCCGGCCCCTCGGCCGCCTCCGCCCGGCTTCCGGATCTGCGGGGCGTCTTTCTGCGGGGCTTCGGGAGCCGTTCCGTCAGCCAGGAAAACGGGACCCTGACGGGCGTGACGGCCACTCTCCACCGCAGCGGCCCCCTGGGCGTCCTCCAGGGCGACGCCATGCGCCGCATCACGGGAACGCTCCCGGGCGGGGGCCGCAGCCGCCCCGACGCCCATGCCGCCGACGGCCTCAGAGGGGCCTTCTTCCGGGACTGGTCCTCCCGGGGCCCGGGATCCGGAGAAACGGCCGACGGCAGGGCTCCGATCGGCTTTGACTCGGGCCGCGTGACCCCCGGCGCCGAGGAGACCCGCCCCGTCAACATGGCCGTGCGCTGGCTCATCCGGGCCCTCTGATGTCCTTTCCGCCCGAGCGCGGCGACGCCGCGGCCCCTCTGCTGCTCTGCCTGGCCCTCTGTCTCGCGGCCGCCTTCGCCCTCGGACGCTGGGGCCCCGCGGCGGCGGATCTCCTCCTCAGCCTCGCCCGGCTCTTTCTCCTCCCCCTCTCCCTCCTGAGCGGGGACTGGGCCCGGGCGGCCGGGGAGCTTCCGGCCGCGACGGACGATCTTTCCTTCGCCTGGTCCGTGCTGGGCGCCGCCTGCGCGCCCTATGTGCCCCCGGCCCTCGCCCTCGTCCTTCTTCTCCTCCGGAAGGGCTGGAATCTCTCTCCGGCGGACCGCTTCCGCCGGACCCTGAGCCTGCGGGATCTCCTGCGGGAAAACCTCCGGCGCTTCCCCTGCGTCGCCCCGGCCCTCGCCTGGCCCGGCGGCATCCTGGCGGAGCCCCTGGACAGCGGCCCTTGGCGGGCCGGCCGTCAGCCCCTGCAGCTCGCCCTGGAGCAGGGCCTTCTCCTGGTCTCCACCGATGAGGGTCCCCGACGCGCGGAGCCGGGCGACATCCCGGGGGAGGGCTCCTTCCCCAAGGCTGATTTCCCCGGCTCCTGCGCGGGCTCCCGCGGCCTGAGCCTGGACCGCGAAGCGGCCCGCCGCTTCTACGCCGGGCAGCTTTCCGAGCCCTGGCGGGGCGTCGGGGCGCTTCCTCCCTGGTGCCGCAAGCTCGCCGGCGCCTGGGCGCTCTTCGCGGCGGACGAGAAGGACCGGGCCCGGAGACTGCTGGACGAGCTTTCCCTCTCCTACCGGCCTCCTCGCAAGGCCGAGGAGGCCCGCTGGTCCCTGACCTGGCCCTTCCGGCACAGGGCGCTGCCTGCCGAGGACTGGCGGCTGGACGCAGGCCTCCGGGAGGAGGACCGGGAGGCCGTCCGCCGGGCTCTGGACAGCGACGCTGTCCGGGCGGCCCTCAGACCCCATTCTCTCTGGCGGGACTGCGCCCTGCTCGCTCTCTACCTGGCCGCCCGGAAGAAGGGCGTGCTCCCCACGGCGGAATTTCTCTGGCTCCGGCCCGTGGACCGCCGGCTCTTCTATCTCTGCAACAACGCCGGCCGGCGCACGGTCTGGCCGGAAATCGCCGGTCTCTGGGCGCATTTTCAGGCCGAGGCGGCCCTGGGCCGGCTGGATCCGGAAAGCCGGGGGCTGAGCCTGCCCCGGGTGACGGAGGCCGTCACGGCCCTGGAGACGGCCCTGCGCGAGGAAGGCTTCCTCCCGCCCGACCCGTCCCCGAAGGATTGTCCGGAATTCTGAGCGTCCGGACGCCTAAAAATTGCGGATGAGCAGCTCCGTGATCCGGCCGCGGCCGGCGGGGCTTGCCGAGATGGGCCGGACCGCCTCCAGGCGGTTCACGATGAGGCGGGGGTAGAGCCGTCTTATGGTCCCGTCCCCGGGAGCGAGCCGGGAGGGATCCGAGCTGCTCACCAGCACCCAGGCCCCGGCCGCGCAGAGCTCCCGGACAAAGGCCGCGAGCTCCTCGTGGTCCTTCTCCGAAAAGCCGCCGCCCGCGTAGGCGGTGAAGCCCCTGCCGCCCGGCGGGGGCTGGTAGGGCGGGTCGAGGTAGACCAGGGTGCGCCCGTCGATGAAGCTCCTGGAGAGGCGGTAGTCTCCGCAGACAAGCTCCACGGACGCGAGAGCCCTGGAGACGGCCCGGAGGCGGGCCTCCTGGCAGAGGACGGGCTTCGCGAAGCGGCCGTGGGGCACATTGAAGCGCCCCTGCGCGTTGACCCGGTAGAGACCGTTGTAGCAGGTGCGGTTGAGAGCGAGAAAAAGCGCCGCGCTCTCCGTGCCTTTCCGGCTCTCGCCGCTGGCGACCCGGTCGTTGTAGCGGTCCCGGAGGGCAGCGTACCAGGCGCCGCGGCCTTCCTCGTCCAGGGCGAGGTATTCTTTCTCCATGGCCCGGAGCAGCCCGCAGAGGCCCGTCACATCGTCGCGCACGGCCCTGTACATGTTCATGAGCTCGGCGTTGATGTCGCTCAGATAGACGGCCTCGAAGGACACCCGGCCGAGGAGATGGAAAAGCAGGGCCGCGCCGCCCGCCATGGGTTCGCAGTACCTGGTGACGCGTCTGCCGAGCCCGGAGGGAAGCCTGCAGGCAATCTGCGGGAGCAGCTGGCTCTTGCCGCCCGCCCACTTCACCACCGGCTTCAGTTCCTCTCCGGTCATGCCCAAGCTCCCCGCGGCCCGCCCCGAGAGGACAGGCAAAAAGCGCCGTCTTTTGAATGAGAATAGCCGTTTTTCCGGCCACCCTCAAGAGGCCCGCCCGGGAACGGGAAAAAGAGGTCGGAGCGGCTCTCTTTCCCCCGGCAGCGGAATTCGCGCCGGGCCCGGCTCTTGCCCTTTCCGAAAAAAGCCATCCAGACTCCGGCCACCGCAGGGACACCGGTCTTTCCGGGAAAAGGCAATGACCGGCTGCCCGCCCGCCGGAAGATCCCCCGGACGCCCTCTTCGGCCGGAACTTCCGCCCGGATATCCTGCCGCCCTGAAAAAGTTCCGCCCGCAGGTCTCATGACGGCCGGGACATGCTTGTTTCTTCATTGAGAGCTTGAAAAAATGTCTTTCTCCGGGGCAGTTCATATCCGCATCCGGCGGGGAAAGATAATACTTAAATCATCTGCATCACATATCTTTCCAGAAAATATCAAGTTCAGCTTGAAAAAATGCCGGACCGGACGCGCCCTTTCCCGTTCAGGGCGGACAATGCCGCTCCAGGATGGCGTCGCAGACTTCCGTCGAGCGGCTCTCCCCGGCCATGAGTTCCCTGCCCATGGCCTCGACGACCTCCCGTTCCGGCACGGGCAGCTGATTGCATTCCGAGGCGTTGACCTGCGTGGATCCGTTCAGGAGGCGGTAATAGGCGTCATACAGACCCGAATTGAAGATCACATAGAGGCCGGAGAGAAGACTTTCTGGCAGCTTTTCCTCCCCCCGGACAACATTCAGCTTGTTGTCCGTGCTGATCCGGGAGCATTCCGGGAACCGGGCCGAGAACCAGAGGGCGCACTGCAGTCTCCGCTTCTCTTCCCCGGCCGTGAAGCGCCGGACCAGGAGACAGTCCTCGTTCTTCTGCAGCAGGGCCGGCCGGTCCGTCACGAGGTATTCTCCCTCGATCCCCAGGGGAAAGCGCACCGTCCCCTCCCTGACATGCCTCGGGAGCAGAAGCGGCACGGCCCCCGCCTCCCTGCCCCCGCGCAGGGCGTCCCGGTTCCGGAAGCCCACCGTCACCCCGGTCGTCATCCTCACTCCCAGCTCCGGCAGCGTCGCCTTCATGGCCCTGACCCGCCGGATGACCTTCAGGTCTTCGGCGCAGCTGACCGGAAAGACCTGCCGCTCCTCCCCGTGCACCGCGATCCCGGCCGGCACGGAAAATTCCGTCCCGTTCCGGGAGTCCCGGCCTCCCCGCGATCGGGAAACGATGACGCTTCCGCCTCCCTTTTCCGTTCTGACGGCCTTGAGGATCACCGTCTCCTGCAGGACCTTCTCCCGCTCGAAGACCTTGTCCCTGCTTTCGAAGAGATGCAGCCTCTCCAGACGGTTTTCCGCGAGGAACTTCCGTCTGAACCGGGCGAAGTATCTGCCCGAGGTCCAGGATCGGGGCATGATGCAGACCAGCTCCCCTTCGGGCTTCAGGTTGAAGGAACTCATGGCCGCGAACAGAAAGGACAGATTGGGCGCCCCGTGGCAGACATCCGGCATGGCCAGGGCCTCCGGGGCGTTCCGGCCCGTTTTCTTCCAGGGCGGGTTGACGATGGCGAGATCGAATCTCCCCCGCGTTCCCCTGAGCCCCGCGTACTCCTCTCTCTGACTGACGAGATAATTCTCTTCCAGCAGGCGCCAGCGCATCCTGCCCTCCGCCCGCCTCTCCAGCCAGCGCAGATTCCCCCGCAGCAGCGGAAGCACCGCCGGGTCGTTCTCCCAGCAGACCAGAGAGACACTCTCCACGGCCGCGAGGCCCGGCAGCCGTTCCAGCAGGGCCGCCGACAGCATGCCGGTTCCCGCGCCGGGATCCAGCACCTCCAGACGCCCCCGCAGCTTCCCGGGCGTGAAGAGCTCCGCCATGAAGCGGGCCGTTTCCCTCCCGGTGAAAAACTGCCCGCGCCGCTTCCTCCCATCCCTGTCCGCCCCCGCCATGTACTCCAGAGTGCGCCTTTCAAAATATTCCGTGATGCCCTGCGCCTGTCTCAAAACTCCTCCTTTCGCCCCGCCCGGGGGCCCCGCGCGGCGGCCCGTCCGGCGGGACGCTTTTCCCGCTCTTCCCCATTCTGTTCCCACTCTGCCGTCTGCAGAAGCCCCCTGTCAACGCGTTTTCTTTCCCACAAAAAATGTTACCGGGTCCGTCACAGCCTGTCTTTTCCTTTCTTTCAAAGGGATCATGAAACGATGTTCCCCTTTTTTTCCGGACGGCGGCTTTTTTTCATGCTGTTTCGTCAGGGAAAAAGAGCTCCGCCGCCGGAAGATGCGCCGCCGCTTCCTGCCCTCTGGACAGCGGACCGGCAAGAGGCTATGGTCCCCCCTCTCGTTTCCCCCGCCCCTGCCGTCTCCTTCCCCCCGCCCGGCCAGCCCATGATCGTCCGTCTCGCAACCCCCCGTGACTTTCCCTTTTTCCGAGCCATCTACGCCCGGTACATGGCCACGCCCGTCACCTTTGAGGAAGAACTCCCTTCCGAAGAGGCCTTCGCGCGGCGTCTCTCCGCCCTTTCCGGTCGCTTTCCCTGTCTGGCCGCCGAAGAGAAGGGCCGCGTCCTGGGCTACGCCTACGCGCACTGCCCCTGGGAGCGCCCGGCCTACCGCTGGAACGCCGAGCTCTCGGTCTATCTCGACCCCGGCGCGCGCGGCCGGGGCGCAGGCACCCGCCTCTACGCCCTGCTCCTGGACCTTCTCCGGCGCCAGGGCTTCCGCACCGCCCTCGGCTGCGTCACCGTCCCCAACGCCGCGAGCGAGGCTCTGCACCGGCATTTCGGCTTTCTCGAGGCCGCCCGCTTTCCCCGGGCCGGCTTCAAGAACGGCGCCTGGCACGACGTGGTCTGGCTGGCGCTGCCTCTCACTGCGGACTGGGCTCCTCCGGAGGACCCCCTCCCCCTGACGGCCCTCGGCCTTCCCGTGAACCTGGCGCTTTCCGAGCCCGACCCTGAGACCTGCTTCTTCCCGCTGATCCCCTTCTGACAGGATCCCTTCCGTCCCGCGACGCATCCGTCCTCTCCTCCCGCCCTCTTCTTTCCCCCGCCTTTTTTTTTCGGAGATCTCCCCGTTGCCCATGTTCTTTTCCGCCGCTCTCCGGGGACTTCTCCTCGCTTCCGTCGCGGCCTTTTTCTGGGGCGTCCTGCCCGTCGCCCTCAAGCAGCTCCTCACGCAGGTGGACGTGCTCACCCTCGTCTGGGCGCGCTTCAGCGTGACCGTCCTCTGGCTCTGGGCCACATTCCTCCTGCGGGCCGAGCGGCCCGGGGCCCTGTCCGGGTCCTTCCGCCCCTTCAGCAGCCCCCGCGTCCTTTTCCTCTTCCTCCTGGCCGTGGCCGGCCTCGCCGGCAATGTCCTCTTCTACAACTTCTCCCTGCGCTACCTCACGGCCTCCGCCTGCCAGCTCACCGCCCAGACCGGCCCCCTCTTTCTCCTGCTGGCGGGCGTGCTCGTGCTCCGCGAGCCCATGCGCCGCACGCAGCTCGCTGGCATTCCCCTCCTGCTCCTGGGCTTTCTCTGCTTCTTCAACGAAAATCTGGCTGAACTCGCCTCCTTTCAGGGAGATCTGACCACAGGCCTGCTCCTCTGCCTCGCGGGCACCTCTTCCTGGGCCCTCTTCGGTCTCGTGCAGAAAATCCTGCTCAGGGACATCCCCCCGGAACCGCTCTTCCGCCTCACCTGCACCGCCATCGCCGCGGTCCTCCTCCCCCTCTCCGCTCCCGCGAATCTCCTCGTCCTCTCAGGCCCCCTCGATCTTGTCTGCCTGGCCTTCTGCTGCCTCAGCACCCTGGCCGCCTTCGGCTCCTTCACCCGGGCCCTCGCCTGCTGGAAGGCCGCCTGCGTCGGCGCCGTCATCAGCCTCACCCCCCTCATCACCCTCCTGACGGCCCAGGTCTGCCACCTTGCGGACCCCCGGACCTTCCCGGCCGATCTTCCCAACGCCCTGGGCCTGGCGGGCGCCCTCACAGCCGTCACCGGCGCCTGGCTCATCGCCCTGGGCCCCGCCCCCGCCGGACGCGGAAAAGCCTGAGCGGGGCCCCTCGGCCCCGCTCCCGGAAAGCCTTGCGAAAACCTCCCCCGGACGCCTTGCCAGCCCCGGGATCCCGGGGCTATAGACTCCCCCGGCCGGGCGTCTCCTTCCGCCCCTTCCTCCCGCAGGTCTCCTTTCCGCACCCGCTTTTCCGCGCCATGCCGCTTTCCGCCGACATCCGGGGCCTTCTTCTGGCCGGCACCACAGTCCTCTTCTGGGGAACCCTGCCCATCGCCCTCAAACAGGTCATCGGCAGCGTGGATGTGTTCACCATCGTCTGGCTCCGCTTCACCACGGCCGCCCTCTGGCTCTGGTTCTCCCTCCCGCACCGCGCGGAAGGCCGCATTCTCCTGCCCCTGGCCCATCCGGACCGGACCCGCGGCCTGCGGCTTTCCGCAGGCCCCTACAGCCGGCGCCGCACCCTGCTCTGCCTCCTCACCGCCATCTGCGGTCTCGGCGCCAACTTCGTCCTCTACAACGCCTCCCTCTGCTTTCTCACGGCCTCGGCCTGCCAGATCGTCGGCCAGTCCGGTCCCATGCTCCTCATGCTGGGCGGCGTCCTCGTCCTGCGCGAGCCCGTGCGCCGCGTTCAGATCGTCGGCATCCCGGTTCTCCTCCTGGGCTTCACCCTCTTCTTCAACCAGCATCTGGGGGAACTCGCCGATCTGCGCGGCGATCTCCTCCCCGGCCTCTTTCTGGGCCTCACGGCCGCCCTGGTCTGGTCCGTCTACGGCGTGGTCCAGAAAATCCTCCTCAGGGAAATGGCCCCCCAGCGCATCCTCCGCACGGTCTACACGGGCGTCGCCCTGGGCCTCTTTCCTCTGGCCTCTCCCTCCTCCCTGCTCCGGCTCCCCGACCTCTTCCAGACCCTCTGCCTCGCCTACTGCTGCCTCAACACCATGGTGGCCTACGGCTGCTTCACCCGCGCCATGGTCTTCTGGAGCACCCCCAGAGTGAGCGCCGTGCTCACCCTCACCCCCCTGGCCACCCTCTTCTTCGCCCAGCTCCTCCACTTCCTGGTCCCCGGTCTCTTCCAGAGCGAAGCCCTCAATCTCACGGGCTACGCCGGCGCCTGCGTGACGGTCTGCGGCGCCCTGCTCATCGCCGTGGGCCCCGCCCTGCGCTTCCTCCGCAAAGACTGACTTTCAGAACTTCCGCCGGCCCCTGAAAAACCCCGACGCCGCCCGGAAGAATCCCCCCGGAAATGAAGACGGCAGGCCCTTGCGCGAAAGCCTCCGCCCTCTTTTTCGTCCGCGCCCCCGCCGCAAGGAGCTCCCATGCCCCTCCGCTCCCCCCTGCACGGCGTCGAGCCCTCCCAGGAGCACCGCAAGGAGGAGATCCTGCGGGACATCCGTCCCCTCGCGGACCGGATTCCGGCCGCCCTGCTGCGCCGGGAAGGCTTCGCCCTGACGGGCCTTGCCGTCATGGTCCTCCTCGTCTGGACGCCCGCCTCTCTCCCCCTGCTCCTGCCCCTCTATCTCGTCCTTTCCCTCGTCCGGGCGCTCTGCTGCCGCTCGGCCCGTCTGCCCATGCGCCTGCCCCTCTCCTGGGGCCGTGAGGATCCCGCCGACCTCGCCCCCGACGGCAGCCCCCGGACGGCCAGAGGAAGCTTCTACCTGGGCAACGCCCTGGACGACGGCCGGGAGCTCTGGCTGGCCCGGGAAGACGCCCTCACCCACACCCTGCTCCTCGGCACCACAGGCTCTGGAAAAACCGAAACCCTGGTCTCCCTGGCCGTCAATTACCTGGCCCAGGGCTCGGGCCTGCTCTACACCGACCCCAAGGCCGCGCCCAGGCTGGCGGCCCAGATCTGGACCCTCTGCCGCATGCTGGGCCGGGACGACGACTTTCTGCTGCTCTCCTTCATGGCCGACCGCCAGGCCCAGGAGGGCGGCCGGGGGCCTGCGCGCGGCCACACACGCCGCTCCAACACCCAGAACCCCTTCTCCGTGGGCTCGGCCAGCGCCCTCGCCCAGCTTCTTTTCGCGCTCATGCCCGAAGAAAGCGGAAGCAACGCCATTTTTTCCAGCAACGCGCAGTCCCTCATCGCCGGGCTTCTCTTCGCGTTGGTGGAGCTGCGGGACCGGGGCGAGGTCTCCCTCTCCACCGGCCTCATCCGACGCTGTCTCATGTCCCTGCCCGAGATCGACGCCCTCGCCCGCCGCGGCGATCTCTCGGAAAAGGCCGTCCTGGCCCTGCGGGCCGGTCTTTCCACCGTGGGCTGGGACAGCTCGCGGCCCCTGGATCAGCAGCCGAGAAACTTCGCCGAGCAGTACGGCTACGCCCGGGCCTATTTCGGCCGGGCGCTTTCCCTGCTCGTGGACCTCTACGGCAAAATCTTTCTCACGGACCACGGCGAGATCGACGCCGTGGACGTCATCACCAGCCGGCGCGTCTGCCTGACGCTCATCCCGTCCATGGACAAGGACCCCAAAGAGCTCCGGCAGCTCGGCCAGATCTGCCTCTCCTCCATCCGCAGCGCCTGCGCCGTGGGGCTCGGCGACCGGGTCCAGGGCCGGCTCGCCGACGTGCTGGGATCCCTCCCCACGGACGCCCGCTCGCCCTTCGGGATCATCGTGGACGAGTACGCCGCCATCGAGTGCCCGGGCTTTGAGATCCTCCTGACCCAGGGCCGGGGCCTCGGCATCGCCGTCACCCTGGCCAGCCAGGACTTCGCGGGCCTCCGCCGCTCCTCCGAGCACGCGGCGGAGCAGATCGTCTCCAACACCAAACTGAAGGGCTTCATGTGCACGGAAGACCCGCGGCAGACCATGGATCTCGTCAGAGCCCTGGCCGGCGAAGCCTGGGTGCAGAAAAGCACAGGCTGGTCCGTGCGCGGCTCGGACGCTCTCCCGGGCTTTGCCGACAACCTGGCCGTGGGCATGGATCGCCTGCCGAGGGCGGACTTCCGGGACCTCCAGAAGCAGACGGAAGGCCAGGCGACCCTCTTCTTCCGGGGCGAAATGATCCGGGCGAGATGCTTTTACGCCTCCCCGCCCCTGGCCCCGGACCAGGAAATCCGTCTGGCCGTCCAGCTCAGAGTGCAGGCGCCGGACATCCGGCGCCTGGCCTGCGAGACCCGCCTGGCACGGGCTCTGGAGGGCTTTTTCCGGGCGCTCGCCGCGGGTTCCCCTCCGCCTGACGCAGACGCGCCGCCCTTTCCCCCCGCCCTCGCGGGCTTCG
>CAZFTQ010000020.1:0-33595 GCA_964522365.1 uncultured Desulfovibrio sp. | reverse complement strand
GACAGAACATCTGACAGCGATGCGCGCGCATCCCGGCCGCCAGCGGTCCGTCCGCCGGGCTGTGGACAAGGGAAAAAGGCGCGTGCCCGTTCTGCTGTTCTGCGTCATGCCGGCGGCGGTTTCGGCCAGGTGTCCGCGGCGGGGCGGAAAGAGGAACGTCCCGGCGATTTTGAACAGGGCGGATTCAGACCTGAGTGCCGCGGGAGATCTTCAGACGGAAAACCTCCGCTTTCACTGGTGCTCTCCAAAGCACCGGAAACCTTAGAACACAAGGAGGCCTGCGGCCGTGGATTTGATGACAGAGCGCTTTAAAAAGCTGATGACGAAATACAGGGCTCTCAGACAGGAGCATGTCGGCAGGCTGGAAGGACTTTTCAGTCAGTACAGGGCAGTCCGACAGGAGCATGTCAATTACCTTGAGGAACTGTTAGGGAAATTCAGGGAAGTCCGGGACGCCGCCCGCGCGGCCGGATAAGCCTGGGAAGAAATCCGGCGGGCCTGCCGGCGGAAAGGGCATTGGCCACAGGCTGTCAGAGCTTCTTCAAGGCTGCTCTGACAGGGGCTTTTCCCGCCGCGGCAGGGGCGCCTGACCTCCTGAGGGGCAGGCGTGTTCCGTCCGGAGAAACCTTTTCTTTCCGTGAGCGCGCGGAAAGAACTCTCAGAAAGAAAGAACAGGGAAAAAATCGGCGGGCGGAATCGCCGGTCATCCTGTGCCGGAAAGGAACCGGCAGACATAATAAGTTTTTTTGAACAGCTATCTGGAGGCAGATATGGCGACTTTGGAATCCTTTCTTCTCAGGAATGCGTCTGACATTTCGGAAGCATGGGAAGAACTTGAAAAGATCGACAATCAGATGATTCGGTTTGCATCCGAGTATGTCGAGAAGTTTGTTGACGGCCTCAACAGCGCCAGCGGCGAAAAGGAGGATGAGTGGTGGTACGACGCAGACTCTCTGTGTTTCGGACTTGAGAAGTGGAACGACGGCAAAAAAAGAAATCCGAGCCTTACAGCGTACTATCAGCTTGTCCTGCAGGGGAAGGATGGCAAGCTGCGGTCCTGGATTGATGATGAAGAACCCAATGTGGGCCACGGCGTAGGCTCCATGACAAGAGACAAAGGCTGGGCCGTCTGCCTGTTCCTGTGGGACGAAGACGATACGGTCGTCAGAAAGGACATGCTTGAAAAAATCGATCCGGAAGAACTGGCTGCCTGCTGGCCCAATTTTGAAGGTCTCCTGACAAAGGCCTTCGACAAGGTTTTTGACACGATCAAAAACAGAATCAAGGAAGATGATGAAGAGGTCCGGGAAATGACGGAGTAAGGGGACAGGAGTTCAGAACCCCTGCCTGATCCGGGCGTTTCCCGCCGGCAGGTTTTCCGGAGGCGGCCGCAGGGCCGCCTCCTTTGATCTCCGACATCCGGCAGAAAGAGCCTGTTTCCGCAGCGCTGCTGAGCCAGGTTTTGCCCGGGGCCTGCCCGATCGGTCCGTTGCTGCCGTTCTGCCAGGGCCTGCCTGGGGCCGGAACCCTGTTTTACTCCCGCGCCGTCTTTTCCAGACCTGCCTGGATTCCAGATCCGCAGACAGAAAAAATCCCCGCGGCAGGCGGGGATTTTTTCAGGTCAGGGACCTCTCTTCGTGTTCCCGGGAAAAACAGCCCTGAGCGGAAAGGCGGGGTTCACTTCCTCAGGACAACCTTTGCCGCAGGAGCAGGGATGTCCCGGCAAGGCCTTTCCGCGCGGTGTCCGGATCTTCCCGTGCTAATCGTCCAGGGTGAACTCCTCGAGAACGCAGTCTACGATCAGAGTATGCGCCTTGTAGAATTTATCTCCGGGCTTGGCTTCTTTGATCATTTTCTCAAGGCCTGTCTTTTCTCTGTTTCTGACTTTGAGGCATTCAGACGCTGATTCAAAAGCATCGTAATAGGAATCTCCTCCTGTTTCAAAAACATAATGGCTTCCGTCGGCAAGGGTGACGCTTGCTGCCAGAAGGAAGCCCAGGGCGGTTTTGCTGGCTGCTGCTGCGATCATCATGGTTTTTTCCTCCTTTTGCGGCTGCCTGCGCAGCCTTTTGCCGTCAGTTCCCCTCGGCAATGATCGTCCCCAGCCCTTCCGGCCAGGGGAGGAGCGGGTCGGGGGAAATGACGCTTTGATGGAAACGGCAGATCCTGTCGGCGTGCCGCTGTCCGGCAGGGGATGACTGCTTCCCAGGGCCATGCCTTTTCAGGGTCGTCTGCCCGTCGTGGCGGAGCCGATGGCTTTTCCTGTTCCTGACAGTCGATCTGCTTCAGCCTTTTTCTCTGTCCGTTCAGGCTGAAATAAGTCTGTCCCGGGAAAATTCTCTCATGTTTTCAATGTTTGGGAGAGAAAGGATTTCCCGCTCCGCGCAGAGGGGGTCTCTGACAAAGATTAAAGTAACTATAATCTTTTTCCCCGGTGCCGTCAAGCTTTTTTTCATTGACCGGCCGGCGGAAAGGACGTGTCCCGACAGGGGGAAGAAGAGATTCCCCTGGAGACGGGCGTTCAGACAGGCCGTGCGGCCCAGAGGACGCGGGTGCCGCTTCTGCAGGCATAGGTTTCCTGTTCCGCCAGGACCCAGGGGCCTCCGGGCTGATCGGCGAGTTCCTCCTGGCCCGGCACCATCCGGCCCATGAAGACCGCGAAACCCTTCCCTGACAGATGCGTCCGCGTCAGGGCCAGGACCTCGGGCCAGGGCAGAAAAGCCCGGCTCAGGATGAGGTCGGCCTTTGCGTCGCCGAAGAAGGCTGTCGCGTCTTCGTTGTGGACATGGGTGGCAGGCAGATTCAGGGTCCCCAGAACCTGAGAGAGAAAAAGGGCGCGCTTGCTGCGTTTTTCCACCATGTGATAGCTGCCGCGCTGCCAGATCAGGCGCAGGGGAACGCCAGGCAGGCCCGCGCCGGCGCCGAGATCCCAGCAGAGAGGCGCCGGGGGGAGCGGGAGGCGCTCAAGAAATCCGGCCAGACGCAGACAGTCCGGGAGGAGATCGGCGGCCGCATCCTGCCAGGAGCGGGCGCCCACCAGGTTCATGACTCGGTTCCAGCGCATGAGCATCCTTGTATAGCTCTCAAGCCCCGGCAGGGCATGGGCGGGGCAGCTGACGCCGCTTTGTCTGAGAACGCGGGCCAGGGCGGCGGGAGAAAGGTCTTCCTTGGGCACGGAGAACTCCTTGGCGGGCGGGAGGGATTCCGGGGAAAGGAAAATTTGCGGAAAGGGAAGATTTGTCAAGAAGCGGGCGGACTGGAAACGGTCCCCGGCATTGTTCCCGCCGCGGGCCGGAGTGCCCGGCCGAAGTCGCGGCGGTCGGTTTCCCGGACGGCCTCTTCGTCATTCTGCGCGGAAAGGGGGCAGGCGGGTCTTTCACCCGGAGGAGGAAACATGAGCGGGCGCGTCGCTTTCTGTCCCGGGGGAAGAAAAGTGTTCTTTTTCATTCATGGGAGTGCCCGTAGGGCCTTGCCATAAGGACTCAATCGTGTGATACTTGTACTGAGTCAACCGCCATACGAACACGTTTTTCTGAAGGAGTCAGCCATGCCCCCCACCGTTTTTCCGGGTGAGGACAACTTTGCCCGGTATCGTCAGGAAAACCTGTACTATGTGGACAAGACAGGTTTCCTGGAAGATTTTCTGTCCCTTAACCACATGGTGACACTCTTCACCCGTCCCCGCCGCTTCGGCAAGACGCTGACGCTGAGCATGATGGCCGAGTTCTTTGACATCACGAAGGACAGCTCGGCGCTCTTCGAGGGCCTGGCCATCTCCCGCAACAAAGAGCTGTGCGGGAAGTGGATGAATCAGTACCCGGTGATTTTTCTGTCCCTGAAGGACATGGGAGCAGAGTCGTTTGAAGAGGCCTGCGGCAGGCTCGAAAAGCTGATTGCCGAACAGATCCGCGAGCGTCACCCCGAGCTGCTCACCAGCCGCAAAGTGGATCCCTACACCAGAAAGGATCTGAAAGACCTCGCGAAATCCCGGGCGCACTTCGTGAACGTGGAAATGTGCCTTGGTATGCTCTGCTTCGCTCTCCATGCCCATTACGGCAAAAGCGCAATCATTCTGATTGACGATTACGATTTTCCGGCGCGCAAAGCGCAGGAACACGGCTTTTATGACGAGATGCTCTCTTTGCTGATAGGTTTTCTCTCTGTCGGCCTGAAGTCGAATGACTATCTTGAGTTTGGCGTCCTGGCCGGCTGTCTGTACCTCAGGGAGAAAGGCATCCTGGCCGGCAGACTCAACAACCTGAGCTGCTTCGACATGTCAGTTGAGCGCCATGACGACGCCTTCGGCTTTACGGAAGCGGAAGTTGCCGCCATGCTCGAAACATACGGGATGGCGGACAGAATGGGCGAAGTGCGCGAATGGTATGACGGCTACCGTATCGGGGAAACGGAACACATCTACAACCCGTGGGGAATCACAAAATACGTTGAGGACCATCTCAGAAAGCCCGACATGGCCCCGCGGACATACAGCCTCGGCATCTCGCACTGCGGGATAACGAAGGCTCTGCTCGCCGAGACTGACTGTGACGTTGAAGCCGGACTGGAAAAACTGCTTGACGGCGGATGTGTGTACGCCGCTCTGGAAGACCCGACCAACTATGACTGGCTCTTTGAAAGGCCGTGGCATATCTGGCCGTGGCTGTTTATGGCAGGCTATCTGACCAGAGAGTCAGTGGAACCGAGGATGAACCTCAGCGTCATACCGTGGGAAAAAGAGCTGCCGCTTGTCTTTCCCAGCAGGGACGTACGGCAGGTTTTCGCAAAGGAGCTGCGGGAGTGGTTCCGCGACAGGTTCCTGATGCCGGACTGCCGGAATGTGCATATGCAGTTCTGGGACGGAAAGGCACAGGAACTGGAGCGGGCGCTTGAGAAGCACATGGCCAAAACTCTGCGTGACAGCGATCATGCCAGGTACATGTACCATATGCTGCTTCTGTTCCTGTTTGCCGAGAATTTCGAGGTCAGCTCCCGCAGGGAAAGCGGATCCCGCCGCTACGACATCGCCGTCCGTGACGAAGAAAACGGACGGGCCGCGGTCATTGAGGTAGTGACGGGGTACAGAGACCTTGCTTCTCTGGCCGGGCAGGCTCTGCGGGGGATAGCTGAGAAAAAGCTTGACGCTGACCTCCGCGCGGAAGGCAGATACACGACCATCCTGCACTGGGGCATTGCCTTTTACGAAAGAGCCTGCAAAGCGGAGGTAAAGGAAGTGAAAATCCGCGACTCCCGCGGGGAGTGACGGAATCACGGGTCCTGCGCTGAAGCGGATTTCCGGCGGGCCGGCGGAGGACCGGCGGCATCAGGTTCGGGACCGGCCGGTTCCGCCCGGGTGAACCGCAGGACGTCTCTCCGAAGTTGCCGGGAACTGTCAGCCGCGGATTCGTACGGCATACGGAGCGAAGGAGGCCCGGAAACGGGCCTCCCGTGCGATTTTTCGCGATCTTTCCTGACGGTTCCCAGCGGCGCCTTTTCGTCCCGCATGAGACAGCCGCAGCGGATGTTTCGGGACAGCTGCCGGGACTCAGGAGAAGACCCGGATCTCCTCAGCCAGGGCCGTCTGTCCGTGATGTCCAGTCGGCCGCGCTGACCATTCCATCGGCGCCGGATGACAGAGCTCTTCCCGGAAAGCCAGGGAATCACTTTCTTCTGTCGTCTCTGTCTGCTTTGAGCGGAGAAACACCGAGCGTCCGCGCAGCGCGTCACTCGCCGCGGCGGGGCTGCTCCAGGGCTGGCTGCTTCCCGTCATCCTGAAGCATGTCGGTCAGCCGGTCGGCGGCATCGCATGACTTTTTCAGAAAATTCCTGATGCAGTCCGCCAGAACTTCAATCTCCTCATCCCAGTCTTCATTGTCCGCGGAATTGTTCACTTCCCAGCTGATGGCCTCAAATCTGATGCCGTCCAGATTCAGGGGAGAGCGGCCGGTCCCGCGGACAAGCTCGTTGGCCCTCGCGAACACGCCTCTGTAGCGGTCATACAGTTTCCCGGCTTCCTCTTTCATGTGGCGCAGACGGCTGTTGACATTCCTTCTCGCAAGGGCGTTCATGCCGTCTCCGATCTTGTCCAGCGTTTTCCGGACCTTCCCGTCCCAGGGAAGCGTCACGGAGCTGGATATCAGATCCACGCTGTCAAAAATGATGCTGTTGCAGTCCATGTAGAGGCTCTGGGCCTTGAAGAAATACGCGTTCAGTTCCTTGACCACGCCGTCCGCGTCCAGGGCTTCGGGCGTTTTGAGCAGGGGAGAATACCGGGATTCCGTCCTGTGATTGTCGTACAGGGCTGCGGCCGCGAGGCCGGCCGCGCCGAAGAGGGCTCCGCCAAGAAAAACAAGGGGCAGCAAGGCTATTCCTCCTTCTTCCTGGGTTCATCGGAAGATTCCTTGACGATGTTCGCGGCAATCTTCCACGCTGTCTGACCGATGTCGGCGATGCTCCTGATCGCGGTGTCGAGAAATGTGAAAATATCCATATGCGAACTCCTTCGGCAGCGGTCTGCCGTCTGTCTTGAGAAAGACATAAGCCGGGAACTTTCCGTCCTGCGGAATATCAGAAAAAATCTGAAAAAATTTCTGACGTCCCCGGACGGTCCAAAGCCCGCAACAGTTCCCGCCGAAGCCGGAGACTCCCAGATGCCTGTCTTTCCAGAGAAAGGAGCGTGAAGAGGGGCATCGCCGCCAGGGGAGATCTCCCTGCCGCCCGGCGCTCCTGCCGGGCGAGATGCCACGTGCCCCATCTCACGGAGCTATCGAAGGAAGAGCCCAAGCGGGGGAAAGAGTCCTTCCTGACGGATCCTTTCCGGCCGTGGGTATGTCACCAGGGCGTTCCTCGGTCTGCTTTGTCTTCTGTTTTCCCTGCTTTTCCAGGGTCAGCGTTTCCGCTCCCCTTGCCAGCAGGGACAAGATCCCGTAAGAAAACTCTTTGAACCTTTTCTTTTGCAGGCACTTTTCGTCCGCCTCTGAGGCGGATTGTCACGGGAGTACAGCAGACATGCGTGAAGCGTCCATTCTCTTTCCTGGGCAGGGAGCCCAGACCCCCGGCATGGGCAGGGATCTGGCCGACGCCGATTCCTCGGCCATGGATATGTGGAAAAAAGCCGAGTCCGTGAGCGGCCTTCCGCTTCGCGAAATCTACTGGGAAGGAGACGAGAAAGCCATGAGCGACACGCGGGCCCTGCAGCCCGCGCTCACCGTCTTCAATCTGACGCTCTGGCAGGCGCTTTCCCGCGGGGTGCGTCCTCTGGCCTGCGCGGGCCACAGCCTGGGCGAGTACAGCGCCCTCGCGGCGGCCGGCGTGCTGGATCCCGAGACCTGCCTCCGCCTGGTCTCCCTGCGCGGCGCCCTCATGGCCGACTGCGACCCCGACGGCCGCGGCGCCATGGCGGCCATGGTGAAGCTCCCCTTGGAGAAGGTGGAGGAGATCGTGGCCCAGGCCGCCCGCGAGACCGGCCTGCAGCTTCTGGTGGCCAACTACAACACCCCCGGACAGTACGTCATCAGCGGCGAAAAGCCCGCCGTGGAGATGGCGGGTTCCCTGGCCAAGGCCGCGAAGGGCCGCTGCATTCCCCTGGCCGTGAGCGGCGCCTTCCACAGCCCTCTCATGGCGGAGGCGGCAAAGGCGCTGGAAGCCCACATGCGCAGGGCGGTCTGGAAGAGGCCCCGCTGCCCCGTCTACAGCAATGTGACGGCCAGCGCCCTCACCGACGGCGAAAGCGTGCGCGAGGCCATGCTCGTCCAGATGACCTCTCCCGTGCGCTGGATTGAGATCATGCAGGCCCAGTGCCGCGACGGCATCCGGGACTTCCTGGAAGTGGGCCCCAAGGCCGTGCTCTCCAAGATGGTCGCCCGCTGTCTGGAAGGCCTTGTCAAACCCGATGAAATCCGGACGGGCCTGGTGAGCGATCCCGCCTCGGCCGAAGAAGCCGCGGGCTAGCCCCTTTTCCCGCCCACACGACGACAGGACGGGGGCGCGGGTCTGACGCGCCCCCGAGACGGAGACAGAATGCAGGCATACACCACCGTCCGTTCCCTCATCACGGACTTTCTCTCGCAGCGCGGCCTCGAGTGGCCGGCCAAGGCGGTCATCGAGCCGTCCAGGGACCCCAGACACGGCGACATGGCCACCAACATCGCCATGCTGCTGGCGAAGCCCCTGGGCAGGCCGCCCAGAGAGGTGGCTGCCTCGCTGCGGGATCACATCCAGGCCGGCTGTCCGGACGTGCAGAGCGTCGAGATAGCCGGGCCCGGCTTCTGCAACGTCACCTTCGCGCCTTCCTTCTGGCAGGGAGTGGTGCGGGAGGTGGAGGCCCGGGGCGCGGACTACGGCAGATCCGACGCCGGCCGGGGCAGAAAGGCCATGGTGGAATATGTCTCCGCCAATCCCACGGGGCCCCTGCATGTGGGCCACGGCCGCGGGGCGGCCGCCGGGGACAGCCTGGCGCGGCTCCTGCGCAGGGCCGGCTGGGAGGTCTCCACCGAATACTACATAAATGACGCCGGCCGTCAGATGCGCCTTCTGGGCCACTCGGTCTGGTACCGTCTCCGCGCCCTCGCGGGCAGGCCCATCCCCGAGCCCCAGGACTGGTACAAGGGCAGTTACATCATTGACATCGCAAGGGAAATGCTGGAAAAGGATCCCGCCCTTGCGGATCTCCCGGAAAGCGAGGCCGAGGCGCGCTGTCTGGCCTATGCCAAGGATGTCATCCTCAGGGGCATCCAGGCCGACCTGGCCGGATTCCGGGTGGAGCATCAGGTCTGGTTCTCGGAAAAGAGCCTGGTGGACGCCGGCAAGGTGGAAGAGGCCTTTGCGGCTCTGGAAAAAGCCGGGTATCTTTACGAAAAGGACGGGGCCCTCTGGTTTGCCACGAGCGGATTCGGGGACGACAAGGACAGGGTGCTGCGCAAGAGCGACGGCTCCCTCACCTACTTCGCCTCGGACATCGCCTACCACTACGACAAGTACGCCCGGGGCTTCGACCTGCTCATCGATGTCTGGGGCGCCGACCACCACGGCTACATTCCGCGCATGCGGGCGGCCATCGCCGCCCTGGGCCGCGATCAGAGCTCCTTCGAAGTGGTGCTCATCCAGCTCGTCAATCTGCTGGTGGCCGGCCAGCCCGTGAGCATGTCCACCCGCGCGGGCACCTTCGAGACGCTGGCGGACGTGGTGAAGGAAGTGGGCACGGACGCGGCCCGCTTCATGTTCCTTTCGCGCCGCACGGACACGGCCGTGGACTTTGACCTGGAAGCCGTCAAGCAGCGCAGCATGGAAAATCCCGTCTACTATGTGCAGTACGCCCATGCCCGCAGCTGCGCCGTTCTCCGGCGGGCCGCCGAGCAGGGCCTGGAGCTGCCGGCTCTCTCGGATCCGGAGATCCTCGCCGGGCTCGACACCCCCGAGGACATGGCTCTGCTGCGCAGGATGGAGGTCTTCGCGGACATGACGGCCCAGGCGGCCGCCGTCCTCCAGGTGCACCAGGTCACCCACTATCTCACGGAGCTCGCGCAGCTTCTGCACAGCTACTACACCAAACATTCCATCCTCGGCGCAGGCAGCGCGGGTCTGACTCTGGCCCGCCTGGCTCTGCTCAGGGCCGTGGCCCGGGTCCTTGCCAACGGTCTGGACATTCTGGGCGTCAGCGCGCCCGAGCGCATGTAGAAAAGCCCGTCCCGCCGCGGGGGCGGGCGTGAGGAGGAGAGCATGGCTCTGGATATGAAAAGCCCGCCTCAGCAGGAAGAGGCAAAACCGGCCCGAAAGTCCGGATTCAACCTCAGACTGAGCGGGCCGGCCGCCTGTCTTGTCTCCGCCGGCATTCTCCTGATGCTCGGCTGGGGCTTCTACATGGGCTTTCTCATCGGCCGCGGCCAGAATCCCGAGGAGCATCTGCAGAAAATAGCCGCCGTCTGGCAGGACAAGGGACAGCAGGAGACGGGCGCCCCGCCTGCTGAAACCCCGCAGCCAGCCCAGCCGGAGAAGGCGGCGCAGGCGCAGCCCGCCCAGGATCAGCAGCCCCAGGGACAGCAGCCGCAGGCCCAGGCGGGTCAGCCGCCGGCCCAGGTGCCGGGCTACCCGGCCTTCGCCGCGGAGAAGGGTCCTCAGCCCGCCGCGCAGGCGCAGCCGGCTCAGGCCAGGCCCGCCCCGCCGCAGGCGCAGCAGAAGACGGGGCCCGTCTACACCTTCTCCTACCGCATGGCCACGGTGCCCACTCAGGAGCTCGCCCGTCAGGAGCAGGCCCGCTACCAGGGCAAGGGCGTGCGCACCGTCATCCGGGCGTACGGCAAGTCCTGGCAGCTTGTCTGCACCTTCAAGGGCACGGATCAGGACTGCGAGCAGTTCCTGCAGACCGTGAAAAAGGCCAGGCTCGGCACGCCCGTCCGGCTTGGCAGAAAGAAAAACTGACCCACTCAGGAGCAGGAAAAAAACCGCCATGCAGAACTTTCTGGCAGCGCTGGGCCGGCCCTTTCTGGAAGCCCTCTGCTTCATGGGCTCACTGGCGCTTTTCTTCACGGACGGCTGCCGCCAGATCTTCAGCTCGGGCCGCATCATTCGGCGGACGATCAGACAGGTCCACGTCATCGGCTCCCAGTCCCTCTTTCTCATCTTCCTCATTTCGCTCTTCACCGGCATGGTGCTGGGCCTGCAGGGCTATTACACCCTCATCCGCTTCGGCTCCGTGGGCTTCCTGGGCGCGGTGGTCTCCCTCTCGCTCATCAGGGAGCTCGGACCCGTGCTCACGGCCCTCATGCTCACGGGCCGGGCGGGCTCCAGCATGACGGCCGAGATCGGCGTCATGCGCATCAGCGATCAGATTGACGCGCTGGATGTCATGGACATCAGTTCCATGTCCTATCTGGTCTCGCCCCGCATTCTGGCCTCCCTGATTTCCTTCCCCCTGCTCACGGCTATTTTCGATGTGACGGGCATCGTGGGCGGCTATCTCACGGGCGTGGCCCTGCTGGACATGAACCAGGGCGTCTATTTCTACCGCATTTCCAGCGCCGTCACCATGAGTGACATCACCTGCGGCTTCATCAAGTCCATGGTCTTCGGCTTCCTCGTGACGGCGGTCTGCTGCCACCAGGGCTATTACGCGGACCGGCGCGGGGACAGCGTGGGCCCTGAGGCCGTGGGCAACGCCACCACGAGCGCCGTGGTCATCGCCTGCGTGCTCATTCTGGCCGCGGACTACGTGCTGACCAGTCTTTTCCTCTAGGAGGACAGTCATGGCCACAAGCTGGGACATCAGCATCAGAGGCCTCAAGGCGGGCTACGGCGACCATGTGGTCCTGCAGGAGGTCACGGGCGATCTGCCCGCCGGCGACGTCTCCGTCATTCTGGGGGGCTCCGGCTGCGGCAAGTCCACCCTGCTGCGCCAGATCATCGGGCTCTCCAGGCCCATGGCGGGCGAGCTCATTGTGGGCGGCCAGGACATTCTCCGCCTCTCCGCCAGGGAATTCCGCAGGCTTCGCCGCAACATGGGCGTGCTCTTCCAGGACGGCGCCCTGCTGGGCGCCCTGACCCTGGCGGAAAACGTGACTCTGCCCCTCTCGGAGCACCTCTCCCTGACCCGGGCGGAGCTCAGGCACGAGGCCCTGCGGGTCCTCGAAATGGTGGGGCTCGAGGACTTCGCCGACTTCTACCCCAACGAGCTCTCCGGCGGCATGCGCAAGCGGGCGGGTCTCGCCCGGGCCATCATCACGGAGCCCAGAATTCTTCTCTGCGACGAACCCACCTCCGGTCTGGATCCCATCACGGCCGCCCGCATGGACAGCCTGCTCCTGGACATGAACGAGCATTTCCGGGACATGAGCATCGTGGTGGTGAGCCATGACCTCTCCAGTCTCTGGCGCATAGCGGACAATGTCCTGGTCATCCGGGACGGCCGCTCCCTTTTCTGCGGGACGCCCGACGCCCTCAGGGCCTCGGACGATCCCTACCTCGTCCAGTTTCTCAGCCGGGAGGCCGACAAGGGTCCGGGCAGCCGCCACGCGGCCATGTCCGAATCCGTGCGCGCCAGGGTTGACGCCTGGCTGGCCCGCTGACGGGCCCTCTCCACGGGAAAAAAGCGATTCCCCGCCGGGCGTTTCACGCGGGCGGGGCACAGGAACAGCTCATGAATACCACCCGCTGCGCCGCCGTCGGCGTCTTTGTGCTCATCGGCCTGCTCTGCGTGGCCTACATGACCATCCGGCTCGGGAAGATGGAAGTCTTCAGCGACCGGGGATTCCTCCTCAACGCGAGCTTCACCAGCGTGTCCGGTCTGCGCGTGGGCGCGGACGTGGAGATGGCCGGCGTGCCCGTGGGCAAGGTGCAGTCCATCCAGCTCAAGCGCACCGAGACCCAGACAATGGCCGAAGTGGTCCTGCGCTTTGACCGGGACCTGCAGCTGCCCGACGACACCATCGCCTCGGTGCGCACCGCCGGCCTCATCGGCGACAAGTTCATCGACGTGGCGCCCGGCGGCTCGCCGGACATCCTCAGGGACGGCGACACCATCACGGACACCGAGCCCGCCATGGATCTGGGCTCGCTCATCGGCAAGTACGCTTTCGGCGGGGTCAAGTAGCCCGCAGCGCTTCCTCACGCGAGGAGTGGGAACATGTCTTCTGGTTTGACTCTGGCGCGGGCCGGAGGCCTGGTCTGTTCAGCCCTTCTCTGCCTCTGTCTCTGCGTCCCCGCGCAGGCCCTGGCCCAGGATCCGTCCAGGGCCCAGCCGGAACTCGCCCTGTCCATCAGCCGGATCCTCTCCCTCATCCGCAAGCCGGACTACGCCAACCCCGCCACCCGGGGCTACATGCGGCGTCAGATTGAGGACGAAGTTTACCACATCTTTGACTTTGAAGAATTTTCCGCCCGCACCGTGGGCCAGCCCTGGCGCTCCTTCACGCCCGCCCAGCGCGAGGCCTTCACGGCGGCCTTCGCCGATCTGCTCTTTTCCACCTATCTGAGCCGCATTGACTCCTGGGACGGAGAGAAGGTCAGCTACACGGGCGAGCGGCGCAACGAGAAAGGCACCAGGGTGGAGGTGCAGACGGAATTCACCACGCGGGAGGGCAGAATCATCCCGGTGGCCTACCGCATGATGCCCAGAAACGGAAACTGGATGGTCTACGACGTCTTTGTGGAAGGCGTCAGTCTGGTCAGAAACTACCGGACGCAGTTTCAGGAAATTCTTTCCGCTTCCTCGCCCGACGAGCTGACAAGGCGGGTGCGGGAGCGTGCCGTGGAGGCAGGCAGAAGCCATGGCGCCCAGCAATGATTTTTTCCGGACCCGGGAACGCGGCCCTCTTTTCAGGCTCTGCGCGTCTCTCGTCCTTCTGACGGGACTTTCCCTGCTTTTCAGCGCCCCCTGCGCCGCCGTGGAAGGCGGCCCGGGCGCCGTGACGGCCAGACCCGTGGTGGCTCCGCCGCCGCCGAACACGGCCGTGCCGGCCAGCATCTACGGACAGCAGGCGGACAGGGCCCTGCCGGCGGCCGGCATCAGCGTCCAGGAAAAGCCGGCGGAAGGGGCAGCCGGGGACGATCTGGACGACTATGACTCCGAGCCTGCGGCCTCCATCGCCGATCCCCTGGAGGGCTGGAACCGCTTCTGGTTCCGCTTCAACGACTTTTTCTACATCCATGTGGCCAATCCGGTCTACAAGGGCTGGGAAACCGTCACGCCCAGGGAAGTGCGCAGCGGCCTGAGCAATTTCTGGCACAACCTGCTCTTCCCCATGCGCTTCGTGAACAATCTCCTGCAGGGGCGCTTCCAGGCGGCCGGCGTGGAGTTCGGGCGCTTCATCATCAACACCACGGCCGGCTTCGGCGGCTTCATCGATGTCTCCAGGAATCTCAAGACCGTGGTGCCCGTGCACCCCGAGGGCGAGAGCTTCGGCCAGACCCTGGGGGTCTGGGGCGTGGGACACGGCTGCTACCTGATCTGGCCTTTTCTGGGACCGAGTTCGGTGCGTGAGACCTTCGGCTGGGGGGGCGACTATTTCCTCTACCCGGGCTTCGCGCTGGGCTATGTCTGGGATGTGCCCTGGTACGCCATCACGGGCATCGAGGCGGGCTTCTTCTTCAACGATCTGGATAAGGTCCTGCCCACCTACACCGCCCTCACCGACGCCGCCGTGGATCCCTACATCATGATGCGGGAAGCCTGGGTGCGCCACCGCGCCGTGCAGGTGGCCCGTTGAGGGGGGAACCCGTTCTCTCCGTCCGGGATCTGGGGGTCTTCTTTCAGGACGACGACGGCCGGAAGCTTCCCGCCGTGCAGGGCCTTTCCTTTGCCCTCGCCCGCGGCAGCGTCACCTGTCTCGTGGGCGAGTCCGGCTGCGGCAAGAGCCTGACGGCCAGGGCCTGTCTGGGCCTCGCGCCGCCGCAGGCGGGCGTGACGGGTCAGGTCCTGTTCGCCGGCCGGGATCTGCTGAAGCTGCCGGAGCGGGAACTGCGCGCCCTGCGCGGCAGAAGTCTCTCCATGATCTTTCAGGAGCCCATGACCGCCCTGAACCCCGTCCTCACCGTGGGCCGTCAGGCGGCGGAGCCTCTGCGCGTGCACAAAGGGCTCTCAAAGGCCGAGGCCGAGGAACGGGTCACGGAGCTCTTTGCCCGGGTGGGAATCCCCTCTCCCCGGGCCCGGTACCGGGAATACCCCCACGAGCTTTCGGGGGGCATGCGCCAGCGGGTCATGATCGCCATGGCCCTCAGCTGCGGGCCCGAGGTGCTCTTTGCCGACGAGCCCACCACGGCCCTGGACACCACCATTCAGGGGCAGATCCTGGCCATCCTGGAGGAGGAGCGCCGGGCCTGCGGCATGTCGGTCCTGCTCATCACCCACGATCTGGGCGTGGTGGCGCAGACGGCGGACGCCGTGGGCGTCATGTACGCCGGCCGCCTGGTGGAGTGGGGGAGCGTGGATCAGGTGCTGGGAAACCCCCGGCATCCCTATACCCAGGGTCTCATGGCCTGCGATCCCGGGAGACTCGCCCTCCAGCTGGACCGTCTGCCGGCCATTGCCGGCACGGTGCCGCCCCTGGGCGCCCTGCCCGCCGGCTGTCCCTTCCACCCCCGCTGCGCCCGGGCCGAAGCCCGCTGCCGGGAGGCGCTTCCGGAAGAGCGGGAGGACCAGGGCCACCGGGTCCTCTGCTGTCTGGCCTGACAGGGCGGACGGCGTAAGGACGAAAAACGCAGGAAAGACCGATTACGCAGAAAACCCGAAGGCGGCAGCGGATTGAACCCCGCTGCCGCCTTTTGCCTTCTCCGAAGCACAAAAAACGCCGCCTCCCGTCCAGGGGACGGCAGGCGGCGTGAGAGATCGGTTTTCAGGGCCGGGAGGCCTGTTACAGGGCCGCGGGAGCGGCTTCGCCTTCGGCCGGGGCGGCCTCGGGAGCCTTGCCGGCAGGCGCGGCTTCGGGCGCCTTGTCCGCCGGAGCGGCGGGCTTCGCTTCCGGAGCCGGAGCCTTCGTTTCAGCCGGCTTCGCCGCTTCGGGCGCGGGGGCCTTTGTTTCAGCCGCGGGAGCCTTGGTTTCAGCGGGCTTCACCGCTTCCGGCGCCGGGGCCTTTGTTTCGGCGGGCTTCGCCGCCGGAGCCGTCTCAGGCGCCTTGCCGGCGGGCTGAACCTGCTTCGCGGGGGCGGCCTTCTTCGTCATGGCCGGAGCCTGTGCGGGCACGGGCGGCACGAGTCCGGCCGTGGCCTTCAGCTGGCAGGCCGGAATGGCGGCCAGGGTGGAGGGAAGCACGAGGGCCAGGGGCTGGGCCATGACGGCCACGGCCAGGGCGGTGCAGAGCAGGGGAGCGGCCGCCGTGCGGCTGCGCCAGGCCACATGCAGGATGGCCGCGGCGGCGATGAGGGGCAGAAGCGGCAGAGCGATGGCCGCCGCCATGTTCATGCCGGCGAGACCGGTCAGCACATCCATGGCGGTCTTGGGCAGGGTCACGCCCAGAGCCGGGAGAACGAGATCGCGGACAAAGGGCAGGGTGGCGCAGAAGCCCGCCACGGTGCAGAGGACGAGCACCAGGCAGAGCAGAAGGAAGAAGAGGCGGACGCCCTTCTTCCCGAGGCGCAGAAGCGCTCTGGCGGTCACGATGGCCAGGAGGCAGACGGCCAGGAGGCAGTCGGCCGTGCCGGCCGAGAAGGGCAGAAGCACGATGGCGAAGACCAGGCCGATCCAGAGGCAGGCGTTGGCGTTTTCTTCACGGGAGGCCTTGAGGGTGCGGACGCTTTCCCTGAGGACCCTGGGCCAGTTGACGCAGATGACCACCAGCAGGAAGGGCAGGGAGGCGGCGGCGAGGGTCGAGACCTTGCAGCCGAAAGCCTCGGCGGAAGGCGAGGCTCCCAGAACCTTCAGGAGCATGGCCGTGGTGACGCCGCCGTCGCCGAAGAGAATGATGACGGCCATCCAGGCGGCTATGAGAATGACGAAACAGGCGAAGCCGGCCACCGCGTCGGTATTGCGCATGCGCTGGATGCCGCCGCGCCAGAGCCCGAAGACGAGGCTTGTCGCCAGGGGCACCAGGCCGAAGTAGAGACCGCCCGAGAGCGCGGCGGCCGCGGCGAAGACATTGCCCAGGATCATGCGGGGCAGATCAAAACTGCTCGTCCAGCCGGGCGCGAGGCAGGCCAGGGCGAGGCAGGCAAGCCCGCAGGCGGAGGGCACCGGACCCACGAAATTGGCCGATCCGGCAAAGAGCGGAAGGCTCAGGAGCACGAGGCCCGCGCCGAACACCGCGCTGCGCCCCAGACGCAGGGAGCCCGCCAGAATGCAGACGCCCATGAGGCCGATGAGACCGCCCAGGAAGCTCAGCATGGTGGTGCCGAAGGGATCGCCCAGGGGCACCAGCTGGGAAAAGCCCCAGGCAAACCAGGCGTAGCCCGGCAGAAGCACCGAGGTGCCGGCGTGGGGGAGGAAGTCCAGGCCCTTCATGGCCGTGAGCGCCTTGAGATTGGCGGCCTCGCCCGGGCAGGCCAGATCGCCCGTGAGCACGGGCGCCCAGCAGAGCAGGGCGAGCAGAACCAGAAGGGGCAGGGGCGCGATGGCGGAAAGCCGCCGGAAGACGGCGTTGTGGGGAGCCGTGTCCGCGGGTTCCTCCTCGGGAGCGGGAGCTTTGCCGGCGGGCTCCTTTTCGGGCCCGGGCCGGGGCTCGGGAGCGGGTTCGGGCCTGGGCTCAGGCGCCGGGGTCCGGACCTCCTCCGCGGCCTGAGGCCGGGGCTCGGGCGCGGCGGGGGCTTTGGGCTCCGCTTCGGCCGCTTCGGCTTTCATGACTTTGCGGGCCGCGGCTTCCAGCGCCTCGAGACGTCTGGAGGCCTCGAGCATCTGTTCCCTGGCCTTGAGGATTTCTTCCTGGAGGGACTGAGCGTCAGGCTCCCTGTCCGTCTCCTCTTTGCGCAGGGATTCGTCCTGGGCTGTGACAGGAGGGGTTGTCGTGTCCATAGAGGTCTCCTTGTAGCGCTTGGCGGCCGGACGGCGCGTCTGCCAGATAGTGCGCCGCCTGCCGGGCTTTGAGCGAGAATACGCAGCTGCCGGGTGCGGACTGTTCCGGATCCGGGGCCGTCGGGGTCAGCGAGCGGAGAGGGCCCTGGAGGCCGGGCAGGCTGACGGACTGACGGACGGGGCGGCCGGAACAGTTGAGGGCCGTGAAAAATCGTCCGCCCCCGGGCAGATATGTTTCTGTTATAAGCAGGCCTTCCGCCGGGTGCAAGACCCGGACGCGCTTTCCCCGGGCAAGGCCCAGCTCCGCCCGGGCCGCGAGGGCGTCCCGCGCGAGCAGGTCCAGAGCGGATCCGCCGGGGCTCTGCGGTCCTTCTCCGAGGACCTCGGCTTCCAGAAAAGCCAGTCCCGGAAGTCCCAGAGGCAGGGAAAGAAGAAGATGCCTGACGCGCAGCGCGAGCTCCGCCGGCCCCGCGTCCGGCTCGGCCGGAGCGGGCGCTTCGGCCCCGGCCGGAGAAAAATAGGCGAGCCTCGAGGGATCCGGGGAAGCCTCCAGCAGGGCCCTGAGTTCCCGGGCGAGGGCCGCCGCGCTCCCGCTTGCGAGAGCCTCCCGGAGCAGGGGGACCAGATCCGGCCAGACCGCGAAGTCCGCCGTCTCCAGGGCAAGGGCGCGCTCGGAGGGATTGGAGGCGTCCAGACAGAGACTCCAGCCGCCGCAGCGGCGCAGGGTCCGGGCGAGATCCGCGAGAGCCAGGGGCGCGGGCGAAAGCCCTGCGCGTCCGTCGCCTGTTCCGTCGTCCGGCTCAAGACCGCTCAGGCCGGCGAGAGAGAGGCCCGAGAGCGCCTGACGGCGCAGGCCGGCCGTTTCCAGAGCGGAGGCCCGCAGCAGTCCCCGGGCGAGGCCCGAGGGATCCGGAAAGGCCAGAAGAGGCTGAAAGGGCGTGTCGAGGGTCCGGTAGACCCAGCGCCGCGTCCTGCCGTCCACGCCCGCGACCTCCCCGGTGAGGGCCCAGGCGGCGCGCCGCGGCAGAAAGGCGTCCTGGCGCAGGGGGCCGGGGATGACCTTTTCCTCCCTGAGCCGCCGGACCTGGGCGTCCGTGAGCAGCCGGCAGTCCCAGGCCGAGGCCGAACCGGGGAAAAGACCGTTCAGGCGGTCGGGCAGGGCAAAGAGGAGATAGAGGCCCTGCTGGCGGGCGGAAGCCCTGGCCTGGAGCATGAAGTCCGGCCCGAGCCCCGTGGCGGGGGAAAGCAGGGGAGAGCCGCTCTGGATCCCCTGAGCCTGCAGGGCTCCGGTCAGGGATCGGAAATCCTCCTCGCTCCCCAGGGCGGGGGCGGGCCGGAGGGAGATCGGCCGATGCCCCGAAGGCGCGCCCTCAGGCAGCCAGACCGTGTCTTCTTCCAGGATGTCCCTGAGCCAGACGCCCCGGATGCCCGCCCGGGCGAGAGCCGGAAGCTGCGCTTCCAGAGTCCTGGCCGCGGGCTTCGGCAGGTCGGGCAGGGAGAAGACGGCCCAGGTGGGGGCTGCCGTGAGCAGCCTGTCCCTGTCCATGCGGTCCCCCGGACGGAGCCAGAGCGCCAGGGGCGGTACGGCCGCCCGGACGGCTTCAGCCTGCTCCAGCAGGGACTGGCGGTAGAGCCAGTGCTCGTAGACCGGGCTCACCCGGCCGCGGGCCGCTTCCGGCCCCCTGTCCGGGGTGAAGAGGGGCTCGGGCTGTCCCGCCGGGACGCCCGTCCGGCAGGAGACGCAGCAGAGAAGGGCCAGGAAGAGCAGGAGCAGAAGGCTCTTCCCCAGGGGGAGGCGCAGCCCCCGGGCGCGCTGTGGCCGCATGGCCGCTCCCTGGCCGTCAGGAGGGATCGGCGTCCGGGGCGGGCCCGCTCCGGGCGGGGGCCGCCGAGGGATCCGGCCGGTTTCCGGCCTCCCGTGCCTTGGCCTTGGCCCAGAGCTCGTCCATCTCGGCGAGCGTCATGGAGGAAAGATCCCTGCCGGCCTCGCGGGCGTCCGCTTCCATCGCCTTGAAACGGCTCAGGAAACGCTCGTTGGCCGCGTCCAGCTCGGCGTTGGCCTTGAGGCCGTGGCGTCTGCCGAGCTCCACCACGCTGAAGAGGAGATCGCCGAGTTCGTGGCGCACGCCCTCGCCGTCGCTCCGGGCCGCGGCGTCCAGGTATTCCAGCCACTCGGCCTCCACCTGCTGCTCCACGTCCCCGGTGTCCTCCCAGGTGAAGCCCGTGCGGGCGGCCTTGGAGTGGATGCGGTAGGCCCGGGCCAGGGGCTCCAGGGACCTCGGCAGGGAGTCAAAGAGGCCGGACTCCCGGCCCGACGCCTTGTGTTCCTCCTGCTTGAGCTTTTCCCAGGCTTTGAGCTGCTCGTCCAGGCTGGCGAAGTGCTCGCCCGCGAAGACATGGGGATGGCGGTGGATCATCTTGGCGGCGTTCTTCTGAAAGACCTCGCGGAGGCTGAAGGCGCCCTGCCGTTCATACAGATGGGCCACAAAGAGGAGGAGAAAGGCCACGTCGCCCAGTTCCTCGCAGACATCATCGGTTCTGCCGGCGCGGATGGCGCTCACAAGCTCGTGGCTTTCTTCCAGAATGTATTCGGTGAGGGACTCGGGGGTCTGCTGTCTGTCCCACCTGCAGCCGTCGGGGGCCGTGAGGCGGGCGATGACCTCGCGCACTTCCTGGATGCCGCTGTCGTCTGGCATGCTGTCTTCCTTGTGCTGTCTGGGGTTAAAAGCTGAAGCGCTTCACGACGTCCGGGGGGAGCGAGGTCCGCAGAAGGCTGATGACGCTGTGCATGTAGGGTCTGACCCTGGACTGCTTGTAAAAGTCCGCCGTGGAGAAGAACTTGCCCATGAAGAGAAAGATGAGCGAGCAGAGGACGATGCCCAGGGCGAGGCCGAAGAAGGCCCCGCCGATGCGGTCTATCCAGGTGGCGAAGGCAAGCGCCAGGATCTTCCGCAGCAGTCGCGCCGCCACGGCCACCGCGATGACCACGGCCGTGAAGATGATCACATAGGCCGCCATGGTGCGCCAGACGGGCTCGGCGATGAAGCTGAGTCTGGGGGCCAGCATGGGGTGCAGGGCGCGGGCCGCCAGAAAGCCGCCCGTCAGGGAGACGATGGCGGCCACCTGGCCCACGAGGCCCTTGAACCAGCCGTTCAGGGTGAAGTAGACCAGTATGAGAAGAATGACGAGGTCGAGAATGTCCTGTCCCATGGCGCCTCCGCTCTGAAAAACTGTGGGCTTCTATAGCAGAAGGGTCCCCCCTGAACAAGAGAGCCCCGGGCGGCCCCGCCTCAGGGCATGAGACCCAGGTATCCCAGGAACCAGAGAGCGGCCAGCAGGGAGAAGAAGCTCAGGAGGTTGGTCACGGCCACGGTGAGGGCGGCCTGGGCGGCCGCCGTGCGGTAGAACTGGGAGAGGGTGGCCACCATGATGGCGGAACCCGTGGCGGAAATGATGAAGGCCACGCAGACCCAGAGGTCAGGCAGGCCCAGCAGCCGGAGCGCGGCCAGGGTGAGCAGGGGCAGGACCACGAGCCTCGCGGAGCAGAGGAGAACCTGCCGGAGAACATTGACGGTGTGGCCTTCCAGAGCCCGGGCGAGGCTGCCCCGCAGGCAGAAGCCCAGGGTGAAGAGCATGCAGACGGGCGCGGCCATGCCCAGCATGACGCAGGCGCGGTCCAGCGGCTCCCAGACCGGAATCTCAAGCAGGGAGAAGCAGAGACCCAGGAAGGCCGCCATGAGGATGCAGTTGCCGATGACATAGCGCCTGAGGGCTCTCCAGACGCGCACATGCGGGGGAATGGCGAGGGGGATGCGCCCCTCCGGCGCCTGCCGGGATCTGTCCCAGCCCGTGAGGGCCATCTGCCCCAGGACGCAGACGGCGTTGCAGGCGACGATCATGAGACCCGCCGCGCTCATGGCCTCGGCGCTGCCGGGAAAGACGTTGAGAACGACGGGGAGCCCCACGAAACCCGCGTTGCAGAAGGTGCAGAGGAGCGCCGCGACCACGGCGGGACCGGCCTCGTCGCCGCTCCGTCTCGCCAGCAGGTAGATGAGTCCCATGGCCGCCGTCTGGAGACCCGCCGTGCCCAGCCACCAGCCGCCCTGGGCGAGCTGCGCGGGGGTGGTGGCCGCCATGATGTGGAAGAGCAGACAGGGAAAGGAGACGTTGACGCTGAAGGCGTTGATGGAGTCGGCGGCGTGCGGGGGGAGAACTCCCAGACGCTCCGTGACGGCGCCGGCCAGCATGATGAGAAAGATGGGCGCCAGGGAGGCGAAGATCATGTACATGGGCGGGACCTTTGGGGCTTGGAGAAGGCTTTTCGAAGGCGCTCGGGCCGGCCTCTGCATAGTCTGCCGCGGGGAAAAACTCAAGGGAGCGCGGAGAGAAAATTCCGGAGATGAGTCCTTGTTCCGGGGGCTTGGGCTCCTGGCCGGGGACATGGACAGGGGAGGAGAGGGGGAGAAAGAGCCCCTCCCCGGCGGCCGTTTGACGGGAAGCGCCCCCGGGGCTATTTTTCTGCGTCCGCTCCCGCGCCTTTTTCCCTGTCCGCCGCTTTTCCGGGGTCTTTTTTCGTCCATGTCCGAGCACCCTGACGCCTACTCTCCCGAGCTCACGGTCACCGCCGCGGGCAGGACCTGGCGTCTGCGCCGGGCCTCGGACTTTGACAGCCTCTGGGAGAGCATGACGGCCGAAGGCCGGGCGGACGCGGACGAGCACATTCCCTACTGGACCGAGCTCTGGCCCGCAAGTCTCGCGCTGGCGGACTGGATCGCCGCGAAAAAGGCCCTTCTGGCCGGCCGCCGCTGTCTGGACATGGGCTGCGGTCTCGGGCTGACGGCCCTGGCGGCCGCCTCCGTCGGGGCGAAGGTCCTCGCCATGGACTACGAGGAGGAGGCGCTGCGCTTTGCCCGGGAAAACGCGCGCCTCAACGGGGTCCCCGAGCCCGCCTGGGCCGTCATGGACTGGCGCAGGCCGGCCGTGGCCCCGGCTTCCCTTGACTTTGTCTGGGGCGGGGACATTATGTACGAACGCCGCTTTGCGGACCCCGTGCTCCGCTTCTGCGGTCATGTTCTGCGCCCGGGAGGCCTCTTCTGGGTGGCTGAGCCCGGCCGGCAGATCTACGAGGCCTTCCTCGCGGCTCTCCCCGGGAGAGGCTGGCGGGGCAGGCGGGTGTACAGGGCGATGGTTCCGGCCATCTACGCCCAGGTCTGCGCGGCCGATGTGACAATCTGGGAACTGACACGGGTCTGAACGGATCCAAGGAGAACGGCATGGCCGACGAGCGACTGCTCTCCCAGGACGATGAAAAGACGGTGCGGCTGGGCATCTCCCTGCCCAGAGAACTCCTTGTGCCCTTTGACGGCCTGCTGCGCCGCCGCGGTTACAATTCCCGCTCGGAGGCCGTGCGCGACCTCATCCGCCGGGAACTGGTGGCCGAGGAATGGCGGGAGGCGGAAGGCGAAATCGCGGGCACCCTCACCCTGGTCTACGACCACCACAACCGCGACCTTCCGGGACGTCTCACGGACATCCAGCACGAGTGCTTCGGCCTTGTGGTGACCACCCAGCATGTGCATCTCGATCACCACAACTGCCTGGAAGTCCTGGTGCTCAGGGGCAACGGCCGGGAGGTCCGCCGCCTGGCCGATCAGCTCATCGCCTGCACCGGCGTCAAGCACGGCGTCTTCGTGCCCTCCACCACCGGCAAAGCCCTCGTCTAGGGGCGTCCGGGCCCCTTTTCTTTTTTCACGGAATCGCCGGCCGCAGGCGCCGGCAATGAGACCCCATGCTGGACGTACAGAAAAATCAGCCTGATGTCGCCCTGCCCATCGACCGGGTGGGCGTGCGCGGCCTGCGCGTGCCCCTCTGGGTCCGGGACCGGGCCAGCGGCACGCAGCATACCGTGGCCCTGGCCGATCTCACGGTGGACCTGCCGGATTCCTTCAAGGGCACCCACATGAGCCGCTTCGTGGAGGCCCTGGAAAACTGGGAAGGCCGCATCAGCTTCCGGGCCGTGCGGGATCTCCTCTCCTCGGTGCGGACCCGCCTGGAGGCCCGCCGGGCCCAGGTGACCTTCCGCTTTCCCTACTTCATCCGCAGGAAGGCCCCGGTCTCCGGCGTGGAGAGCACCCTGGGCTACGACTGCGTCCTCACGGGCGTGCTGGACGAGGCGGAAACCCCTTCCTTCGCCCTGGACATCACCGTGCCCGTCATGACGGTCTGTCCCTGCTCCAAGGCCATCAGCGAGGAGGGCGCCCACAGCCAGCGCACCCTCGTCCGCATGAGCCTCCTGGCCGACGGCTTCAGCTGGATAGAAGAATTCGTGGAGATAGCCGAAGCCTCGGGATCGAGCCCGGTCTACACCCTCCTCAAGCGGGAGGACGAGAAGTACGTCACCGAGCACGCCTTCGCCGCGCCCTGCTTCGTGGAGGACGTGGTCCGCAATGTGGCCCAGCGCCTCCTCGCCCATCCCCATCTCAGGGGCTTCAGGGTGGAGGTGGAAAGCATGGAATCCATCCACGGGCACAACGCGGTCGCCTGCATCTCCCACAATTTTTCCCGCTGAAAAGGGCTCTTGGGACACCTGCGCGGGAGCGCCCGCGGGCGTCGTTGCGGACGCGGGAAAAAAGCCGTTTCAGGCGCGGGCCCGGAGAATAATAGATAAGAGTCTGGAATCAGAGAAGAAAAAAGAGAGAAAGAGAAGATTCCCTTCTTGACGCGGGAGACCGTATGAGGTAGAGGTACCCAACTGTGCATGCACCCGGTCCGCCGCCGGAGGGGTCACGGCCCCGCAGGCAGGCGGGCAGGATCCGTGACGCGTGCAAACCGTCCGGAAGAGCGCCTGAGAGGAGAAGATCTGGGGAGCCCCGCGGGGCTCGCCGCCGCCGGGATACAGACACCCTTTCGCCAGTCGCGCGCCGCCTCTCCACCCTCCTCACTTTCGTCCGGAGCCGCAATGGGAACCAGATTCACCTTCATAGCCCTCTGCCTAGTCTGCCTGCTGGCCTTCAGCTGCTCAGGCAGACAGAAGGAGACCACGGATCCCACGGTGGTGAAGCTGGAAAAGTTCCGGCAGACCTATGATTCGGTGACCATGCCGGACATCGACGACGACATGGCCTTCAGCAGGGGCTTTCCGGCGGGCGAAGAGCTGACGCCCCTGGAGCCTTCCGAGGACAGAAAGTCGCTGACGAAGGCTGAGGAGAAGCGTTCCCTGGGACCCGCGGACGCCGGCGTCACGGGCGTTGTCCTGAGCCGCGCCCACAAGGCCATCGGCACGCGCTATGTCTTCGGCGGCACGCGGCCCGACGGTTTTGACTGTTCGGGCTTTGTCCAGTGGGCCTTCAAGGGCGCGGGCATCAAGCTCCCGAGAACGGCGGCCGAGCAGTCCCGCACGGGTTTCAGGATCCGGGACAAGTCCAAAATGCGGGCCGGCGACATCGTGGCCTTCCGACGGCGGGGCGGCTACCATACGGGCATTTATCTGGGCGACGGCAAATTCATCCACGCTCCCAGCCGCAACAAGCGCGTGCGCGTGGAATCCATGGAATCTGAATATTTCGCGCGCAACTTCGTGGGCGCGCGCCGCGTGGACACGAGCGAGCGCAGCATCGAGGTGGCCATCGCCGCCCAGAAGGTGGACCAGCAGTACAGCAGATCCAGCGGCCGGGCCAGGTACGGCAGGGACACGGACAGACGCGTCAGCCGCAGACACAGCTCGGTCTCAGGCTCCCGCAAAGGCAGGGTGAGCCGCTCCGAGCGGGCCTCGCGCGGCCGCGGCGTCGAAAGGTCGGGAACCCGGAGCAGAAGCGGCGGCAGGACCGTCGCCAGATCCTCCAGGGCCCAGTCGGACACCAAGGCGCAGGCCGGCAGGTCCCGGAGCAAGGCCCAGTCCGGCTCCAGATCTTCGAAGAAGACGACCCAGAAGGCCTCCAGGCCCGCCAGGGTGGAGAAGAAGAGCGGCAGGAACACCTCCAGGGCTGAGCGGGGCAAGTCCAGATCCAGGAAGGAATCCTGAGCGGCGGCGATCCGGGAGACGGACTGTCCGCCGCCCGTGCTGCGGGCGGCGCGTCGTCGCCCTTTTTTTTTCGGGAAACCCCGTCCTTGGCACGGGGGCTCCCCGTTGCGGCCTTTCGGCAGGGAGATGCAAGCATGACGCCGTGCGGACGTCTGGCGCCGAGCCCCACCGGGCTCGCCCATCTGGGCAACGCCTGGGCCTTTCTGGCGGCCTGGCTCGCCGCGCGCGCGGAAGGCGGCAGACTTGTCCTGCGCATGGAGGACCTCGACCAGGAACGCACGAGCGTGGTCTACGCGCAGATGCTCCTGGAAGACATCCGCTGGCTGGGACTGGACTGGGATCTGGGGCCCACGCCGGAAAAAGCCCTGCCGGCCTACCACCAGTCCAACAGAAGCGGCATCTACAGGGCCGTCCTGGAGCGTCTGGAACTGGCGGGTCTCTGCTATCCCTGCTTCTGCTCGCGGAAGGATCTCCAGCTCGCCTCGGCTCCCCATCTGGGGGACGCGGGGCCGGCCTATCCCGGCACCTGCCGGGATCTCGATCCCGAAGAGCTCGCCCGGCGTCTCGCCCGGAAGACGCCCCACGCCCTGCGCTTCCGCTCCTTCGGCCGGGTCTATGAATTTGAGGACGCGGTTCTGGGGCCGCAGCGCATGCGCCTGGAAGACTGCGGCGGTGATTTCAGTCTGCGGCGGGCGGACGGCGTCTTTTCCTATCAGATGGCCGTGAGCGTGGACGACGGACTCATGGGCATCAGTCAGGTGGTCCGGGGCAGGGACATTCTGCCCTCCACCCCGCGCCAGGTGGCCATTCTGGAGGCCCTGGGACTCCCCGTGCCGGAGTACTGGCACATCCCGCTGCTGCTGGACAGTGACGGCGAGCGCCTGGCCAAGCGCCACGCCTCCCTCAGTCTGGAGGCTCTGCGCACCGACGGCGCCAGGCCGGAGCGGATCATCGGGCTTTTTGCCCGCGTCATGGGACTGCGGGAGGGTCTTGAGCCCCTGCGGCCCCGCGAACTTCTTTCCGTCTTTGACGCAGCCTGTCTGCGGCGGGACGACTATCGGGTTACGGAAGAGGATCTGACCTGGATCAGGTCCGGGAGGCTGACGACATGACAAAGCTGAGCACCGCGTTTCTGGATGAAATATTTCCGGCTTCCCGGACGGACGCTTTTTTTGACGCTCTTTTCGGCGACGCCGAGGAAGGGGCCTACGACATCGTTCTGCGGCGCAGAGCCGAAAGAGAGGACGCGGCGGAACTCGCCTTTGAGCTGCACGGCCGGCCCGGCAAGTGCCTGGCCTGCAACCTGACCTACGGGCTTCCCGGGGTTTTCAGACGGCATCCGATCATCAACGCGGCGGGCGTGGCCGCCGCCGTGGCGGAGAAGATGGGCTGGGCGGACTTTTCCTGGGAACTTGGATCCACAAGGGAGGAGAGCCGCGACCTGCACTGGATCCCCTTCCGGGTGGCGAAAAAGGCGGGCTAGGGCCGCGTGAAGGGGCAGCGGATGCAGCTTTTGACGGTTTTCTAAAAACTGCTCCCGGCTCTCTTTCCGCCCCGCGCCCTGAGCGAAACCGACGGATCGGTGACGGAGCGGTTGTCCCCCGTGGAAACAGGCTCTTCCACGCATCCTGTCGGAACCGGAAAACATCCTTCCCCGGCCGCGCTGGCGGCAGACCCGGGCGGGCAAAAAATGTTTGACTGCCCGGGGCGTTTTTGTGTAAGAGGATTTTTCACTCGCAGCGCGCCAGCTTAGCTCAGTCGGTAGAGCAGCTGATTCGTAATCAGCAGGTCAAGAGTTCGAGTCTCTTAGCTGGCTCCAGACAGAAAGAACGCCCTCCGGATCCGTGTCCGGAGGGCTTTTTTTCGGGGCAGCGGAAAAAGGGGGGCTTCAGAAGGCGAAGCGCACCTTGCCCGTCTCCGTGTCCACATCCATGCGCCGGAAGGCCGGGTTGGAGCCCGTGCCCGGCATGAGGGTGATCTTCCCTGAGACGGGAACGATGAGGCCCGCGCCGCCGTAGATGAGGACGTCGCGCACCTTGAGACGCCAGCCCTCGGGCGCTCCCTTGATGCCGGGATCGTCCGTGAAGGAATACTGCTTCTTGGCCATGCACAGGCCGAAGTCCCGCCAGTCATCGCGGGCCTGGAATTCGGCCCGCCTGGCTTCCGCCCTGGGGGAGAGGTCGACGCCCTCGGCGCCGTAGATTTCCCGGGCAATGAGGTTTATGCGCTCAGCGAAGGGCATGTCCCAGTCGTAGAGGGGCCTGAAGGAGGTCCTGTCCTCACAGGCGTCCATGACGGCGTCGGCCAGCTCCAGCGCGCCCTCACCGCCGCGTTCCCAGTGCCTGGAGACGGCCACGCGGGCTCCGGCGGCTTCGCAGATCTCCCGCACCCTGGCGATTTCGGCTCTGGTGTCGGTGGTGAAGGCGTTGATGCAGACCTCGGGGGAAATGCCGGATTTCCGGACGATGGCGATGTGGCGCAGCAGGTTGCAGCAGCCGGCTTCCACAAAGCCCACATTCTCTTCCGCGTACTGCGCGGGCAGCGGGCGGCCCGGAACGGGCGCGGGGGCCCCGCCATGGCTTTTCAGGGCGCGGACCGTGACCACCACCGCGTCGGCGCCGGGCGCGAAGATTTTCTGCAGAATGCGGAAATTCTGCAGTTCCCGCGTGCGGGAGTCCATAACGAGGGACCGGGGAGAAGGGCTTCGGGAACGAAAGTTCCCTTGCGGGTCGCAGGGATCTTCCGTATCTGCTGTTCAGGGAACCGCGGCACCTCCCCCCTTCAGGCCTGAGCGTGCCGGGATGGCTTTTCTTCCCCTCAGCCCGTCTTCCCCTGGACAGCCCGTGCCTGAACGGCGGTCTGTCGCCGGAAATCTGCTTTTTCCCGGACAGGGCCGGACAGCCGGCCTCCGTCCGCAGACCCAGGGAGAATCCCATGGAAACGCTGAGTCCGTTCTGCACCTGCAGAGATCTGCGCTGTCCCCAGCATCCCTCCAGGCATGGCGAAGGCTGTTCGCCCTGCGTTGCCAAAAACCTCCGTCAGGGAGAGATTCCCAGCTGCTTTTTCAACATGGTGCCGGGATCGGAGAATCGCTCAGGGCACAGTTTCTCCCATTTTGCCCGTCTTGTGCTGGCGGCGGAGAAGAAGGCTTCTGACTGACGCAGGGTTCGACCTGTCCCTGACGGGACAGTTTTCTGTCTGTCCACGCGGGACCGGGTCTGTCTGCCGTCTCTGTCTGCGAGGTGTGGAGGGACGCGGAGTCACTGAGGGGAAGCCTTCCCCTGGCACAGGCGAGGGAGAAATTCCCGGCTGGAAATCAGCGCGGGAACGCTTCCACGAAGAGATGTCCTCCTTCCAGGGACATGTATTATTCCTGGGAATCCGACGGCTACTCCGGCAACGACCTGTCGCTTCTGGCCGCGCATATGGTGGAGGACCACAGGATAGTCCAGTGGGCGTTTCAGCAGACGCCTGGCTCCTGCATCTGGGCTGTCAGGGATGACGGAGTTCTGCTGTGCCTGACATATCTGAAGGAGCAGAATGTTTTCGGCTGGAGCAGGCATGTCACGCGGGGCAAAGTCCGTTCCGTGGCGGTCATCAGCGGCGAGCGGGAAGACGTGGTCATGCTGGTGGTGGAGCGGGAGATTGCCGGGAAAACGCGGTTCTTCCTGGAGAGGATGACCTCCCGGCTGCATGAGAATCAGCCGGTGGAGGAAGCCTGCTATCTGGACTGCGCCGTGACTGCGCAGGCCGGAAAACCCGTTTCCGAGGTGACCGGTCTTGAGGCTCTGGACGGGACCGAGGTGACGGTTCTGGCGGATGGTTCTCCCATAGAAGGGCTGACTGTGGAAGGCGGAAAAATCCGTCTTCCCTACCCTGCCAGAAACGTTCTTGCCGGCTTCAATTATGTCTCCGTGCTCTCGCCCCTGCCTCTGGAGACGGACATGCAGACCGGATCCTCCCTGGGCAGGCGCCGGGCGTATGGGAAATGCGTGCTCAGACTGTACAGGTCCGTCGGCGGGAAATACGCCGCCACACGCTGGGGAGATCTGTACTCCAGAGAATCGTGGCGGGAGCGGGAGCAGTATGAGATTCCCATCCTCCCGACAGAGTACGGCAAAGCCTGCGAACCTTTCAGCGGGGATGTGGAGATCACCCTTCCGTCCGGGCAGGATACTGACACGTCCATCTGGATTATCCAGGACAAACCGCTGCCTTTCCGGGTGGCGGCCATCGTGACGGACGTGGATTTCGGGGAGGAATAAGCATGGCGATGGCAACAACGACCGCGCTCTCTCTGGCGGCAACGGCGCTCAGCACCGGCATCGGCGTTTACGGGTCCATCCAGCAGAGCAAGGCCCAGCAGGCGCAGGCCGAGTACCAGTCCGAGGTGGCGAAGCGCAATCAGGAGCTTGCCGAGCAGCAGGCGAGCGCCCAGAGAAAAAGCGCGTACGACAACATGATCGCCAGGCGCCAGGAGACGGCCAGGCTCATCGGCAAGCAGAGAGCGGCGATGGGCGCGTCCGGCGCGGCTGTGGATGTCGGCAGCAACCTCGACTTGCAGGAAGACACGGCCTACCAGGGAGAGATTGACGCCATCAACGAGCATCAGAAGGGTATGGACGCCGCGTACAACGCGGAGATTCAGGCGTGGAATTACGGCACCCAGGCCGAGGCGTACGAGAGCCAGGCGGACTCCGCGGGGAGCAACGCCTGGATGGGAGCGGCCGGATCCGCTTTGGGCGGCATCGCCAAAGGCGCGGATGTCTGGGGCAGGTATCTGGACTGGCAGGACAAGCACAGCAATGGTCAGCCCCGCGTGAACTGATGGAGGCGGCAGCATGGCAGGCGTTTACGGCAATATGATGACCATCCCCTCGGTCAAGGAACGGAAAGGAGGCGGAGCGCTTCCTGAATACAGGGGGAGCGGGAAAGTCTACACGCCCGGGGAAGGGACGACAGCCAGACTGTCTGACGAAGCCGGTCGCATTGCCGGATACGCCGCTCAGGAAAGCGGACGGGAGATTCAGCGTTTCGGGGAGGCTTTCGGGAAAGCGGCTGACAGGCTGGACAGCGCGTATGTGAAGTATGCCGATGTAAAGTCTTCCCAGATGATGAACACCTACCGGGCCCGGATGAAGGAAGAGCTGTACGGAGAGAACGGACTGTTCACCCGCAAGGGAGAGAATGCTCTGACCATTCCTGAAGAGCTGGAGAAGAAGAGCAAGGAGATCCGGGATGAGATTCTGAAGGATTATGACAGCTCCCTGGCCGGACACTTCTTCAGGATGAGGACGTTCACGTATGATTCCGATCTGAAGGCGGATGCCGACAGATACAGGCAGAGAGAATATACCGCGTGGTCAATCAGGGAGAACCAGGCCTGCGCCGACAACGCCGCCGAGGAGGCCGTTGCGAACTGGGCGGACCCGGACAGATTCAACAGGTCCGTGGCCGAGGTGAACCATTATCTGGGAAAGCTTCTGGACGAAAAAGGATTCGGCAGGGAAGCCAGGGAGCGAGCTCTGCTGAAGGCCAGAAGCGCCACGTTCAGAAACGCCATAGGCAAAGCCCTGGACAGCGGGAACCTGGGAGCGGCCGAGAGGCTGCTTGCCCAGGGCAGCAGGACGTACACGGATCAGAGCCAGCCGCACGATCTGAGCGGGGCACGGGGGCTGGAAGAGCAGGGGAACATCGACCTTGACCACAGACCCGTGGTGAAGAACCCGGACGGTTCGATCTCAACGGTGAGAAGCATGTCCGTCAATATTGACGGGAAGGAAGTGCTCATCCCCACAGTGAGCGATGACGGGAAGCTGCTCTCGAATGACGAGGCGGTGGAGCTTTACAGGAAGACGGGAAAACATCTGGGGAAGTTCTCTTCGCCGGACGCGGCGTCAGACTACGCCAGGAAGCTGCATGAGAATCAGGAGCGGCAGTATCTGGGGCCGAAGAAGCGGACGTACATGACGGCGGAGGACATCGCCAGCGTGAAGAGCGCCATCCAGAGCAAGAGAACGGCCATTCAGGCGAGAGCCGTTGCGGCGGAAAAAAAACGTCAGGTTGAAGCGGAAAGGGCTTTCGTTGCGGAGAAGGCGACTTCCATCCAGAAGCAGCTCGATGATCTGCCTGAGGACTGGACTTCGGAACAGAAAGAAGCTCATCTCATCAGGCTGACAGCCGACATCGCAGACCCTGAACAGCGAAACAGGGTCAGGAAAATCGTCAAGAGCGGCCTTGTCGAGAAGGAGACGGTTCGCAAGGCGGAGATTGTTGAAGAACTCGGGCTCATTCAGAGAACATTCAACGAATCTTCCAATATGTCGGTTACCGATCGGCTGGATTTCATCCGCAAAGGAAAGTTCAAGGACGAAACAAAAGCCTTCGCCGAAAAGGAAATCTTCGACAGCATCAACGGACAGGACAACAAAACGGCGTCCGCTGAAGGGCTGGCGGCATACCGTCGGTGGATTGATCAGAACAACGGCAAGGTAACGCAGTCCCAGGCGAACGCGATGATGCTGAATCTTGGTCTCAACGCCAACGACAGGCAGGCGGCCGCCGATTATGCCGGAGTCAGGCAGGAGTATCCCTGCCAGCACATCTACTCGCTCTTCGACACGGTGAAGGGAAAGAACGCGGCAAACGCCAAAGACAAAAACCGGATCTACGAAAACGTCATCTACGAAGCGAAAAGAAGAGGAAAGCCGCTGGACGACAAAGCCATCAAAGAGATTATTCTCAGGGACGATCTCAAAGGACATATCGCAGGAGAAGAAGGCTTCTTCTCGACTTCCAGTACCACACTCGGCGAGACGGACGAAAAAAGGAGGGGCTTCTTCCGCCCGGAAGTCCCTGAAGCCACAGCCCGGCAAATAAAGCAGCAGCTGGAAATCACGATGCCGTGGATGCGGAGGCTCCCTGACAAATTCAAGGAGTCTCTGGTAGCGACTACATACCTTCAGCAGCAGTACGGAATAAGCGTCGAGCTCACCAAAGAAGAAAGAGCGGCATTCCAGAAAGCCATAGACCAGGAAAACAGCCGGAGAAAATAATGAACGATCAGAAAGAGTACAGCCTGGACGATGTTTTTTTCCCCGGCGCCACAGGCCACGAGCCTAGGCACTATGTACGCGAGGCTTTTCAATCGCCTGATCAGCTCAGCGCCGAAGAGGTCAGCGAACGCGACAAGGTGGCCGAAGATCTGGGAATAAGCTGGACGCAGGCGGATGTCGGCTGGATGGACGCGTCCACCGAAGCGAAAATCCGCGGTGCCGAGACTGTGCCGAACGCTGACAAATGGGTGGGGGAATCCAAGGAAAACGCCGCCTTTCTGTATATCGACAGGGACAGGCTCAACGCTGTCTGCCAAGACCTGGAATCCAAAGGCCTGCTTGAGAAAGATACGGAATATTCCGAAGAGGCGGAAAAACAGGCCTCTTCCAACTGGCAGGATACGCTGGAGCTGGGCAGACTGAACAATCTGCGCGCCGACTTAGGGATGAAGTTTTACAGAAAAGAAATCACAGCGGAAGAAGCCAGGGCGCGGCTCAAAGACCTGGACGAGCAGATTTCTCAGCTGAGCGGACGCCGGCAGGATCCCATCGGCTTTTACGGCTTTGTGGAGCAGGCGTACCGGATGGTGTCGAGGGATATTCCCCAAGTCTTGTACAAAGGTTCTCAACGCGCTCTGCAAGGCGGGATTGCAGGAACAGCAGGGGGTTCTCTTTTTGCCGGTGTCGGCGCTGCGCCCGGCGCGGTTCTTGGCACTGCTGCGGGGTTCGGCGCCGGCGTTGTCGAGGGCCTGTATGAAAGCAGCCAGGCTGTGGAAATGGCGAACAGCGCCCTCGACATGCTGAAGGAAAAGGACGATGCCGGCCAGTATCTGGATGAAGACTCCGTCAGGACGGCGGCGGCAATCTATGGCATGGGCGCGGGTCTTGTCGAAGCGCTCAGCGATTCCGTAATCGGCGCGGCCATCACGAAAGTCGCTCCCGGGCTCGGCGGCGCGGCAAAGACGGTGATGGCGAAGCTGGGGGTAAACGCGCCGAAAGCCTTGGTGAGGGACGCGGTCAAGGCGGCCGTGAAGGAAAAGTCCCTGTGGCCCGCGGTACGTCGTCTTGCCGCCGGCGTAGGGATGAGCGCC
>CAZFTQ010000019.1:27759-34234 GCA_964522365.1 uncultured Desulfovibrio sp. | reverse complement strand
AGACGAACGTCATCTGCTAGCCTGCGATCCTGATCTTTCCCTTCCCGCCTCCTCCGGCCCCCGCCGGGGGAGGCTTTTTCTGTGCTCCGCGCCCCCGCGCCCCGACCACGACCCGCGGGCCCTCGTCCCGCTTCAGGCGGAAGTCCTTCCCCTCCCCCGGGCGGGCCGTCTCCCGGCAGACGCTCCCTTTGGCGGGGAAGGCCGCGGGGAGGACGCCGTCACGCGGCCCGGCGGGAGAGCGTCTTCAGCCGGAAAAACCCCGGGGCCGGCCTCGGGAAGGCCTCAGGCATGGGGCCTCCCCGCAGGCGCTCACACCGAAGCTTCCGGGGACAAGGCCTTTTTCACCGGCGCCGTGCAGGTCTTTCCGCAAAACGCCCTGACGGCGCAGGTACCGCTCCGCCCGCGGAACCCGGCAAAGGACTCCGTCCCCGGATCAGGACAGAATCCCCTTTCGGCCCCTCCTTCTCCGGACTCCCGGAGATGTGCGCCGAAAGACCGGGGGCCGGCATCGCGGGTCGGAGCCTTTCGGGCAGGCGGGACTGTCTCTTCGCTGTGCCCGCCGGCCAGGCAGTGCCTGCGGCAGCCCTGGCCCTGCAAGCCCCCGCGCTTGCCTTTTTTCCAGTAAACCGACTATAGTCCCGCGGAGCAGAGGCACCGGATTTCCGCATCCGGGGCGGGAGGGAGAGTCCTCCGGCTTTTCAACCAGGGAAAGCAGGCTATGTCTGAACACTGTCTTGTTGTTGTGGATATGCAGAACGATTTTGTCAGCGGCAGTCTGGGCAGCGCCGAAGCCCGGGCCCTGCTGCCGGCGCTCTGCGGCAAGGTCCGGGCCTGGCAGGGCCCCGTCTGGTTTACCAGAGACACCCATTACGCCGACTACCTCCAGACCCAGGAAGGCCGGCTCCTTCCGGTCGTCCACTGCGTGGAAGGCTCCCACGGCTGGCAGCTGGCCGGAGAGCTCGAAGCCTTCCGCGCCGGGCACGACTCTCCCGTCTATGACAAGGAGGGCTTCGGGAGTCCCCGGCTCGCCCGGGATCTGGCCGCGCTGGCCGACAGGGGCGAAATTTCCTCCGTGACCTTCACGGGCGTCTGCACCGACATCTGCGTGGTGAGCAACGCCCTTCTGCTCAAGAGCCTGGCGCCCCAGCTCCCCCTCTTCGTGGATCCTGCCTGCTGCGCGGGCACGAGCCCCGAGGCCCACGCGGCCGCCCTGCGGATCATGCGGAGCTGCCAGATTCTGCCCGAAAAGGAAGACGCGTCATGAGCCAGTTCGCCGCCAGAAACCTCTCCATGGTCATGGACCTCTACGAAATGACCATGGCCAACGGCTATGCCGCCGAATCCGCCGACAAGGACTACGCCACCTTCGACGTCTTCTACCGCCACAACCCCGACGGCGGGGGCTTCGCCATCTTCGCGGGCCTCGAGCAGGTCCTGGACTACATCGAAAACCTGCACTTCGGGCCGGAGGACATACGCTACCTCCGCTCCCTGAAGCTCTTTCCCGAGAGCTTCCTGGAAAAGCTCGCCTCCTTCCGCTTCAGGGGAGACATCGACGCCCTGCCCGAGGGCACCATCATGTACCCCAACGAGCCCGTGCTCACGGTGCACGCGCCCCTCATGGACGCCCAGCTCATCGAGACGGCGGTGCTCTCCCAGATAAACCACCAGTCCCTCATCGCCACCAAGGCCCAGCGCATCGTCCGGGCTGCCCGCGGCCGGGCCGTGGCCGACTTCGGGGCCCGCCGGGCCCACAACATGGACGCCGCGGTCTACGGCGCCAGGGCCGCCTACATAGGCGGCGTCGTGAGCACGGCCACCGTGCTGGCCGGCCAGATGTTCGGGATCCCCGTCACAGGCACCATGGCCCACAGCTGGGTCATGTACCACAAGGACGAGTACACGGCCTTCGCCCGCTACGCCCGGACCTATCCCGACGCCGCCGTGCTCCTGGTGGACACCTACAATGTCCTCTACTCCGGCATTCCCAACGCCATCCGCACGGCCAGGGAAGTGCTGGCGCCCATGGGCAGGCGCCTCAAGGGCGTGCGCATCGACTCGGGCGACCTGGCCTACCTCTCCAAGGGCGCCCGGGCCATGCTGGACGAAGCGGGCCTCACCGACTGCTCCATCTCCGTGTCCAACAGTCTGGACGAGTACACCATCAGCTCCCTCATCGACCAGGGCGGCTGCATCGACAGCTTCGGCGTGGGCGAAAGGCTCATCACCGCCAGAAGCGAGCCCGTCTTCGGCGCCGTCTACAAGCTCGTGAGCGTGGAGCGGGAAGGCCGCGAGGAATCCCGCATCAAGATCTCGGAAACGGTGGAGAAAATCACCAATCCCGGGCGCAAGCGTCTGTACCGGGTCTACAACCGCAGCGGCCACGCCATCGCGGATCTCCTGACGCTCCGGGACGAAACGGTGGATGTCTCCGAGCCCTACCGCTATGTCAATCCCGCCAAGCCCTGGCGCAGCCGCAGCTATTTCGACGTGACCGTGCGGGAGCTCCAGAAGCCCGTCCTGCGCGGCGGCAGAAGAGTCTGCGACTGCCCTCCGCTGCCGGAAATCCGGGACTATGTGAGCCGGCAGCTCAAAGAGGAAATCTGGGACGAGGAGCAGCGCTTCGAAAACCCCCACCTGCACATGCTGGTCATGAGCCCGGCCTACTACGAAGCCAAGATGGATCTGCTCTACAAGTATTCCGAAGAGTTCAATCTGGACAGCAAGTACCGCCATTCCGAGGACTGAGTGCGGCGGCGTCTCATTCCGCCAGGGGAGGAAGCATGAACCGGCAGTTCGGCTATGTGCGCACGGCCTGCGCGCTTTTCACTTCGCGTACGGCTGAGCCCGAGGCCAACGCCGAGGCCATGGCCTGTCTGCTCAGCCGGGCCCGGGAGGCGGACTGCGATGTCCTGCTCTTCCCGGAACTGGCCGTCACGGGCTACACCTGCGGCGATCTCTTTCTCCAGCCGCCCCTCCTGGACCGCGCCGAAGCGGCCTTCGGCAGACTTCTGGCGGAGGCCGAAACGCGATCCCCCGGCATGATCGTCTGCGCGGGCCTGCCCGTCCGCCAGGGCAGCCTCCTCTTCAACGCGGCGGCCCTCTTTCAGGGATCGCGCCTGCTCGGCATCGTGCCCAAGACCTTTCTCCCCAATGCCCGGGAATTCTACGAGCAGCGCTGGTTCGCGCCCTCCTGGGCCAGGATTTCCGACACGGTCCGGCTCTGCGGTCAGGAGGTCCCCTGCACCCCGGATCTTCTGGTCACAACCCCCTCGGGCCTCTGCCTCGCCTGCGAAATCTGCGAGGATCTCTGGGTGCCCATGCCCCCCAGCTCCCGCCACGCGGCCATGGGGGCCAATCTCATCCTCAATCCCTCGGCCTCCAACGAGGTGGCCACCAAGAGCCGCTACCGCCGGGATCTCGTGCGCATGCAGTCGGGCCGCTGCCTCTGCGGCTACGCCTACGCCTCCTCGGGGCCCGGAGAGAGCACCACGGATCTCGTCTACAGCGGCCACTGCCTCGTGACGGCCAACGCCGAAATCCTGGCGGAGTCCAGGGAAGAGCCCGGGCTCACCATGGGCCTCGTGGATCTCCAGCGTCTGGCGGGGGACAGGCTCAGGGACGCGGGCTTCGGCCACAGGCCGCTTTCCGCCGCGGAGCGGGCGGCCTACGCGCGCGTGGAGGCCATGGACCCGCCTGAGACGGGCTGCCTGCCCGAACGCGTGGATCCCTCGCCCTTCGTGCCCTCGGGCGGCGAGCGCACGGAGCGCTGCCGGGAAATTCTCCACCTCCAGTCCAGGGGCCTCGCCCACCGCTTTGAGAGGACGGGCGCGAAGCGCCTCGTCCTCGGCATCTCGGGCGGGCTCGACAGCACCCTCGCCCTGCTCGTGGCGGCGGACGCCTGCGACAGCCTCGGGCTTCCCAGAAGCCGGGTGCTGGGCGTCACCATGCCGGGCTTCGGGACCACGGAGCGCACCAGAACCAACGCCCTCACCCTCATGGACATCCTGGGGGTCGAGCGCCGCAGCATCGACATCAGGGCCGCCTGCCGCCGGCATTTCGAGGACATCGGCCACCCCGAGGATCGCTACGATGTGACCTTTGAAAACGCCCAGGCCCGGGAACGCACCCAGATCCTCATGGATCTCGCCAATCAGGAAGACGGCCTCGTGGTGGGCACGGGCGACATGAGCGAGCTCGCCCTGGGCTGGGCCACCTACAACGGCGACCACATGTCCATGTACGGGGTCAACGCCGGGGTGCCCAAGACCCTGGTCCGCTTCCTGGTGGAGGAATACGGCGCCATGCACGAAGAGGTGCGGGCCGTGCTCGAGAGCGTCTGCGCCACGGAAATAAGCCCCGAGCTCCTGCCGCCCGACGCCCAGGGCAGACGGCAGTCCACGGAAGGCACCATCGGCCGCTATGTCCTGCACGACTTCTTCCTCTACCACTTTGTCCGCAACGGCTTCTCCCGGGAAAAGATTCTGGCCCTGGCCCGCACGGCCTTTCCGGGCGAGGACGAAGCCGTGGCCGGAACCCTGGACGTCTTTTTCCGGCGCTTCGTGAGCCAGCAGTACAAGCGCAGCTGTCTGCCCGACGGCCCCAAGGTGGGGACGGTCTCCCTCTCCCCGCGGGGCGACTGGCGCATGCCCTCGGATCTGCGCTGCTCCTTCTGAGAGAGGACGGAAAGCCCCGGCGGGAAGCTTCTCCCCCGTCACTTGCCTTGCGCCCGGCTTTCGGACTAAAATAGGGTGTTTTCCGCCTGTCTTCGCCTCCGGGAATTCCGGCGCTGATTTTCCGTCTTCTCCCGGGCGGGCGCCTGGACAGGCCTCGGGGCTGCGGCCATTTTCCAGAGATTTCCGATCCGCGACACTGCCTATGAACACCCTCCAGGCGCTGTTTTCAGCGCATCCGGCACTGACAGCCATTCCCCTGCTTCTGCTCTTTGCCTTCACGGGCCTGGGCTTCATGACCGGGACCCTGCAGGTGCTGAGCGTGCGCACGAAGCGCTCTTCCTACGACAAGGCCGCCAGACAGCTCTGCTCCCTGGCCCTCATCCTGGGCTGGGTGCTGCTCATCTGCAGCCGGGTCTGGCTTTTCTTCGCCTCGGAAGGCTATGTGCCCAAATCCTTCCTGGCCACGGTGGTGGAACTGAGCTGGGGCATGTTCGGCTTTGCCGTCATCGCCGTGAGCGTCCACTTCGCCGTCTGGCGCCATCTGGGCGGACACAGAATCCTGCATTCCCTGCTGGCCTTTTTCGCCGGCATCAACGGCTCCGTGGCGGTCTACGCCATCCTGGGGGCCCTGCGGCTCGTGACGGCGATGGATCTCCCCAACGCCTCCGAGCTGACCGTTCTCGATCTCTTCAATTTCTCCGTCTTCCCGTCTCCTCTCATCTCGGCCTGCGCCCTCACCCTGCCCCTCATCCTGGGCGTGCCGCCGGCGGCGGCCCTCATCTGGCTCATGCTGCGCCGCGGAAAGGACGACTACGGGCGGGACTATTACAACACCTTCCTGAGCTGGTGCGCCCGCTGGGGGCTCAGGGCCTGGGTGGTCGTCACCCTGCTCACGGCGGTGGACGTGTGGTTCGAGGCGCAGGCCTTCCTGGCCACGGGCGCTCCCTTCGGGCCGGAGGAAGGCGTCACCATGGGCGCGCACATGCTGACCCCCGTGGCTCTCTGCCTCATCTTCGGAGGCATCAGCCGCTCGGAGCTTCCCCTGCGCCAGAAGCCCTGGATGATCGCGTCCGTTTTCCTCTGCCTGCCGCCGGTCTATTTCCTCTACATGAACGCCACGGCCTACTTCTTTTAAAGACGATGCCCGCCTGACGATGCAGACAGAAGGCCGGCTGCGCAAAAGAGGCAGCCGGCCTTCCGTCTTTCTGAAGAACGAAAAGAGAAAAGCCTTCCCCCGGAGAAATCCGGGCCGGCAGGAGACAGACCATGCGGTACACGGGAAACTTCGAGTCCCCCCTCGGCGGCATCCTTCTGGCCTGCGATGAAAGCGGTCTCACCGACCTCCTGTTTACATGGGAAAAAATCCCCGCCCGCCTGTCAGACAGAGAAAGCGAGGAGCGGGAAACGCCTTTTCTGCTCCAGGCGAAGCGCTGGCTGGACATCTACTTTTCCGGACGTGAGCCGGACTTCCTGCCTCCTCTGCATCTGGAAGGAACCCCCTTCCAGCTCTCCGTCTGGCAGCTTCTTCTGCGGATCCCCTACGGCGGGACGACGACCTACGGCGAGATCGCGAAAGCCGTCGCCGCGGAGCGGGGGATCCCCCGCATGTCGGCGCAGGCGGTGGGCGGGGCCGTGGGACGCAATCCTGTCTCCATCATTGTCCCCTGCCACCGGGTGGTTGGGGCCGGCGGAAACCTCACGGGCTACGCCGGGGGACTATGGCGCAAGCTCAGGCTCCTCGCCCTGGAAGGCGCGGACACGGAGATTTTTCACACAGGGAAAGGGAACACCCTCTGAAG
>CAZFTQ010000019.1:3915-27659 GCA_964522365.1 uncultured Desulfovibrio sp. | reverse complement strand
CGTCACATTTTCATGGGCACCTTCAAGGAAGGCATCAGCGACGACATCAGGCGGAAGGAACTCGCGGACATGCAGGCGATGAAAGAAAAGATCCCCGGGATCGTCGATCTGCGGGTGGGTTTCAGCACGGGCTGGGTCGGTCCCGGCAACCGGATCGTCATGACCGTCGACTTTGCCTCCAGGGAGGATTTCGATGTGTACATGACCCATCCCTACCATATGGACTACATCGACAGGACGGGCACCATGTACTTTGACCGTTCCACCTTTGTCGTTGCCCAGTTTGAGTTCTGAAACAGGCTCAGAGGGACGGATCCCGAAATCGTGACAGGGCGGATCCGTGACGGCGCCTTTTGCTGCAAAAGCCCGCGGCAGAAAATCAGGGCCGGCCGCGACGCGCGGCCGGCCTTCCGTCCAGTATTTCCGGGCCCCGGGAAATCAGGGCTTTCACCGTGCGAGAGAGGCCCGCAGGGGAAGCCCGGCGGAAAACGCCTGGCCCGGAATCCCTGCGATTCCGGAGAGTCAGGCTGTTTTTCCGCCAGGGGAACGAGGCTCTTCCGACAGAGCCGGCATCTCAGTCAAATCTTGCCAGAAGCTGCATGCTCTCCGCGACCCAGTTTTCCACATACTCCCTGGGGAGGCCAAGTTCCATGCCCGCTTCGTCGGCGAGCCTGTCGGCCTTCCTGGTCAGCGAACTCTTCCTGGCCGACGGCGCGGCATACACATGGCGGGCATAGTCCAGGGCGAAGAACCAGGCCTTGAGGGCGAGGCTCCGGTGCGCTCCTCCGGATCCCGGAGCGCCGGCCGACCGTGCCTCCTTGAGATACTGTCTGGCAATCACGGCCTGATTCTCGACGCTGCCGTCCGCCCGCGCCACGGCAACCCAGGTCACGATGCTGTTGATCTCGTCGGTCTGCGGCACGTGGGGGCCTATGGGGCCTGCCTGAAGCGCCTGGGGAGCAAGAGCGAGGGCGCAGAGAAGCGCAAGAAGAAAAGAGCAGAACTGTCTGTGCATGGCATCTCCTGAAAATACCGCGGATTCACCCCTTTTCAAGACGGACGCCGCCCTGCGTATCCACGAAAAAAGGGTTTCGGGCCGGAAAAAGCGGCTGCCGGGTCCCGCCCGGGGACCGGACGGCGGGGAAGCTTATCCGCCCCTCCGGACAATGGCGCCTGTCCCTCGGACAGACCCCGGTCAGGATCGGGGCGGCGGCCGGTCAGCCTTCACGCCGAGGCAGCCGGAGCCGCTGGAAAGATACCCCCGGAAAAGCCTCTCCGACGGAAGAAAATCTCTTCGCCGGAGGCTTTTTCCCAAGGGGCCCTTCTTCCTGATCCTCCTTTCGTGAGAACCATAGTGACAGGCTGCCGGGAAACCGGCTCACCTGGCAGACGGCCGCTTCCCCCCGGACTTTTTTGAATTCGCCCTTTTCCGGGAGATGCACGGTGCTTCCTCCGGAAGCGCTCAGGTGTTCAGGGAATATATCCCGCAGGCAGCCTGCGTCACGCACGGCAGCCGCCCGGGCGCCCCGGCGAGGGAAAACGGCGGATCATGGCGGTTCTTCCGCCCCGCTCTTCCTGCGGCACTGTTTTCCCTGACATGCCAGGACATCTGAACAGCTGCAGGTCGGCCCCTTCTCGACCGGGCTTTTCCCTATTCTGCGATCCCTGAAAAGTCAAGACGGAGAAAAAAAGCCGCTCCGGCAGAATCCGCCCGGAAATACGCCGTCATCAGTCTCCTGACGGAAGAAAGGATACCCGCTGACGCATTTCCTTTTCTCTGAAAGGCTCGTATGCTTCTCTTCAGATGGGCGATACTGCAGGAGCGCCTGGAAAAACGGACAAGCGTTTACGCCTTCCCCGTGCGCACTCTCACTGATTCCGCCGCTCACCGGCAACGGACGCACCTGACAGAGGAATTGCCGCCATGCAGAAGTCAGCAGCATGCAGGACGGAAGAAACCTGATACCGTTATGCGCCATGCATCATGCCATGGTGAAGCGGAAAGAGGAAAAGCACGCACACAGAAATTTTGCAGAACAAAGCATTGCGACAGAATCTCTTCTTTCTGGCATGGATGTCCGCATGGACATGAAAGCGTCCGGCAGACATAATCAACTGATCATCCATGGGGAATGCGCGGGAAAGAGTTGTCATGCCGCTGGACGGCGAAGTTCTGCGGGGAAGCTTTCCGCCCAGGCAGCTCCGGTTTCTCAAAGCATGGATGATTGATCCTTCCTCAGGAAGAAGGTCAGCCAGACCGGAACCCTGTTTTTCGGCGGCGAACCTGTTTTTCAGGACTGAGCCGCTGATGAGGAGAAAGCGTATGGAAGAGCCCAGGATTGTTTCCGTTCTCCCGATGCCGGAGTACAGGCTCCTTCTCCGCTATGCGACCGGCGAAAAAAAGATTTTTGACGTCACCCCCTACATAAAAGGAAGCTGGTTCGGGCAGCTCAGGGATGTCGCCTACTTCGCAAAGGTGAAAATCATTTCCCGCGGAAAAGGCATCGCGTGGCCGGAAGGACAGGATATCGCCCCTCACGAGCTGCATGAATTCAGCCGGGCAACGGAGCAATGACTGCAGACAGGCAGAGAAAGGAAAAGTTAAGACCCTGAAAAGATTAGGGATTACTGGGTTGACAAATCAGGCGTTGCTGATATGCTGTTCCCAACTTCTCCCCCGGGCCTCTGTGGTGCCGCAAGGCACTGCAGGCACACTTGGGGGAGTTCTGTTTTCAGGGGGACCTGTTCAGTACCCGGCCGGAACGGAGCCGGGGATTTTGCCGCAGTCTGACAGTTCTTCTCCTTGTGCCCTCCATGAGGCGGTCGAAAGATCGCCTCTTTTTTTTCACTGGTCAGGACGAACTCGAAAGTCAGGCTGCCAGGATCCGGACCGTCATGCCTGTCGCAGGCATTGCTCTTCTCCTTCTGCACAAAAAGACAACGCCCGTTTTTTGTCTTTTCCCGTGTTCATGGAGACTCTTCAGCAAGGATGGACAACGGCGATTCCGGAACCAGAAGCGCTCCTCGTTTCGACCTGATGACCGTGCCCGAAATCTCCACCATCTGCTTCTGCCTGCGGGCGGCAATGGCCTGCCGGTAATCCCGGCCTGCAAGCTGAACCTGCAGCACGCGAGGACGGGAGGCCATGACGTCTTTGATTCTGATGATCCCTGTCTCCACGGGCTCTTCAGATTCCACACTTAGTACCATACCGCGCACCACCTGTTCCGGTTCCGGCGCCGCGGCCTTGATGGCGGCAGAGGCCTCCCGGATGAGCGGGATATATCCGGCGTCCACGCTCACGCGGGCCGGGGGGAGCGGCTGCCTTCGGTTGCGGGAATAGCTGATCTCCACCTCAACGGACCGGGTTCCCTGGCTTTCGGACAAAGCGGCGACCGCATCGCAGAGGTCGGTGCTCAATCCCAGGGGCGCGGCTTTTAGAAAATGATCCAGAGTCCCATCCAGGCTGGCGTTCTGCGCCGCGGTATTCAAGGCTTCAAGCCCGCTTTGCAGGACAGGCACCACGGTTTTTTCATAGGGCATGACCTCTGGAAGATCCGGGAGTGCCGCCCGGGCTTTCAAATCCGGCGAAACCGGCGCCAGTATCTCCAGAAGAAAGCTGCCCGCGGCTGTCTGACCAAGGCGCAGCGTCTCCATGAACCGTTCCGCGCTCTTCGGCTTTCTGCCAGGGCAGCTGATTCTGCGAGTGGCCGATGAACACGCCGCGGCCAGCAGCAGATCGCGGCTCTTGGCCAGAAAATCCGCACTGCGCACAAGGCTGAGCGTTCCGTTCCGTGCGTCTTCAGAACCATTCTTCACGCGGATGACGTCAAATCCGCTGAGGCGAAGGTCCGCCTCAATCAGGATCTGGGAGCGCTTTTCTGCCCGTTCCAGGGCGGCAAGCAGGTCGGCCACGCGCGAGGCGTAGTCGGCAAAATGCGTGGAGAGAGGAACAAGCAATTCTTCCTCGACATACTGCCAGACGGTTGCCTTGCCGGGAAGCTCGTCAAGACATTCTGCTCCCTTGCCGCGTAAATAGGCGGTAATCTGTGCCGGAGAAAGAGACAGCAGAACCTGCCTGTCTGAAATATGCACTCTCATGGACTTTCTCCATTGGCCTCATGCCGCGTGGCTTCTCTGAAATTCCACGGAAAGGGCTCTTGTTCGCGGAATGGCAACGGGAACGGTGCCTGTGCTGCCGCTTTCGGGCCGTCCTGCCCAAAAGAGCCGGCAGGCGCAGTGAGAGAGACAGATCCCCTCCTCTGTCTGCCTGATCCGGTCGCCTGCGTTTTCCGGAACGCAGACGGCAGCAGACAGGCGCGGATCCACCGCACCCGTGCGCAAGCCCTTGCAATTTTTCCAGGCAACGCAAAGGAAACAGATCCCCGCTGTCGTCATCCGCGTCCGGCTTGCCGGATCTGCAGCCAGCCGCGCCGCCATGGCCGCCGGAACAGACGCGGCTCTTCACGCGCCCTTCCCCCTGCGCCGCGTCTGAAGGGCGTTCTTCAGTCAGGCCACTCTCACGCGCAGCTGACCGTTTTCCCTGCAGAGCCTGTGTCCTTCCGCAGCCGGCTCCCGGCCAAGGCTTTCCCGGAGGGACAGCCGCAGGCCCTCCGGCTGTCCCCGGGACGTCCCTGATCCGGCCTTACGGCATGTCTTCCATGATCTTCTTTTCCGCCGCCCGGACCATCTTCTTCGCCTCCGTGGCCCAGGCCTTGGCGTCCGCCCTGGTAGCGCCCACCGCCGCCAGGGACCTCGCGAGCACATGGGCCGCGTCTTCCTCGTGCAGGCTCTTTTCGTCAGGATACTGCGAAAGCTGTGTCACATAGTCGACGGCGTAGAAAAACGCCAGGAGCTTCGCGTCTTCCCTGCTGACATCCTGGCCGCCCCAGGCGGCGTCCGCAAGGGCCTTGTAGGCCATGATGAGCTGGTGATCCCAGCCCAGCTCCCGCATGCCCACGGCCTGGAGACAGAGTTCCCGGCTGTGGGCCGACTTGAGATCGCTCAGGCTCAAGGCCTCCGAAGAAGACGGGAAAAGCAGAGCCGCGCAGAGGATCAGCGCTGCCGGGAAAAACATCTTTTTCATTGTGCGTTCCTCCGGAACATGCAGGTTGTACGGGGTTTCATTCCTTCAGGCCGGATTGTGCGCCGAAACTTTCTCAGCGCGCGGGCCCGAAACTCACGGGGTGCTCCGGCTCTCTGCCCTCCAGCACATCCACTACGCCCCGGGAGACGGCCATGCCCAGATGAGCCAGGGCCTGGTCGGTATTGACGCCGATGTGCTGGGACCCCACAAAGCGCGGGCAGGCGAAGAGGGGATTTTCAGGCTGCGGGGGCTCGTCTGCGAAGACATCGCAGGCCGCCCCGAAAAGCCGCCCTTCCCGCAGGGCCGCCGCGAGAGCCTGTTCGTCCACCACGCCGCCTCTCGCGCCGTTGACGAGGACGGCCGAGGGCCGGCAGCAGGCCAGTTCCTCCGCGCCCACAAGCCCTCTCGTCTCCTCCGTCAGGGGCACGCAGAGGCAGAGAAAATCCGCGGCCGCGCAGAGACTTCTGAGCGTCCGGTGCACCGTGACGCCCTCGGGCGGGGCCCCGGGGTCCAGGGATCTGGACCAGGCGTGCACCTCCATGCCGAAGCCGAGCCGGCCGATTTCCGCCACGCGGCGGCCGATGCGGCCGTAGCCCGCGATGCCCAGCCTGGATCCCGCGAGCTGCAGGCCCCGCTGGAGCGTGGCCGTGCGCTCGGCCCGGCCCGCCCGGATGGCGTCCATGCCCGGAATGATCTGCCTGGCCACCGCCAGCATGAGGGCGAAATAGAGCTCGGCCACCGAGCTTTCGGTGCCCGAGGGCACATTGACCACCCTGACGCCCCGGCGGGCGGCCTCCGCGAGATCGATGTTGTCCACCCCCACCCCGTGGGAGCCGATGACCCTGAGCCGGGGCGCCCGGGCCATCATCTCCGCCGTGACGCGGACGGTCCGGACGATGACGCCCTCCGTCAGGCTCAGATCGTCCGCTTCCGGGTCCTGCCAGTCCGTCACCAGGGCGCGCTCCCGCAGCCAGGCCATGGCCGAGGCGTGGATGGGTTCAAAGACGGTGATGCGCATGCTCTCCGGGCTCCTCTCCCGAGGGATCCGCCCCCGGAAAGACAAGGGCCTTCCGCCTCTGCGTGTCAGAGGGGGAAGGCCCAGCAGCTTGAAAACGGCGCGTCTTCTGCCCTACTTGGGGACAACGGCGCCGTGGTAGGTCTTCTCCATGAAGGCGCGGACCGGCTCGCTCCGGAGGGCTTCGACCAGGGCCTTCAGTTCGGGCCGGTTCTCATCGCCCCGGCGCACGGCGAGCACATTGGCGTAGGCGTTGGCGGCTTCGGAATCGGCCGTTTCGGCGGCCAGGGCGTCCCTGGCGTTCAGACCGCCCAGCAGGGCGTAGTTGCCGTTGATGATGGCGACATCCACATCCGGCAGGGAGCGGACGAGCTGCGCCGCTTCCAGTTCCTCAATTCTGAGCTTGAGGGGATTTTCCGCAATGTCCAGGCGGGTGACCGTGAGGCCGCTCTTCTTGAGCCTGATGAGGCCCTGGGCCTGGAGCAGAAGAAGGGCGCGGGCTTCGTTGGTGGTGTCATTGGGCACGGAGACGATGGCGCCCTTCTTGAGATCCTTCAGGTTTTTGGTCCGGCCGGCGTAGATGCCGAAGGGCTCGTAGTGGACAAAGGCCATGGCGTCCAGCTTTGTCCCCTTCTGGGCGTTGAAGTCGTCCAGATAGGGCTTGTGCTGGAAGTAGTTGGCGTCGAGCTCGCCGCTGTCCAGGGCGATGTTGGGCTGCACGTAGTCAGCGTACTCCACGATGTCCAGGCTGTAGCCTTTGGCTTTCAGGATGGGCTCGCAGGCTTTGAGGATTTCGGCGTGGGGCGTGGGGGAGGCGCCCACGCGGATGGCTTTGGCTTTGGCGGCCGGCGCCGCGAAGGCGGATCCGGCCAGGAGGCCGCAGGCCAGAAAAGCCATGAGGAAAAGAAAAGACAGTCTGCGCATGGATGGCTCCCTGCAGGGCTAAGGGTTCATGCCGCAGGGCCCCGGCGCCCCCTGGATGACGGCGGGGGCGCGGGCCTTCCGGCGGGAAAAGAAGGATCAGCCGGAGCGCTTGTCGGAGCGGCGCGTGGCCCAGTCGCCGAAGCTCTGCAGCACCTGCACGATGACGATGAGCAGGACCACGGTGGCGAACATGATGTCCGTCTGGTAGCGGTTGTAGCCGTACATGATGGCCAGCTTGCCGAGGCCGCCGCCGCCCACGGCTCCTGACATGGCAGAATAGCCCAGGATGGTGGTGGCCGCAATGGCGCTGCCGTTGATGAGGGAGGGCCTGGCTTCGGGCAGATAGACCTTGTACATGATCTGCCAGGTGCCGGCGCCCATGGACTGGGCCGCCTCGATGACGCCTCTGTCCACTTCCAGCAGGGACTGCTCGATGAGCCTCGCCACAAAGGGCGCTGCCGCGATGACCAGGGGCACGATGGTGGCGTTGTTGCCGATGCTCGTGCCCACGAGCCAGCGGGTGAAGGGGATGACCGCGATCATGAGGATGAGGAAGGGGAAGGATCGCGTGAGGTTGACGAGCACGTCCAGGAGCCGGAAGACCAGGGGCTGGGGCCGGATGCCGTCGGGCCTCGTGATGACGAGGACCATGGCCATGACGCTCCCGAAGACATAGGAGAAGAAGGTGGAGGCGAGCGTCATGTAGAGGGTGTCGATGGTGCCCTCCCAGAGCAGGTCCAGCAAAGCGCTGTCAAACACGGGTGAACTCCTCGATGTAGATGAGATTTTCTTCGGCGTAGCGCAGGATCTTCTCCCGGGCCTCGGGGTCCTCCGGAAACTGGAGCACCATCTGGCCGAAGGCCTTGCCGCCGATGTCCCGGGTGCTTGCGTACATGACATTGACGGGCTCGCCGCAGGCGAGGACGAGATTGGCGAGCACGGGCTCGTAGCTCGACTGGCCGTCGAAAATGAGCCGGTAGAGGCGGTCCGCCGCCATGCGGTCCGGGTGCAGGGCCTCGGGCACCACCAGGCGCCGGGCGATCTCGCTCCGGGGATGGAAGAAGACCTCGTTGACCCGGCCCGTTTCGGCGATGACGCCTTTGCTGATGATGGCCACCTTGTGGCAGATCTTCTCGATGACGTCCATTTCGTGGGTGATGACCACGGCCGTGATGCCCATTTCCCGGTTGATCCGGCGGATGAGGGAGAGGATGGAGTCCGTGGTCTCGGGATCCAGGGCGGAGGTGGCCTCGTCGCAGAGCAGGGCCCGGGGATTGGGGGCGAGGGCCCGGGCGATGGCCACGCGCTGCTTCTGGCCGCCTGAGAGCTGGGCGGGATAGGAGGAGGCGCGGGAGGCCAGGCCCACCAGATCCAGCATTTCCATGCTGCGCTTTCTGGCCTCGGCGCGGCCCGTGCCCGCGAGTTCCAGGGGGAAGCAGACATTGTCCAGGGCCGTGCGCTGCATGAGCAGATTGAACTGCTGGAAAATCATGCCCATGGCCCGGCGGGCCACATTGAGCTCGGCCTTGCTGAGCCGGGTCATGTCCCGGCCTTCGAAGAGGACCTGGCCTTCGGTGGGGGGCTCCAGCATGTTGAGACAGCGCACCAGGGTGGATTTCCCGGCGCCGCTGCGGCCGATGATGCCGAAGATTTCTCCTCTGGCGATGGTCAGGCTGATGTTGCGCAGGGCATGGACCTCGGTCCTGCCGACCTTGAATTTCTTGCCCAGATTGCGGATCTCGAAGATGGGCTTTCCGTCCGGTTCCGGATTCTGCTGTCTCATGCTGGCTCGCCGCGCGGGGACAGGGGCGCCTGCGCGGATTCCTCCCTGAAAAAAACGCTGGCGGGGACGGCGGAAGCCCCCGCGCTTCGCGGACGGCCGGACCCGGCGCGGAAAAAAAGGAGCCCCGGGCAGGCCTCTCCCCCCGGCGGGCGTCCGCCTGAGCGGCGCGCAGGAAAATTATCCACGGGGGAGCAGACCGCGACTCTACCCGACATTCCCGCGATCTGTCCACCGGGGAAGGAGCCGCCGGCCCGGACGGAAACGCCCCCGGACCCCCGCCGGAGGGCCCCCGGAGGCTCCCCTCACCCCGCGCCGGAACGGCTTCCGGGGATCTGTGCCTTTCTGCAACAGAACCCTGACGGATCTCCGTGCGGTCTGTGCGGAAACGCAACAGAGCCACCCCCTCACGCCCCCTGCCCATACTTTTCCGCATTCCATGAAAAGCAGGGAATCTCAAATATTTGAGAGGAAATTGTTGCAAAGACGCACAGGGTTTCTGTTCTCCGCCCGGGGAGAGGGGAGTTTTTTTCCTGCAAAAAATCGTCTAATCAAGGTGTTGCTCACTCTGGCACACTGTCTGCAGAAGGAGTACAGTCCGCAAACAGGAAAAGCTTCCGCTTTTCACAACATATTCCGGAGGAATTCCATGTCCGAGTGCTGCTGCCTTTCTCCCCAGGAAGAACGCCTTGCCCGCAAATCCGTGAACCGCGCCGGCAGGGAACGCGTCTACGCCATCCTTGACCGCATTCAGTTCACCATCCCGCATGTGGACGTGGAACGCGCCAGGTACTTTACCGAATCCATGCGCTCCACCGAGGGCGAACTGCTCACCCTGCGCTGGGCCAAGGCCCTGAAAAACGTGGCCGAAAAAATCACGGTCTATGTGACCCCCGGCCAGCTTCTGGCCGGCCGCGTGGGCCAGTTCGGCCGCTACGGCATCCTCTATCCGGAAATCGACGGCGACTTCTACCGGGAAGTGCTGGCCGATCTGGACCACCGCGCCAAGAGCCCCTTTGTCATTTCTCCCGAAGACAAGCGCACGGTCATGGAAGAAATCGCCCCCTACTGGGAGGGCAAGACCTACCATGAGCACCTCAACAAGGTGCTGCCCGCCGAGCTCCGCAATGTGACCTACGAAGACGAGCGCGGCCTGAAATCCAAGTTCGTCGTCTCCGAGACCTCTTCCTACCGCTCCGCCCTCCAGTGGGTGCCGGACTACGAGAAGGTCCTCAAAAGAGGCTTCCTGGACATCCAGCGGGAGGCCAGAGAGCGCCTGGCCGCCCTCAATCTCGACAATTCCGTGGATCTCTGGGAAAAGAAACCCTTCTACGAAGCCATGATCACGGTGTGCGACGCCATCATGATCTGGTCGAAGCGCCACGCGGGCCTCGCCCGTGAACTGGCCGCGGCGGAAAAGGATCCGGTCCGGAAGGCCGAACTCCTGGAAATGGCCGAGATCTGCGATCGCGTGCCCGCCTATCCCGCCCGCACCTTCCGGGAAGCCGTCCAGTGCCAGTGGTTCGTGCAGCTCTTCTCCCGCCTGGAGCAGAAGGCGAGCGCCATCATTTCCAACGGCCGCATGGACCAGTACTTCTACCCCTTCTACAAGAAGGACCTGGAGGAAGGCCGCATCACCCCCGAAGGAGCCAAGGAGCTTCTGGAATGCATGTGGGTCGAAATGGCGCAGTTCATCGACCTCTACATCAATCCCACGGGCAACGAGTTCCAGGAAGGCTACGCCCACTGGGAGGCCGTCACCATCGGCGGCCAGACCCCGGACGGCGAAGACGCCACCAACGAGCTCTCCTACCTCTTCCTGGAATCCAAGCGCGAGTTCCCCCTCAACTACCCCGACCTCGCCGCCCGCATCCACTCCCGCACCCCCGAGCGCTTCCTCTACGAGGTGGCCCTCACCATCAAGGACGGCTCCGGCTTCCCCAAACTCATCAATGACGAAGAGGTCGTCTTCCTCAACGCCGTCAAGGGCGTGCCGGTGAACGAGGCCCTGGACTACGCCATCTCCGGCTGCACGGAAACCCGCCACCCCAACCGCGACACCTACACCTCCGGCTGCGTCTACATCAATTTCGGCGCCGCCGTGGAAATGACTCTCTACAACGGCCGCCTGCTCCACTACGGCGACGAGCTGCTGGGTCTGGAAACGGGCGATCCCTGCAGTTTCGGGACCTGGGAGGAATTCTACGACGCCTACAAGAAGCAGCACTGCCACCTGCTCCATCAGGCCTTCCAGCAGCAGCATGTGGTGGACAGACTCCGTCCCCTGCACTTCGCGGCGCCCCTTTCCTCCTGCCTGCACAACCTCTGCATGGAAAACGCCCTGGACCTCCACACCGAAAAGATCCCGGGCGGCGTGGACTTCTCCTACTTCGAGTTCCTGGGCTACGGCACCGTGGCCGACTCCCTCTCCGCCATCAAGAAGCTCGTCTACGAGGACAAGGCCCTCACCATGGCCGAGCTCATCGCCGCCCTCAAGGCCGACTTCGTGGGCCATGAGCCCGTGCAGATGCTCCTGAAGACCGCTCCGGCCTACGGCAACAACGATCCCTACGCCGACAGCATCGCCAAGGACGTGGACCGCATCACCCAGGTGGAAGCCGAAAAGAGCACCCGCGAGCGCGGCGTGCATGTGGATGTGCGCTATGTGCCCATCACCTCCCATGTGCCCTTCGGCAAGGTCATCGGCGCCACCCCCAACGGCCGCAAGGCCGGCACCGCCCTCTCGGACGGCTCCTCCGCCTCCCACGGCGCCGACAACCAGGGCCCCACGGCCGACCTGCTCTCCAACTACCATTCCAAGAACTACGGCATGATCAGACGGGCCTCCCGCCTGCTCAACATCAAGCTCTCGCCCAAGGCCGTGGCCGGCGACGCCGGCACCAGGAAGCTCATGAACATCATCCGCACCTGGTGCGACCTCAAGCTCTGGCATCTCCAGTTCAACATCGTGAACCGCGCCACCCTGGAAGCCGCCCAGAAGGACCCCGCGAACTACCGCAACCTCCTGGTGCGCGTGGCGGGCTACAGCGCCTTCTTCTGCGACATGTCCCGGGATCTCCAGAACGACGTCATCGAGCGCACCGAGCACGACGCCGTCTAAGTCGTTGACATTGCCTGACCGTCCGCGCGGCGAGGCAGACAATTGCCTTTTGCCGCGCGGGCGTGCTACAGGCCGCCCGAAGGTCTCCGCGCTTCCCGGTCACCCTGAAACATCCAGAGAAAGCCATGCTGGACAGACAGCGGAAAGGGATCATATTCAACATCCAGAAATTCAGCGTCCATGACGGTGAAGGCATCAGGACCATTGTCTTTTTCAAAGGCTGTCCTCTGCGCTGCCGCTGGTGCAGCAATCCTGAGTCCCAGCGCTTTGAGCCGGAACGCGCCTTCAACCCCACGCGCTGTCTCTCCGCCGAAGTCTGCGGCCGCTGCTCCCGGGCCTGTCCCACGGGCGCCATGAGCGTGCGCGACGGCCTCAACTTCTACGACCGCTCCCTCTGCACCTCCTGCGGCGCCTGCGTCCGGGCCTGTCCCACCGGGGCCCAGTCCTTCTACGGCCGCGAGGCCTGCGTGGACGAGCTCATCCGCAAGGTGGAGGAGGACGATGTCTTCTACGCCCGCTCGGGCGGCGGCATCACCCTCTCGGGCGGCGAGGCCCTGGCCCAGCCGGACTTCGCCCTGGCCCTCCTGCGCGAGGCCAGACGCCGTCATCTCACCACCACCATCGAGACCTGCGGCTGCTGTCCCACGGAGGTCCTGGACGAGGCCTGCCGCTCGCTGGACCAGCTCATCTTCGATGTGAAGAGTCTGGACGACGCGAAGCACAAGGCCTTCACCGGCGCCGGCAACGCCCGGATTCTCCAGAACATCCGGCATGTTTTCGAGACTTTTCCCGATCTCCCCGTGCTTGTCCGCACGCCCGTCATCCCCGGCTTCAACGACAGCGAGGAGGAGATCATGGCCATCCGCCGCATGATCCCCAGACGGCCCAACTTCGCCTACGAGCCTCTCACCTACCACCGCATGGGCCAGCCCAAGTACGGCTATCTGGGCCGCCCCTATCTCCTCGAGGGGGTCAGGGCGGACGAGGAGTTCATGCGGAACATCCGGGCGAAGATCGCCGCCTGGGAAGCGGCGTCCTGACAGCCTCCCGGCAAGGAGACGGCATGCATTTCGGCTTCATCGGCCTCGGAAAAATGGGCGCGCCCCTGGCCCGCAATCTGCTCCGGGCGGGCCACAGGCTCACCGTCTTCACCCGCGACCCCGAAAAGGCGCGGGCCTTCGCGGATCTGGGCGCCTCCGTCGCTCAGGCGCGTCCGGACCTCGCCGCCTGCGAAGTCCTCTGCACCTGCCTGCCGCGGCCGGAGCATGTGGCCGAAACCGTGCTGGGCGAGGAAGGCCTCTACGCCCGCATGGAAAAAGGCGCCATCCATGTGGAGTTCAGCACCATCGATCCCGGCACGGCCCTCGCCCTGGCCAGGGCCGCCCGGGAGAAGGGTCTCCGCTACATCCAGTGTCCGGTGGGCAAGACCCCGGAAATGGCCGCCCGCGGCGAATCCCCCCTCTTCTTCGGGGGCGACCGGGAGGCCATCGAAAAACTTTCCCCTGTCTTTTCCCGGATAGGCCGGCCCCGCGACATGGGCACGGTGGAAGCGGCCTGCGCCGTCAAGCTCCTGAGCAATCTCATCGGCATGACCAATGTGGCCGTCCTCGCCGAGGGCCTGCGCATCGCGAAGCTCGCCGGCATGGACCTGCGCCGGGTCCTGGAGCTTCTCGCGGACACGGGCGCCCGCAGCTTCCAGATGGACGTGCGCGGCCCCGCGATGGCCGACGGCGACTTCACGCCCAGGTTCGCCCTGGAACTCACGGTGAAGGATCTGGAGCTCGGCTGCCGCATGGCCGAAGACTGGGGCTATGTCCCGGAGCTCATGGAGACGGCCCTGAAACAGTACCGCAGGGCCGCGGCCCAGGGCCTCGGCCGGGAGGACAGCTGCGCCGTCATGAAGACGGAGGACTGACAGACCGGCGAAGAACACGCTCAAACCAGGCCCCGCAGGGGCCGGACCAAGGCGGTCCGAACCCGCCGCGACGGGAACCGGGTTCACTTCCCTGAACTGACTGCCACATTTCGGGTCCGCACCCACAAATCCCCTACAGGTGGAGGAAGTATGAAACGTTTGCTTTGCGGGCTTATCGCCCTCACTCTGCTCTGCATCGCCGGCACCGGCAACGCAGCCGAGTACAAAAAGATGACCATCCGCGTTGCCACGGCCAACCCCCAGGGCAGCCTGCACGTGACGGCCCTGGACAAGTTCAAGGAAGTCGTCGAGAAGGAGTCCAAAGGCGCCATCACGGTGCAGACCTTCTACGGCGGCGCCCTCGGCGATGAACAGGCCAACGTGAAACAGTGCCGCGACGGCGAACTCGACATCACCGTGGTCGCCTGCGGCAACGCCACCCCCTTCGCCCCCTCCGCCGGGGCCGTGTACATGCCCTACCTCTTCCCCAAGGCTGAAGCCGCCAAGAAGGTCTTCTCCAACGAAGCCTTCACCACCAGACTTGCCGAACAGATGGTCAAGGAAGGCCGCGTGCGTCCTCTGGGCTGGCTGAGCGGCGGCTACCGCCACATCACCAACAGCAAGCACCCCGTGACCAAGATGGAAGACCTCAAGGGCCTCAAGATCCGCGTGCCCGCCGTTGAGCTCCAGCTGGCCGCCTTCCGCTCCTGGGGCATCGAACCCCATCCTCTGGCCTGGACCGAAACCTTCAACGCCCTGCAGCAGGGCGTCATCGACGGCCAGGAAAACCCCCACACCATCAACCGTGACCAGAAGTTCTGGGAAGTCCAGAAGTACATCACCGAAAGCCACTACCTCCTCTGGGTGGGCCCCATCCTCGCCAGCGAAAAGTGGTACCGCAAGCTTGACCCCGCCACCAAGGCTCTCGTGAACAAGGCCGCCAAGGAAGCCGTGGCCACCGAATGGGCCTGGGCTGACGAACAGGACTCCATCGCCCTCAAGGACTGCCTGGCCCACGGCATGCAGTTCGACAAGCTCACCGACGAACCCAAGTGGATGGAAGCCGCCCGCTCCGTGTGGCCCAAGTTCTATGACAAGGTCGGCGGCAAGGACCTCATCGACCTGGAACTCTCCATCATGTCGAAGTAAGTTTCCTTTTCCGGAATCAGACCCTGATTCCGCTTTCTGTCTGACCGTTCTTCCCCGCGCCGGATTTCTCCTCCGGCGCGGGGAGAACGGCCTTGCCGTACAGGGGACCGGAAGGCCCCGCTTTCGTGATCTCCCTCACAGGCTGCCCCGGCGGCGGAACCGCGCAGGCCACCCGCGCCGGGACCTGTCCGGGCAGCCCGAAAAAGCCGCAGCCCCTCTCCGCTTTGCCGCCATGATACTGAAACTTTTAAAGAAACTGTACGACAATTTTGAAGAGATTCTGTGCTGCATCATGCTGAGCACCATGATCCTCTGCCTCATGGCCCAGGTTCTCGTGCGCATGACCATAGGCTCTTCCATTGCCTGGACTGAGGAGCTCTCCCGCTACACCTTCCTCTGGTCGGTGTACCTGGGCGCCGCCCTGGCGGCCAAGCGCGGCGCGCATGTGCGCGTGACGGCGCAGTTTCTCTGGATGAAGGACAACGCGCGGATGGCCTTCCGCGTGCTGGCGGACCTGATCTGGATCGCCGGTCTGCTCTACTGCGCCTTCGCGAGCCTCCCCGTGCTGGAAGAAGGTCTGGAATTTCCGGAGATTTCTCCCACCATGCACTTCACCAAGGTCTATGTGGAAGCCATCATTCCCCTGAGTTTCCTCATGGTGGCCTGGCGGGTGGTGGCGGACTACTGGATCCGCTGGCGCAACGGCACCCTGAAGCGCCTCGTGCGCTTTGAGGAGGACATGTGATGTCCACCATGGCCATAGCCCTGCTGACCCTGGGCGTCATGCTCATCCTGGGTCTGCCCATCTTCATGTCCCTCGTCATCGCCTCGGCCATGGCTCTCACCTTCGGGGACAGCATGCTGCCCCTGTCGGTCATCCACAACTCCCTCTTCGAAGGCATCAATATTTTCACCCTCCTGGCCATTCCCTGTTTCGTGGTGGCGGGCGCCCTCATGGAATACGGGAACATCACCCAGCAGATAATCAATGTGGCCAAGATGCTCGTGGGGCGCATGTACGGCGGCCTCGGCATCACCACCGTGCTGGCCTGCACCTTCTTCGCGGCCATTTCCGGCTCCGGACCGGGCACGGTGGCGGCGGTGGGCACCATCATGGTGCCGGCCATGGTCCGCAACGGCTATTCCAAGGAATACGCCGCGGCGGCGGCCTCCTCGGGCGGCACCATCGGCATCATGATTCCGCCCTCCAACCCCATGATCATCTACGCCATCCTGGGGAACCTCTCCGTCACGGCCATGTTCACGGCGGGCTTCATCCCCGGCGCCTTCGTGGCCGTCACCATGATGTCCACGGCCTACATCATCGCCCGCCGCAAGGGCTTCAAGGGCGATGTGGACACCCCGCCCTTCAATCTGATCTTTTTCCTGAAAAGCTGCGGCAAAAGCTTCTTCGCCCTCATGACGCCCGTCATCATCCTGGGCTCCATCTACACGGGCTACGCGACCCCGGTGGAAGCCTCGGTGGTGGCCATCATGTACTCCCTCTTCGTGGGCATCATCGTGAACCGCGCCCTCAAGCCCAGGCACATCTACATGGCTCTCATCGAGGGCGTCATGACCTGCGGCGCGGTGCTCATCATCGTGGGCTCCTCCACGCTTTTCGGCAAGATTCTCACCTACGAGCAGGCACCCCAGAAGCTCACGCAGATGATCTTCGACTTCACCAGCAATCCCACGCTGGTGCTGCTCTTCATCATCCTCGTGCTCTACATTCTGGGCATGTTCATGGAGACCCTCTCCACCCTCATCATTCTGGTGCCGGTGCTGCTGCCCGTCATCGTCCAGCTGGGCATCGACCCCATCCACTTCGGCATCATCCTGGTGCTGACCAACGAAACGGCCCTGCTCACGCCGCCCCTGGGGGTGAACATCTTCGTCTCATCCCGGATAGCCGGCATCTCGGTGGAGAGAAACGCCGTGGCCGTCCTGCCCTATGTGGGGGCGCTCACCTTCTGCGTCCTCGTCATCACCTTCTTCCCGTCCATCGCCACCTGGCTCCCCAGGTATCTGGGCTACTGACGCTCCGAAAAAAAAACGCCCGGACAATGCCTTTTCCGGATCAGAGGCCCGGCGGGAAAGACCCGCCGGGCCTCTTTTTCCGCCCGTTCCCGAAGGCTCCGGCCCCCGGCATTTGCCAAGGGGCCCTCTTTTTTCCTATAGATAGCCGATTTCCGAGCCCAAGGAGCCCGCCATGCTGCACGAACATCTCGACCAGGTGCTGGATCTGTTCAATGATGCCGTGTGCGTCACGGACGCGCAGGCCACGGTGCTCTATCTGAACACGACCTACGAGAAGCTGCTGGGCTTCCCCCGTTCCATCCTCCTCGGCAAAGACGTGCGGGAGTTCCAGAAAAACGGGACTTTCGACACCATTCTCAATCCGGAAGTCATCGCCACGGGCCAGCACATCACCCGGGTGCAGACCACCCGCAACGGCAACAGGCTCCTGCTGGACTCCTATCCCATCTTCAACGCCGAGCACAAAGCCGTCTACTGCGTCACCTTCATCCGGGACAACAACCGTCTCCGGGATCTCCAGAACCGCCTCCAGAGTCAGCAGGAGCTTCTGGACGTCTTCTTCAAGCTGAGCAATTCCTCGGCCACGGCGGACGCCCTGCCGGAAATCATCGAAAGCCAGGCCATGCGCATCCTCTACGCCCAGACGGGGAGCATCGCCCGCACCGACGCCCCCGTCCTGCTGCTGGGGGAAACGGGCTCGGGCAAGGATGTGCTCGCCCGCCGCATCCACCGGGAAAGCGGCCGGGAAGCCAGACCCTTCATCAAGGTGGACTGCGGCAGCATCGCCCCCGGACTCATCGAGACCGAGCTTTTCGGCTATGTGGGCGGCACCTTTTCCGGCGCCAACCGCCACGGCAAGATAGGCCTCATCGAGGCCGCCGCCAGGGGGACCGTTTTTCTGGACGAAATCGGCGAGCTTCCCCTGGCCATGCAGACCAGGCTTCTGCGCTTCCTGCAGGACGGCGAAATCCTGCGGGTGGGCGCGACGACCCCCATCCGGCCGGACGTGCGCATCATTTCGGCCACCAACAAGGATCTGGAAAAGGCCGTGGCCGAAGGCGAATTCCGGCGGGACCTCTACTACCGGCTGAAAATCGCCGTGCTCCACATCCCGGCCCTCAGGGAGCGCCCGGACGACATCCTCCCCATGTCCCACCTCTTTCTGGACTTCTACGCCAGAAAGTACGGCCGGCGGATGGCGTTTTCGCCGGAAGCGGACGATCTCTGCCTGCGCTACGAATGGCCGGGCAATGTGCGCGAGCTGAAAAACATGGTGCAGGGCCTCGCCGTCACCTGCCAGGACTCCCTCATCCAGCCGAAACACCTCCCCTTCGCGGCCAAGATGCAGCCGCGGCAGGAAGACCGGCGGGGATCCTTCCCCGAAATCGCCTTTGACGGCAGAAGCTACAAAGACATCATGAAGGACATGGAAACGGCCCTGCTCAGGGCCGCCATGCAGCGCTTCGGCAGCATCGCCGGCGTGGCCCGGGAACTCAGGCTTGACCGCAGCACGGTCTTCCGGAAAATCAAGGAACTGGAGAAAAACGGCGTGAAAATCTGACGCCCGGCGGACACCGGGCCTGCCGACGGAAAACGGGGCGGATCCGGAGATCCTCCGGCCGCTTGCGGCCTGCCGCGATCGGGCAGGCAGCCGCTTTCCAGGACCTGCGGGCGCCTCCCTGAGCAGAGAGAAAAAACTTCCCCTCCCCGTCCGGCGCGTCCCCTGCCACGGACGCGGAAATTCTCTGCGCATTTCACGGCGAAATTCTCCCTTTCTCAGGCCGATTCCGCAATTTTTCCAAGCTCCTGCAGTGTTCTTTCCTGTCGCTGCCTCCCTCTTCCAAAAAAAGAGGCAAGAGGGCATACTGCCGGCTGACAGACGGCCTGCCCTCCCGAGGCTCAAGCCGGGGAGAGCGGCTCCGCCATGGCTTTTTCCGGCCACCGCCCGCGCGACGGATCGCTCTTGGACGCACAGTACTACCCCATTTTCCTGAGTCTCCGGGACTTTTCCGTTCTTGTCCTGGGCCTGGGCAGCGTGGGCCAGCGCAAACTGGCCTTCCTCCTGCCGGCGAGGCCCGCCTCCATCCTCGTGCTCGATCCGCTTCCGCCCTCAGCGGAGGCCGAAAAACTTCTCGAGGAGGCCCGGGCCATGGGCCTTTCGGTCCGGCATTCCCGGGAGCCCTTCAGGGAGGCCCATCTGGACGGCGTGACCCTGGTCTTCACCTGCTCCAGCGACCACGCCCTCAACGCCCGGGTGGCCGCCCTCTGCCGGGCGAGAAGAATCCTCTGCAACTGCACGGACGATCCCCCGGCCGGGAACTTCCATGTGCCCGCGGTGGCCCGGGACGGTTCCCTCACCGCCGCCCTTTCCACGGACCGGGCAAGTCCCGCCCTGGCCCGGCGCTGGAAAGACGAACTCTCCGCCTGGCTCGCCCCCAAAGCCCCTCTGGCGAGCCTCATGGGCCGCCTTCGCCCCCTGGTCCTCGGCCTGGGCGCCCCCTCCTCCGCCAACCGCGATCTCTTCCGGCGGCTGGCCTCGCCTGAACTGGAATCAGCTCTCGCCGCCGGCGACCTGAACGCGGCCGCCGGTTTTCTGCGGGAAACGCTCCCTGCCGAACTGCACGGAGCCATCCCCTCCCTTCTGGCTCTTCCTGCCCGTTCCTGAACTCACCGGATCCCCCTGCGGAGCATGTCCCATGATCTCCCTCTTTTCCCCTGAGTCCTCCACGCTCTTCACCCTGGCCTTCTACGCCTTCGCCGGCGTGGCCGGGATGCTGGCCATGATTCTGAAAAATCCCACCCTCAAGTGGGTCGCGGCCTGCGTGGCCGCCGCGGGCTTCATCCTGCAGACCGTCATTCTCATCATGGGCTTCCACGGCCAGACCGCCGGCGGCCTGAGCTTCGGGGCCTACCTGCAGATGCTCGCCTGGTTTCTCATGCTCTGCGGTCTGGTGCTCTGGGTGACGCTCCGCCAGGAAATGCCCCTCCTGTTCGGGGCGCTCCTGGCGCTCTTTCTCTTCGCCTTCTCCGCCAGATCCCTGCAGGTGGTGGTCCGCGTGCCGGATACTCTGAGCGCGCCTTTCTACGCCCTGCACATCGGCACGCTCTTCATCGCCCTGGCCCTCATCGCCATCTCCGCCGTGGCCGCCCTGCTCTTCCTGACCCTGGACACCCGGATCAAGAACAAGCGCAGGCTGCCGGCCTTTCTCTCGGACTTTCCCGCTCTGGCCATCCTGGACAGGATCAATTTCGTCTCCACGGTGGCCGGTTTTCCCCTCTTCACGGTGGGCATCGCCTGCGGCCTGCTCTACGCCCGGCCCGTCTACGGCGACACGGTGACGGGGGACCCCAAGGAACTCATCAGTCTCCTCATCTGGGCCTGCTTCGGCTTTCTCTTCTACAGCCGGCTCAGCCGGGGCTGGCGCGGCCGCAAGCCCGCCCGGCTCATGGTGGCGGTCTTCTGCCTGAGCCTCTTCTCCATCGTCGTGGTCAATCTTTTCACCAGCAGCTACCACGCCTTTGCCAGGATCTGAGACCATGGATTGCGAAATCGTTCTCGTCGGTCTGAACCACCGCACGGCCTCCGTGGACGTGCGCGAGCGCTACGCCCTCGTGCACCAGACGGATCCCGACAACTGGGCCCTCCCCGTGGGCGGCTGCGTCCACGAGGCCCTCATCCTCTCCACCTGCAACCGCGTGGAACTTCTGGCCATGGGCACGGGCGACGTGCGCGGCCAGATGCTCACCTCCTGGGCCGCTGCCAGAAACAGCAGCGTGGCCGACCTGGAACCCTACACCTATTCCTACCGGAACGACGAGGCCGTGCGCCATCTTTTCTCCGTGGCCTCCAGTCTGGACTCCATGGTGCTGGGCGAGCCGCAGATCCTGGGGCAGCTCAAGCAGGCCTTCCGCAAGGCCACGGACAGCAACGTCACGGGCGTCATCCTCAACCATCTGCTCCACAAGGCCTTTTCCGTGGCCAAGCGCGTGCGCACGGAAACCGCCGTGGCCTCCAGCGCCGTCTCCATCAGCTACGCCGCCGTGGAGCTCGCCAAGCGCATCTTCGGCAGCATGAGCGGCCACAGGGCCATGCTCATTGGCGCGGGCGAAATGGCGGAACTGGCGGCCACCCACCTGGTGCAGAACGGCATCTCGGAAATTCTCGTGGCCAACCGCACCCTGTCCCGGGCCGAAGAGCTGGCCGGCTTCTACCGCGGCCGGGCCGTGCCCTTTGAAAAATTCCCCGAGGCCCTCAGGGAGGTGGACATCGTCATCACCTCCACCGGCGCTCCCGAGGCCATCATTCACGCCGGGGACATAAAAAGCGTTCTCAAGGCCCGCCGCAACAGGCCCATGTTCTTCATCGACATCGCCGTGCCCAGGGACGTGGACCCGGACGTCAACGGTCTGGACAACATCTATCTCTACGACATCGACGACCTCAAGGAAGTGGTGGAGGAAAACCGCGCCAGCCGCCGGGGCGAAGCCATAAAGGCCGAAGGCATAGTGGCCGAAGAAGTGGCCTCCTTCCGGGACTGGCTGGAACGCCTGGACGTGCAGCCCACCATCAAGCGGCTGGTCCGTCTGGGCCAGGAGGCCATCGCCGAGGAAGTGGCCCGGACGCTCAGGCGTCTGGGCAGCTCGGACGAGGACACCCGGGCCGCCCTGGAAAGCATGGGCCAGGCCCTCGCGAAAAAATTCCTCCACGCCCCCATCACCTTCCTCAAGGAAGGCGACAGCGCGGCCCACAGCCGCCACATCCTGACCATCCAGCGCGTCTTCAACCTGGACGGCCACAGCGCGAGCCGGGGAGGCCACGCGCCGGATCCCCAGGACGAGACCTTCCACTACGCGGGCGCCGCCCCCTCCTGTCCCCACGCGGCCAGGGCCGCGGCGGAGCAGACGGACAGCCGGACCGACGAGAACAAGACCGGCCCCGCGCCGGCCGGAGGCATGCCATGCGTGAGTACGTCCTGACGGAACTGCGGCCGGAAGAAACGGCGGCCCTGGAAGAACTCCTCACGGCGGAGGGCTGCAAGGCCTCCATCGACCACCTCTACTGGCTGACGCTCCCCCCGGAAGTCTGCTCGCCCCTCCAGCGGGAACACAGGGACTGCGCGCCCCACTCGGCGGCCGTGGACGTCTCGGAGGAGAGCGTGCGCATGGAGCTCCTCATCCGGGCCAGAAACCGCCTGCGCTGCTCCTGCATCGCCTGGGCCGATGAAACCCAGACGGCCTGGCTCATCCGCCGCCTGCACGAGCTTCTGGCCGAAGCGGGCGTCGAGGCCTGACGGGCCTTCTCGAAGCCTCGGAAAAAGTCCCGACAGAAAAGGAGATCTCCCGATGCCGGAAGACCGGGCGGCGCCGGGCGTCCCGGGCGCTGACAGTCTGCCGCCTGCCTTTCCCTCTCTGCGGCAGGCGCCCCCGCGCGCTTTCAGAACGGCCCTGACCCTGGAAAACACCCTGAAAAGACTGGGCGTGCGGCGGGGCGATCGCCTGCTTCTGGCGGTTTCCGGGGGCGCGGATTCCACGGCCCTCGTCTGTCTCACGGCCCTTCTCAGAGACAGCCTCTCCCTTTCCCTGCACCTGGCGGTCTGCGATCACGGCCTCAGGCCGGAAAGCCGCGCGGAAGCGGAGTTCGTGGCGGCGCTCGGGAAGCTGCTGAATCTCCCTTCGCACTGCCTGCCCCTGCGTCTGGATCCCGCGGGCCCCGCTCTGGAGGAGCGGGCCAGAAAGGCCAGACACGGCGCTCTTGCCCGGCTCAGGGAGGAACTGGGAGCCGCGTACATTCTTCTGGGCCACCACGCCGGGGACCTGAGCGAGGACATTCTGCTCAGGCTCCTGCGAGGCACGGGCTGGCCGGGCCTGGGGGGCATGCCCGAAAAGGACGACAGGCGCAGGGTTCTCCGACCGCTGCTGGATCTCTCCCCGGCCCTTCTGCGGGAGATTCTGGCCGAGCTCGGCATGCCTCACTGCGAAGATCCCAGCAACGCGGACAGACGCTTCGCCCGCAACCGCCTCCGCCACGAACTTCTCCCGGGACTGCGGGCGGAAAATCCCGGCCTCGACCGGGCGCTGGGGGATCTTGCGAAACTCGCCAGGATCGACGCGGCCTTCTTCGCCGAGACCACCGACGCCGTGCTCGAAAAATGCCCCGTACGGCGGGAAGACGGCAGGATCACTCTGTTCATCCCCGGAGACAGGCTTTCCGGACTGCCCAAAGCCCTCAGGCTCAGACTCTATCTCGCGGCCATCCGGCAGCTGGTCCGGGAGGGCGCCGAGGGGCAGGCCAGAGCGGCCACGCTCTTTCAGCTGGACGAGGCCTTCCTCCAGGGCAGATATCCCGGGACCTTCCAGCTGCCCGGAGGTCTCAGCATCGCTCTCACCAGGGAGGGTCTGCGCCTGCGGGCGGACATCCGGGAGAGCGGAACCTGAAAAGCGCAGGCCCCGCGAGGACGCAACGGGACCGATCCCCGCGCCTGACGGTGCACCGGAAATTTCTTCAGCCGAACCCCCGCCGGCAGGACATCTCCCGCGGGGAAAAAGACCCGGGGGTCCCGCCCCCGAAGGAAAACCGCCATGCCGAGAGGAACGCGCACGCTGCTTTCCGTCTTCTGCCTCATGCTGCTCCTGAGCCTTCCGGCCGGGACGGCCCTCGCCGCCGGAGACAGCGGCTATATTCTGCCCAACGGCGATCATGTCTGGTCTGACGGC
>CAZFTQ010000019.1:0-3815 GCA_964522365.1 uncultured Desulfovibrio sp. | reverse complement strand
CGCCGGAGACAGCGGCTATATTCTGCCCAACGGCGATCATGTCTGGTCTGACGGCGCCGGAGGCTACACGCTGCCCAACGGAGACCATGTCTGGTCCGACGGCGCGGGCGGCTACATGCTCCCCGACGGCGGTCACGTCTGGTCTGACGGCGCCGGCGGCTACATGCTCCCGAACGGGGACCGTCTGGTCCGACGGCATGGGGGACCCCGCCGGCCCGGACGACAAGGGTCTCCCCGGGGATCAGGACGATTTCCGCCTGCCCTTCTAGAAGCTGAAAGCGCCTGCCGGCTCCGCGCGCGGAAACTGCCGCCGGGAGCATCCTCAGCCGCTGCCTGAAGCGGCGGCTGTTTGGCAGAGCACGCGGCGATTCCCCTCACGCCTCCGGCTGTCCGGAAGCGGAAAAGGCGGAAATTCTGACGGTGACCGCCCTGCCGGACAGACCGGGGCCTTCCCGCAGGCACACTCTTCCCCGCGCCCTGAAAGGCCGCGCCCCAGCGCACGAAAAAGCTTTCCCGGTGTTTCAGGCGCATTTTCCCCCGGCCCGGGGGACAGGCCTTTCCCTGGAGAAAACCCTTCGCAGGGCCGCGGCATCGGGAAGGCCTGACAGAATTCTCCCCGCCCGAAAGGCAGGGGCTCCACGGCATGAAAAAAACCGGCCGGCTTTCCCCGAAACGCCTCGGGAAAAGCCGGCCTTTCAAATTTTTTTCAGATCGGGTCTGCCTGCGGAGCCGGCCCTGTCCGGGCCCGCCTCCTTCAGACTCTCCGGAGCGCAGGACCGCTAACTGAAAAGATCCTTCATGGTGTAGAGCCGGCCCGGTTCCTGATCCCTGAGCCACATGCCGGCGCGCAGGGCGCCGCGGGCGAAATTGGTTCTGGACTCGGCGCGGTGGGTGACTTCGATGCACTCGCCGGGACCCATGAAATAGACCGTGTGCACGCCCACCACATCGCCGCCGCGCAGGGCCATGATGCCTATTTCCTCGCCGGGTCTCGGGCCGATGATGCCGTCGCGGCCGCTTCTGCGCACCTCGTCAAGATTCCAGCCCCTGGCTTCGGCGATGCATTCGCCGAGGCGCAGGGCCGTGCCGCTGGGGGAATCCTTCTTTTTGTTGTGGTGGATTTCCGCGATGTCCACATCGTAGTCCGGACCCAGGGCTCTGGTGAGCTCGGGCAGAATCTTCTGCAACACGCTCACGCCCACGCTCATGTTGGGCGACCAGAAAATGCGGGTCTTTCTGGCGCAGCCGCGCAGGGTTTCCAGCTGACCGGCGTCAAAGCCCGTGGTGCCGATGACGAGGGCGATGCCCAGTCTGGCGGCCACCTGGGCGGAATGGAGGCTGGCCTCGGGATTGGAAAAGTCAATGACCACGGAATCGGCCGGGCAGGCGGAAGCCACGGACTCAAAGTCGTCGGACACCACGCAGTTCACGGGCGCCACCGTGGGCTGATATTCCGTGCGCTCCACCATGCCGCAGAGTTCCATGCCGGGATTGTCCAGCACGAGGCCGCAGATGGTTTTGCCCATGCGCCCGCCGGCGCCCACAACGATAACAGGTACACCCATAGCTAGTCTCCTTGAGATAGGACGGGCCAGGCCGGACCTCAGGCCTGCTCCGCGGAACGGACCAGAGCCAGGAAGGCGGCTTCGTCCAGAACCCGCACGCCCAGCGCCCTGGCTTTCTCGAGTTTTGAGCCCGGATTCTCCCCGACGACCAGCAGGTTCAGCTTGCGGGAGACGGAGCCCGCGATGACGGCGCCGGCCGCTTCGGCCAGGCGCTGCGCCTCGGATCTCGGCATGGACAGCGTGCCGGTGAAAAGCACGCGCTGCCCCTGGAGAGGACCCGTGTCCGCGGCGGGCGCCGGGGCGGCTTTCGGCCAGAGCCCAAGCCTCCGGAACTCCTCCAGCATCTCCCGGTTGGCGTGACCCGCGAAGAAACTGCGGATGGATTCCGCCATCTTGGCGCCCACGCCGGGAAGAGCGGTGAGTTCCTCCTCGCTGGCCCGGGAGAAAGAGTCCATATCAGCAAAACGCCCGGCAAGCAAACGGGCCGCCTGCTCGCCCACATGGTGGATGCCGAGTGCGCTGATGAAACGGGCCAGGGTGGCCTCCTGACGGGCCGCGGCCAGGGTCTCGGTGAACTTTTCCGCCAGCACTCTGCCCATGCGTTCATAGCCCAGCAGCTCGTCCGTCCGCAGGGTGAAGAGGTCCGCGGGACTCTTCACCCGGCCCGAGGTCACAAGCTGCTCAATCCACTGGCTGCCGATGCCCTGGATGTCGAGACCCGCGGGCGAGACGAAGTGGATGAGGGAGCGCAGGCGCACGGCCGGGCAGGAAATGTTGTCGCAGACCCAGGCGGCCTGCCCCTCTTCCCGGTGCACGGGCTCGCCGCAGGCCGGGCAGACCGTGGGGAAGACCCAGGGTCTGGCATCGGCCGGGCGCTTTTCGAGGACAACCCGGACCACTTCGGGGATGACGTCGCCCGCCCGCTGCACGACGACCGTGTCCCCCAGGCGCAGGTCTTTGGCCCTGACCTCGTCCTCGTTGTGCAGGGTGGCGCTGGAGACCACGACGCCGCCCACCTGCACCGGCTCGAGCTTCGCCACCGGGGTGAGCACCCCCGTGCGGCCCACCTGCACCTCGATGTCCCGCAGGACGGTCTGCGCCTGCTCGGCCGGAAACTTGAAGGCCACGGCGAAGCGCGGGGCGCGGGCCGTGAAGCCCAGGGCCCGCTGGGCGGCCAGATCGTTCACCTTGGCCACGGCGCCGTCCGTCTGCATGGGATAATCGGCCCGCTTTTCCCGGACGCCCTCCACATAGGCTTCCACCTCGTCGAGCCCCCGGCAGACGGCTCCGCCGGGCGGGGCGGCAAAACCATAAGATCGCAGGCGCGCCATGAGATCGGCGTGGGTCTCCGGGGCCGCAAGGTCGCCCCAGTCGGCGGCGCCCAGGCTGTAGGCCAGGAAGGTGAGAGGAATGCTGCGGGTCTGCGCGAGATCCAGCTGGCGGAGACTGCCGGCGGCGGCGTTGCGGGGATTGGCGAAGAGCTTCTGGTTCAGGCTCGCGCGGCGCTGGTTGAGGGCGGCAAAGTCGTCCTTGAAGATGACCACTTCGCCGCGCACTTCGAGACGGGGCGGGAAGGGACCCGGCCCCTCCAGGCGCAGCGGCACGGTACGGATGGTGCGGGCCTGCTCGAAGACCACCTCCCCTTCCTCGCCGTTGCCGCGGGTGATGGCGTCCTGCAGAAGACCGTTCACGTAGACGAGCTCGAGGGCCAAGCCGTCCAGCTTGGGATCGCACCAGAACTCCAGCGGCGTCTCGGGGAGCGCCCGGAGCATGCGCTGCGCAAAGCCCCGCCACTCTTCAAAACTGAAGACGTCTTCCAGCCCGTACATGCGCTCGGTATGGCGCCTGACCGTGAGCCCGGGAAGCAGACCTCCGCCCACGCGCAGAGTGGGTGAATGGGGCGACCTGAATTCGGGGTGCTTCTGCTCCAGGTCCACGAGCTGGGCGAAGAGCGCGTCGTACTCTTCGTCAGAGATCTCGGGCGCGTCCAAGGTGTGGTAGAGACGGTTGTGGTATTCGAGCAGCCGGACCAGCGCGTCCATCTGCTCCTGAACGGGATCCTTCGGCTCTGCCTCCGCTGCGGGAGCAGGGCCTGCCCCTGAAGAGGCGGAAGGACGCGGACTGTCTTCCGTGTTCTCGCTGGCCGGGGAAGGGGCCGGTGAGACAGGCTCTGAAAGAAGATTCAGGAGAGGGTTTTTCCTGGGTGGCATGAGTCGCGTTCTCCGGGGAAGAAGGGCGGTGAAGGTCGGT
>CAZFTQ010000018.1:0-35971 GCA_964522365.1 uncultured Desulfovibrio sp. | reverse complement strand
GCACCAGAAGAGGGCGTCCCGGACTGACCCCGGAACGCCCTCCTTTTTTGCCGCTGACCGCCCTGAGGAGGCGGGCAGACTCAGAAAAGATTTCTGCCTTCGATGGCCGGTTTTTCCACCCGGTCTTCCACGTCCGTGCCCTTGGGCGGCGTGAAGCGGAAGACTCTGGACGGGATGTCCGCGTCCGGGGTGAAGGAAGTGAAGCGCACGTCGTTTTCGTTGCCGTAGAAGTCCGTGATGACGGCCCGCTGGATGAAGCCCTTGACGGGGTCCACATAGAGTCTCGCTTCCACGAGCTGAGGCACGGGCTCCCTGGGATAGAGCTGAAGGACGCTCAGGCCCTTCTCCGTGCCGGCATCCTTCACGTCAAAGTCCTTGGAAAGCAGAGCCTGACCCGTGACCACCTGAATGAGGGAGCGGGAGTCTTCCACGAGTTCCCTGGGATAGCGGTAGGCCACGTTTTCTTCAGGAATATGATCCCAGATTTCCTTCTCGTTGACCACCAGGGTCTCCGCAGCGGGCTCCTTTGTTTCCCAGCGGATGAGCAGCGGCTTTTTGAACTGCAGGGACCCTTCCCGGGTTTCCTTCTGGCCGCTTTCCTTGTGGGTCAGGTTCTGGGTGAAGGCCGCCTTGAAGGACCCGGCGGCGGCGTAGCGATCCCGCATGGTCTCGACGAGACCGGCCGCCTGCGCGGGCGCGGCCAGGGCGGCAGCAAGCAGGAGAGCGAAAAGACGGGAAAAAATCTTCAGCATGGCACAGCGCCGGAGCAGGTCCGGCCCTCCGGATATGAGTCAGCAGGAAAAAGGGGCGCTCAGAGGCCGATGACGGGCCTCGGCTTGCCGGGCGCGGGCGAGGGGCCCACGAGGCCTTCCGCGTCCAGTCTCTCCATGTAGCGGGCGGCCTTGTTGTAGCCGATTTTGAAGCGGCGCTGCAGGAGCGAAGTGGAAACCTGCCCTGTTTCCTTTATGAATTCGAGCACTTCCAGGTAGAGAGGATCATCGTCGTCGAGGAGGGCGCCGCGGCGGCCGCCGGGTTCCTCGGGTTTGCCCCCGTTCCAGGAAGCAAAGTCCAGTTCGTAGGTGGGACGTCCCCGCTTCTTCCAGAAGCCCACCACGCTCTGCACCTCTTCCTCCCGCAGGAAGGGGCCGTGCAGACGGATCATGGTGCCGCCGTTGGGGACATAAAACATGTCGCCCTTGCCCAGGAGCTTTTCCGCGCCGGACAGGCCCAGCGTCGTCCTGGAGTCCTGCTGCGAGGAGACGCGGAAACAGATGCGGCAGGGGAAATTGGCCTTGATGAGTCCCGTCACCACGTCCACGCTGGGCCGCTGCGTCGCGATGATGAGGTGGATGCCGCAGGCCCTGGCCATCTGGGCCAGCCGCGCCAGGGCGGGCTCTACGTCCTTCTTGGCCTGCATCATGAGGTCCGCCAGCTCGTCAATGACGATGACGATGTAGGGCATGGGCCTGCAGTCGGAGAATTCCGGCGGGATCCTGTCCCCGTAGGACGCGAGCAGGGCGTTGTAGCCGGCGATGTTGCGGACATTGAGCCGTTCTATCTGATGCAGGCGCTGCTGCATCTCCTGCAGGGCCCAGAGCAGCGCGCTCGCCGCGTCGCTCACTTCCTTGACCACGGGGTGGATCAGGTGCGGCTCGTTCTCATAGAGGCTCATTTCCACACGCTTGGGATCCACCAGGAGCAGCTTGAGCTCGTCGGGACCGCGCCTGAGCAGAAGACTCGTGAGCAGGGCGTTGAGACAGACGCTCTTGCCCTGTCCGGTGGCGCCGGCCACGAGGAGATGGGGCATGAGAGCCAGATCCGCCACAAAGGGTCTGCCCGTCGTGTCCCTGCCCACAATCACCGGAAGCGCCGCGTCCGTCTCCCGGAAGGCTTCGGATTCCGCGATTTCCCGGAAGTTCACCAGACTGCGCTTTTTGTTGGGAATGACGATGCCCACCGTGTTCGTGTGGGGCACCGGAGCCTGAATGAAGACGGAGACCGTCCAGAGGGCCCGGGCGATGTCTTCCGTGTGGCTCGTGAAGACCCGCACGGGGACGCCCCGCGCGGGAAGCAGCATGTAGGTGGTGACCACGGGGCCCCGTATCACCTGCACGAGCTCCGCCTGGATATGAAAATCGGAGAGGCAGGACATGAGGGCCTCGGAGCAGTCCTCGCCCTCCTCCTCCGCGGCGTCGTCGCCGGGCTCGGGCCGGCAGAGCAGGGACAGAGGCGGAAGCTGTGAGCCTTCGGAGGGCTGAGAGGGCCTCTCCTTTTCCCCGGATCCGGAAGCTCTGTTCCCTCTTCCGGAAGCGCCGGATCTCAGATCCGCTCCGCCCTTTCTTTCCCGGGGTGCCCGCGGCGCGCCGTTTCCGGCCTGGGGTCCGGGATCTTCCTCCGTCGCTCCGGAAAGATCCCCGTCCGTGCCGCCCAGGAGAAAGGCGCGTTCTTCGGCCGAGGGATCGTTTTCGTCCGCGGGCGGATCCTGTGTGCCCGAAGAGGCGGCGCCGGTCTCCGCGGGGAAGGTTCCGTCCTCTCCCTCGCCGGCTTCCTTTTCCCCTGCGGGATCCGTTCCTGCCGCAGGATCGCCCTGACGCTCCTCCTCGGGCAGAAGATCCAGCAGAGGCATGCCGCCTCTGGGAGGCTTCGCCCGGTTCCTGGGGGCTCTGGGCTCCCGCGGGGCCCTTTCCTCCGGCTCGTCCCCGTCCGGAAGAAGCGTTTTGGCGCCGTACTGGTCAGCGTAGGATCTGTCCGCCGGCACGTCCCCGTCATCGCTGCTGGCAAAGGGAATGTCCTCTTCGCCCAGACGGACGGCTCTGGTGCGGCGGCGCTTCCGGACGGGCTTCGCCGCCTTCTCCCCGGCATCTCCTTCCGCCGGAGTTTCGTCCCCGTCCATCCCGGTTCCCGTGCGCCTCAGAAAAGGCACGCGGCGCAGGAGCCTGTCCAGAAGGCCCGGGGCTTCCGCCCCGTCCTCTTCCTGGTCCTCAGGGTCGCCTTCCCGGCGCAGACGGCGTCTGAAAAAGGACCGTACGGCTCCCGCCGTCTCCCGCACGGGGACGCTGGAGAGCGCGGCGATGAGGCCGCGGCCCATGTTCCTCCAGGAGACATCCAGAAAGAGCTGGAGACCAGCCAGAAAGAAAAAGAGCCAGAAAAGGATGGCCCCGAAGGGCGACAGGAGCCTTCTGGAGGCCTGGGCAATGACGCTGCCCAGCATGCCGCCGCCGGAGAGTTCGCCCACGCTGATGTCCAGGCCCGCGGCGAAGACCAGGGCCCAGAGACCCAGCATGGCGCAGCCGAGCCAGCGCCACCAGGTCAGGGAAAGTTTCCGGGTGAGGCAGCCGATGGCCACGCCGCCCAGCATCACGGGCAGGACAAGGGCCCCCGATCCAAAGAGATCGTTCAGAAATCCGGCCGTGTACGCGCCGAGGAGACCACCGAGGTTGGCCACCTTGCCACGGCTCATGGCGTGGTTGAGGCTCGGATCGGCTGAACTGTAGCTCAGGAGGCTCAGAATGAGCAGCAGCATGGAAAAGAGGAGGAAGAGGCCGCAGAGCTCCCGCAGCCAGAACCCCCCGGGCCGCTCTCTGAAATCGGGACCGCCCGCCATGCCTACTCGCGTCCGAGGTATTCGTTGGTCGTCGTGTTCACCTTGACGTGATCGCCCACATTGACAAAGAGGGGCACCTGGATGACCGCGCCGGATTCCAGAGTGGCGGCCTTGGTCACATTGCTCACGGTGTCGCCCTTGGCGCCGGGCTCGGTCTCAGTGACTTCCAGCACGATGGAGGCGGGAATGTCGATGTCCAGGGGATTGCCCTTGTAGAGGAGCACCCGGCACTGCTGGCCGTCCTTGAGATAGCTGGACTTCCCGCCCGTGGCGGCGGCGGGCATGGGCATCTGCTCGTAGGTGGTCATGTCCATGAAAATGAGATCGTCGCCCTCTTTGTAGAGGTACTGCATGTCACGGGTTTCCAGGTCCGGACGGCCCACCTTGTCGCCGCTGCGGAAGGTGATGTCCTGCACGCGGCCCGTGAGGATGTTGCGCAGCTTGGTGCGGACCATGGCGCCGCCCTTGCCGGGTTTGAAATGCTGGAAATCGATGATTTCAAAGGGGGTGCCGTCAACCTCGATTTTCAGGCCTTTGCGGAAGTCCGTGGTGGAATACATCGGTGGTCTCCTTGAAAATGTACTGCACTCTTTCCGGAGGGAAGAATGATTTGCCTCAAAATGGCAGTCAGATAGAATACCCGATTGGGCACCCCTGTCAAGCGGAAGGAAAAAGGCCCCGCCGCATCAATGACGGAGACGGAAGAGCGCCAGGGGACCGTTTCCCCTGTCTCACAGGCCGGAGAGCCCGGCCGGAACGGCTGCCGCCGCGGCGCGCCCGGCGATGCCTGAGGGGGATGCCCCGGGGAGTGCCGAAAAGAGGACCGCTTCGGCAGTCTCAGGCGTCCCTCTGCGAAATGCCGAAGCCCCTCCCGCTTTTCCTCCCCTGGAGGCGCGCTCCTTCAGCCGCTCTTTCCAGAGCCCTGCTTTTCTGTCAGACTGACACCCCGGAAAGAACGCCTGACAAGACGTGACGCCAAGGATTTTTCACATGCCAGTTCCCGAACTCATTCTGGAAACCACCGCCTACACCGTCGACCAGCTGTCGCGGGACACGCTCCCCCAGCTTGCCCTGGCCGGCCGCTCCAATGTGGGCAAATCTTCCCTCATCAACGCCCTGGCGGGCCGCCGCAGGCTCGCCAAGGTGAGCTCCACCCCCGGCAAGACCCGCTCCGTCAATTATTACCGCGTCTCTCCCTGGAATTTCTGTCTTGTGGACCTGCCGGGCTACGGCTACGCCAGATCCAGCCACGCGGAGCGGGAAAAATGGGCCCGACTCCTTGAGAGCTATCTCAGGGACTGCCGCCAGCTGAAAGGCCTGGTCATGCTCATAGACGGCCGCCTGCCGCCCCAGGCCCTGGATCTCAATCTTCTGGCCTACGCCCGCGGTCTCGGCCTCCCGGTGCTCCCTGTTCTCACCAAGGCCGACAAATGCCGTCAGAAGGAAATCGGCGCCCGTCTTGCCGAGTGGACGAAGCTCGCGGGAACGAAGCCCATCGTGACCTCGGCCTCCTCCCGTCAGGGACTCGCCGAGCTCTGGACGGCGCTGCTGCGTCAGGCCGGCGTACGCTCCGAAGAGGAAGCCCCCTCCCCCGCTCCCCGATCCCCCGAGGAAGGAAACTCTCAATGATAGTCTGGATACTTGCCGCCGCCGTCGTCGTCATGGCGGCAGCCTACTTTTTCCTGGCCCGCAACGTGAGCCGCCTGGACGAAAAGCGCGAGGTGGTTCATCTCTATGAAAACGTGGAATGGAACACGGAGGCCGTCACCTTTGTCAAAAAGAAGATCGACGGTCTCAAGTGGTCCATCATCAGCTGGATCGGCGGGCTCATGCTCCTCCAGACCCTGGTGCTCTTCCTGGCCATCATCTACGTGCTCGAAAACGCCGGCCGCTAGGCTCCTTTTCACGGACGCTTCCCCGCGGGACCGGGAGCCGGATCCCCCGGCGGGGCCCCGCGGAGCATGTCCGTCTCCCTTTCGGAGATCCTGACGGAAAGAGGGGGCTTTCGCCCCCTCTTTCCATGTCTTCCGCTCTCAGATCAGAGCCAGCGGAACCAGTCCTTCCAGCTGCCTTCCCTGGCCTCGCGGCGTTCCTCGTTGCTCTCCTTGAGGTAGAGGCTGTAGGAGGCCACGGCCTTGCCGGCGGCGAGTTCCATGACATCCGGCACATCCTTGTAGTTCTCGGCCACATAGGTGTAGCGGTGCCAGGCCGGACCGTACTTCTTCATGTGCCAGAACATGTCGCCGATGTAGAGCTCATGCTCCGCCATGAAACGGCGGCACTCGAGGATGCGCTCCCTGGCAGCCTGGATGTACTTGGAGGAGGGATACTGGTCGATGAGGCGCTGGTAGTAGGCGCAGGCTTCCTGCAGTTCCGTGGTGGGCCGGTCAATGGAGCGGAACTGCTTCTGCATGGAGACGCCCGTCTGGTAGAGCACATACTCGATGGCCTGATGGCGGGGATGCAGGGACTCAAAGTCCTTGTAGGCCTCGGAGGCCAGATGGTAGTCCTCATCGAGGAAGTAGGCGTCGGCCAGAGCCAGTTCGGCGTCCACGGTGAAGGGGCTGAAGGGGTAGGCGTCGCGGAGCTTGTTGTAGAGCTCCACGGCCCGCACATAGTTCTTCTCCGCCATGGAGTCGTTGGCGGCCTCGAAGATTTCCTCGGCGGTGTCCTCGGCCGGCGGCAGATAGATCATGTCGATGATGCCGCAGCCGGCAAGACAGGTCAGCGAGAAGAGCAGGACCAGAGTCCCGAGCAGATGTTTAGCCATGGAGCTGTTCCAGGAAGAGGAAGGCAGCCTGCGCCGCGGTGGCGCCGTCCCCTGCGGCAGTGACGACCTGCCGGCAAAGTTTTGCGCGCACATCGCCGGCGGCAAAGAGTCCGGGCACGGAACTGCGCATCTCCGTGTCCGTCACGATGAAGCCTCTGTCCGTCTGAACGCTTTCAGGCACAAAGGCGGTATTGGGCTGCATGCCCACAAAAATGAAGAGACCGTCCACCTGCAGATCGCGGGTGGCGCCGCTTCTCGTGTCCCGCACCGTGACGCCGGTGAGCTCGTCTTCGCCGTGCAGGCTCTGCACCGTGGCGCAGAGCACGGGCTCGATGTTTTCGGTGGCGAGCACGCGCTTCGCGTAGATCTCGGCGCCCCGGAACTGATCCCGGCGGTGGATGAGATAGAGCTTTGAGACAATTCTGGAGAGGTAGAGGGCCTCTTCCAGGGCGGAGTTGCCGCCGCCCACCACGGCCACGGGACGGCCGCGGAAGAAATTGCCGTCACAGATGGCGCAGTAGGAGACCCCCCTGCCCGTCAGACGGCTTTCGTCCTCAAGACCCAGGGGCCTGTGGGCCGCGCCGGAGCAGACGATGACCGTTTTCGCGTGCAGCGGTCCCTCGTCCGTCCCGAGCACGAAGTCGCCGCCGCTCCCCTCGATGCTCCGCACGGCGCAGGCGCGCCGGTCAAGCTCGAGACCCTCCAGATGGGCCGCGAAGAGATCGGCCAGTTCCCAGCCCTTGATGCCCTTCGGATGGCCCGGATAATTCTCCAGAGCGTCCGTCAGGAGCACCTGGCCGCCCACGGTGAGGGATTCCAGAAGCACCACGGAACAGCCCGAACGCACCAGATACATGGCCGCCGTGACGCCGGCGGGACCGGCGCCGATGACCGCTGCGTCATACTGTTTCATACACCGTCCTCGCGGGAAAGGCCGCTTCCGCCGGGTTCTAGAGCGCGGACTCCATGAGCTTGCGCAGGGTGGGCTCGGGGAGCGCGCCGGTCTGCTGGCTGAGCACCTCGCCGTTCCGGAAAAGAATGAGGGTGGGAATGGCGCGGATGGAATACTTGGCGGGGGTCGCCGGGTTTTCGTCCACATTCATCTTGTAGACATGCATGCGGCCCTCAAATTCCTTGCTGAGCTTGTCCACAACCGGGCCCACGGCACGGCAGGGTCCGCACCAGGGCGCCCAGAAATCCACCAGGACAGGAAGGTCAGCTTTCAGCACGGACTCTTCAAACGCGGAATCGGTGATCTGTTCAGCCATGGGAATTCTCCTTGTTTCGGGACTTCACCGGGGCGGAGCCCCGGCCTGCCTCACGGGCAGTCTCGTTCCTGTGATATTTGCCGCCACTGCTCTTGTCAAGGACTCCCAGCCTCGCTGCGGGGCGGGACAGCGCCTGCCAAGCTTCCGGCATTGCCGGGCATTTCAGGGAGCGGCGGACCTCGACCAGTCCTCCGGCACGGCCCGGCCCCTGGGCACGGCCTCCAGGGAGAGATCGTGCGTGAAGCCGCGCGCGGCCAGAAGCCAGCCGGCGTAGGCTATCATGGCGGCGTTGTCCGTGCAGTGCGCGGGATCCGGCATGAGCAGTTCCCCGTGCCGGCCGGCCATGAGTCCGGCCAGACGCCCGCGCAGCAGGGTGTTGGCGGCCACGCCCCCCGCCGCCATGAGGACGCGGATGTCCGGCATGCGGTCCAGGGCCCGGCGGACCTTGGCCAGCAGCGTTTCCACCACGGCCAGGTTGAAGGAGGCGCAGCAGTCGCAGAGCTCCTGAGAGGCCTCCTCCGGACTTCCGGAAACCGGGTTTCCCTGAGGAAAACGCTCCCGGACACGGAGAGCCAGGGCGGTTTTCAGGCCGCTGAAGCTGAAGTCCAGATTGTCGTTGTCCAGATAGGGTCTGGGGAAAAGACGCGGGTCAGCCCTGCCCCGCCTGGCCAGGCGATCCATGAGCCGGCCCGCCGGATAGGGAAGCCCCAGGATTTTGCCGCCCTTGTCAAAGGCCTCGCCCGCCGCGTCGTCCAGGGTGCGACCCAGGGGCAGGATCCGGACTGGACTTTCCAGGCGGTACAGGCTGGTGTGGCCCCCGGAGACGAGCAGACCCAGGGCCGGAAAGCGGAGCTCCCGGGCGAGACCGCAGACGAGCAGGTGCGCCGTGAGGTGGTTGACGCCGACAAGCTTCGCCCCGGTCCCGAGACAGAGCCCCTTGGCAAAGGACACGCCCGTGAGCAGACAGCCCAGCAGGCCGGGGCCCCGGGCCACGGCCACCGCGTCCAGATCCCCGGGTTTCAGGGAGCTGCGGGCCAGGAGGATGTCCAGGAGCGGGCCCAGAAAGCGCAGGTGTTCCCGGCTCGCGAGCTCCGGCACCACGCCGCCGAAGAGGGCATGGATTTCGGCCTGGCTGGCGAGGACCGCGTCCAGGAGGACGCCGTCGCGCACCAGAGCCAGGCCGGTTTCGTCGCAGGATGTCTCTATGCCGAGAACGAGCATGGGGCCGGATCAGCCCTCGCTGCGGGCGTAGATCTCTTCCACGGCCGCCACGTCCTTTTTGGAACCGATGAAGAGAGGCGTGCGGCAGTGCAGGGCGTCGGGCTGGCGCTCAAGAATGCGGCCACGGCCGTCGGAGGCAGCGCCGCCGGCCTGTTCGGCCAGGAAGGCCAAGGGATTGGCTTCGCACATGAGGCGCAGCTTGCCCTGGGGCCGGCTGTCGTAACGCGGGTACATGTAGATGCCGCCGTAGATGAGGGTGCGGTGGAAGTCCGCCACCAGAGAGCCCACATAGCGGGAGGAGTAGGCGCAGCCCTTGGTGGAGGGCGCCTTGTGGAAGTATTCCACGGCCTCCACGGTGGTCCTGTCCCAGCGCTGACGGTAGCCTTCGTTGCAGGAATAGATCCAGCCCTGCTCCGGAATGGTCATGTTGGGATGCGAGAGGAGGAACTCGCCCACGCCCGGGTCCAGGGTGAAGCCGTGGACGCCGGCGCCGGTGGAAAGCACCAGCATGGTGGAGGGACCGTAGAGGAAGTAGCCGGCTGCCACCTGGTTGGTGCCGCAGCGCAGGACTTCGTCCAGGGTCACTTCGCCCGTCCTGCCCTGAGGACGGCGGTAGATGGAGAAGATGGTCCCGATGTTGACGTTCACGTCCATGTTGGAGGAGCCGTCCAGGGGATCGAAGATCATGATGTAGTCGCCGCGCGGGAATTCCGGCCCCACGCGGATGAGGTCGGGATTTTCCTCGCTGGACATGGCGCACATGGCGCCGCAGCGCTCCATGCGGTAGATGAGGATGCGGTTGGCGATGTCATCTATCTTCTGGACGGCCTCGCCCTGGACATTCACCACGCCCGTGCCGCCGAGGATGTCCAGCAGGCCAGCCCGGGAAATGCGGCGGGCAATGGATTTGCCTGAAAGGATGAGGTCGTAGAGCAGACCCGTGAACTTGCCCGTGGCATTCGGAGAACGTTTCTGATGCAGAAGAAGAAATTCGGTGACGGTGACATCTGCCATGACGAACTCCCTGGCGCCCGGTTCTGAGGCTGGGCTGCCGGTTTGCGGTTTGGGGCCTTCAGACCCTGGCGATGCAGCGGGAACGGGCCTGAGTGCCTGCCCGAAAGATTCGGGCCTGGCGGCCCGGAGCCCGTTGGGGCCGCGGGCCGGGAAACGGCCGGAAGAGGAGACGGGGCCGCTCTTCCGGCGAAAACTGCTTTTCTACTGACCGCCGCGCGGCCCGAAGGGACTGGGACGGCCGCCCGGCAGAGTGGCGGAAGGTTCTGGCGAAGCGGGAGCCGCGGGTTCGGCGGCAGGGGCCGCGGGTTCCGCCGCGGGCGCGCTTTCAGGCTGGGCGGGCTGAGCGGCTCTGGGCCCGAAGGGCGAAGGCCGGCCGCCGGGAAGCACGGGTCCCGAGGGCGCCGCCTCCTCCTGCACGGAGGGACGCGGTCCGAAGGGGCTGGGACGGCCGCCCGGCAGAGTGGCCGGGGGCATGGGCGAAGCGGGCTCGGCCGCGGGTTCAGCGGCAGGCGCCGCGGGTTCTTCCGCGGGCGCGCTTTCGGGCTGTGCGGGCTGAGCGGGCTGAGCGCCTCTGGGCCCGAAGGGACTCGGCGCCTTGTACTCGGGCATGGGCTCCGCGGGTTCTTCGTCCATGTCGGGAATGACGATGGGCATTCTGGGCCGGCGGATCTGGCGCGGCCTCGGCTGCGGCTCGAAGGGCACGTCCTCGCCTTCCAGCGCCCGTTCGCGCACGCGGCCCTGGCGCTGAGCGCCCGCCGCCTCTTCCGGACGCAGGATGCTTTCGCTGCTGCCGGGCTCGATCTCCGTGGCCGAGGAGCCTCCGCTGCGGGGGCCCTGGGCTTCCTGCCCGGGCGCGGGCGGCACGATCTCCTCGCCCAGGAGATTGGTGGTGGTTCTGGGCTTGACGGGCGGCACGGGCAGCTTTTCCCGCGCGGGGAAGAATTTCTCGGAGCCCGCCAGAGAGCCCGAACTCTTGGGGAAGGAGCCCTTCTCCACCAGGGCGAAGACGATGGGCAGATTGCCCAGCCAGCGCACCTGCCAGGCGAAGCTGCCGGCCTCGCTGGACGCGGTGCCGTGGCTCGCCTTGGCGACCGCCGTGGTCCAGTCCACGCCGGCCAGAGGGGTGGCCGCGTAGTCAAAGGGCGACCAGAGCAGGGCGTGCGGGGTCAGGATCACCATCTCGTCGGGCTTCTTTGACCTGTCCATGAGGCTCGACATGCGGAAATAGGTGGCGACGACCCCCAGAAAATCAATGCCGTCGTAGAGCGGGGCGCCGAGGACGACCATGGGGCCCTGGGCGCTCGGCTGAACATCGCCGCGCAGGGCGCGCAGAGCCTGCTTGGGCGGCTCATACAGAAGCGGAACGAAGTCCAGGCTGACCTGAACCTTGCCGGGGGCCGTTTCCTGGCCCACCTGGACGCCGTCGGACTTGAGGCCGGCCAGGCCTTCCACCCAGGGCACTTCGGCAAAGAACTGGGTCACCCAGCCGCGGGTGGGGGTGCGGTCGGCGTTGCTCATGAGGCGTTCAAGCCTGGCCAGCTCGATGTCGATGCCCATCATGCCGTCCACGAAGGCCTGCCCCAGGGGCTCCACCGAGGCCTTGTCATCGTAGTCTATGTGCGCCGGGGGGCTGATGTATTCATACCACAGTTCCCTGGTGGTCTTCATGACATTCTTGGTCGGCTGATAGCTCGAGCAGCCGGGGGCCTGGGCAAGCAGGGCGGCAAGGATGGCCAGAATCAGACACCGTTTCACTGAGGAATGCACAATCGCTCTCCTTGTGGCCGCGGCGGGAGGGGACATTCTTTCACGCCGTCCCCGGACGCGGCCCGCAGGCTGCGGATAAGGAAAAAAGGGGCTAGTGGATCCGGGCTTCCATGCGGCTCGCCAGAGCTTCCAGCATGTTCACCAGGGAGGCCGGCGGAAGATCAGGGCCGCCCGGGGCGCTTTCGCCGGATCCGGAGGCGGAGCCGTCAGCCGCCGGGGGAGTCTCCCCGGAGGGCGCCGCCGCGGCGGGTCCGGCCGCGGATTCACCGTCGGGCGCCCTGCCGCCCGCGAGCGCGTCCAGCTCGGCCAGACGGGCCGAGAGATCCCCGCGGTCGGCCGGAGAGGCCGAGCCCAGCAGTTCCCGGTAGATGGCCGCGGCTTCCGTGAACTCGCCCTGCTCGGCGAGCACTTCCGCCATGGTGCGGGTTCTGGGGGGCCAGATCTCCTCTTCGGGAAGATCCGGAAGTTCGGGGAGATCGGACAGATAAGCCCCGGTCTCCGCCGCCGGCGGATCCGGGAGAGACGAGGGTTTATCCGGTCCGGGCGTCAGGGGGACGGCCGAAAGAGGAGAAGGAGCGGGCCTGGGAGAAGCGTCCGCGGCGGATCCGGCTTCCGGGGCGAGGGGAACGGCGACGGTCGGGGAGACGGGCGGTCTTTCCTTCGCCCGGGGCTGGCCGGAAAGGCCTGCGGCGAGTTCGGCCTCCAGGCTGTCCAGACCGCGGCGCAGAAGATCCGCGAAGGAAACGGGCAGGCCGCGCACGGCCAGGCCCATGAGGCGCAGGGCGAGGGACCTGTCCAGGCTCGCCGCCCGGGCGTCCAGCGCCCAAGACTGCCAGAATTCGCCATGCCTGGCAAACACGGGCGCGAGGGCCGCGGTTTCGCGGGCGGCCTCTTCCTGACGGCCCAGACGGCGGAGGAGCTCCACGTGATGAAAGCGGGCTTCCAGAAAGGCAGGATGGCGGACCGCGCCCCTGGCGAGGACGGCGCAGGCTTCCTCCGGCTCGCCGGCCTCTTCCAGGAGGACGGCCAGGGGATAGAAGAGCCTGGAGTCGGGCTCGAGTTCAAGGACTTCACGGTACCAGCTGATCTTTTCGTTCATGGGCCTCTCCGCCGGAAGACTGGGTCTTCGGGCTGCCGTCAAAGAGATAGAGAATTTCGTTGCCGCGCAGATAGTGCAGGCGGTCCCGGACCATCTTCTCCACGAAGCGCGGATCGGTCTGCAGAAGGCGGATGTCGCGGGAAAGCGCCCTGTTCTCGGCGTCCAGGCGGCGGCATTCCTCCTCCGCCGCCTGCTGCTGGCGCACGAGATCCCGGTGGTCCAGAAGACCGCCGGTTCCCCAGACGGCCTTGTAGAAGAGAAGGCTGTTGATGAGGAGAAAGGCGCAGAGGACGGCGAGACGGACAGCCATGGATCACTGCCTGCCCTGCCCGGCAGGGCGCGGCTGCCGGCGGGGATCCGCGGAACCGGCGGGAGCGGAGCGGGACGGCATCTTCTCAGCGTCCCCGCCCGCCGGCGTGCAGATCCTGAAACTTCACCCAGAAGCCGCGGAAGTAGTTGTAACAGGAATACAGGGCCATGAGCATGGACAGATAGAGCACGACGGTGCCGATGAGGTGCATGTTGAGGCCCAGGAATTCGTAGTGGAGAGTCAGGGGGATGATGGCCACCATCTGGAGCACCGTCTTCAGCTTGCCGTAGCGGTCGGCCGCCATGACGATGCCCTCGTCGCGGGCGATGGTGCGCAGCCCCGTGATGGCGAGTTCGCGGCTCACGATGATGATGACCACCCAGGCCGGCGCCCAGCCCAGGTGCACAAGCATGATGAGCACGGCGCAGATGAGGAGCTTGTCCGCCAGGGGATCAAGAAATTTCCCCATGTTGGAAATCATGTGACGGTGTCTCGCCACATAGCCGTCAATCCAGTCCGTGAGGGCGGCGATCCCGAAGGCGATGGCCGCCAGAAGGCAGTTGACGGGGCTCTGGAAATACAGAAGGACAACGACCAGCGGAACCAGCAGGATGCGCAGAAGCGTGATTTTTGTGGCAAGTGTCAGCATTGCGGAAGGATCCTCAGGCTTGGGGCGATGCCCGGTGCAATACCACAAAAGACAGGGAGAGAAAAGGAAAAAAAGTCTCCTCCCGCCGACGCGGAAAGGCCCCGGCAAGGCCGTGAGGAACGCTCCTGTCCCCCTCTTCCGGCGGGCGGAGGGAGAAGAAGCTTCCGGGAGAACCCCGGGGTATCGGGCCCGAGGGAAGCTCCGGACCTGCAGATAGGGGAGAAACAGGCTATTTATTAATGCAATGCTGGAAGAAATAGGAGTATCTTTCCAGTACTCCATGAATGAATTGCTTCATGTCCGCTCCGATCTCCTTCCTTTCCAGACCGCAAAAGCCCGTGTACGCCCCGTCTTCCGCGGGGAAAAAGGCCCGCAGGGCCGCCTTTTCCGGGCGCGATCCGCCCCTGCCCTCCTCATTTCCTCTTCGCCCATGGCCCCGTGACGGACAAAGCCGGCCCGGGAGAAATCCCCGGACCGGCTTTGCAGCCGCACTGGCGCGCTGTCTTCAGGCGGAGGCCTTTTCCGCCTGGGCGATGATGTTTTCCGTGACTTTCAGGAAGCCGTCCCTGGCGGGGCTTTCGCCCTCCACGCAGACCACGGGCACCCCCTGGTCGGCCGAGACCACGGCCCGGACGTCCAGCGGCACGGCGCCCAGGAAGGGGATGCCGTCTTCCTCGGCCAGTTTCTTTCCGCCGCCCTGGCGGAAAAGATCGATGCGGCCGCCGCAGTGGGGGCAGACGAGGCCGCTCATGTTTTCAATGAGTCCCAGAGTTCTGGCCTTGGTGATGCGGATGAAGCTGATGGCCTTGCGCACGTCGGCCAGGGAAATTTCCTGGGGCGTGGTGACCACGACGCATTCGGCGTCCGGAATGGCCTGGAGAATGGTCATGTGCTCGTCGCCGGTGCCGGGGGGAGAGTCAATGACGAGATAGTCCAGAGGCCCCCAGGCCACGTCGCTGATGAACTGGCGGATGGCGCCGCTTTTCTTGGGACCGCGCCAGATGATGGCCTGGTCCTTGTCGCTGCCCAGAAGCGAATCCATGGAAATGACTTCCAGGGAATTGTTCCAGAGGGCGGGGAGGATGGCGCCCTCCTCGTTCACCATGAGGCTCGCCTCCCGGAGGCCCAGGAGATTGGGGACGCTCGGGCCGTGGATGTCCACGTCCAGCAGGCCCACCTTCCGCCCCATGCGGGCGAGAGCGCAGGCCACATTGACGGCCACGGAGCTCTTTCCCACGCCGCCCTTGCCGCTCATGACAAAAATTTTGTGCCTGATGCGGGAGAGGCGTTCGGAGATCTGCCTGTCCTGCTGAGCCAGCAGCTGGCTCGGACAGGCCCCGCGGCCGCCGGCGGCGGAACAGGACGAAGCCTGGCCGCATTTGGAACAGTCTGCCATGGAAATTTCCTTGCTCTAAAGGGTTAACGACCGTGGTCGCCCACGAGATCCACAAAGGAGGCGGGGCCGCAGTCCTGCTCGGAACAGCTGCCGCCGCGCCGGACAAGGCACTTGAGCCGCTGCGCTCCGCTCGCCCCTACAGGAATAAGCATGATTCCGCCCTCGTCAAGCTGAGCCGTCAGGGGCGGGGGCACCACCGGTCCGCCCGCCGTCACGAGGATGCGGTCGTAGGGCGCGGCCGGCGCGTAGCCCTGGGTCCCGTCCCGGAGAAAAGTGTGAATTTTCCTCAGACCCATGCTCTCCAGAAGGGCCCGGGTGCGCCGGTAGAGCTCGGGCAGACGCTCGGTGGTGAAGACCGTGCAGCCGAGAGCCGCCAGCACGGCGGCCTGGTAGCCCGAGCCCGTGCCCACCTCCAGCACCCGCATGCCGGGCTCCGTCCGCAGCAGTTCCGTCATGCGCGCGACGGTATAGGGATTGGAGATGGTCTGCCCGAGGCCCAGGGGCAGGGAAGTGAGCTCGTAGGCGTGGCAGGCCAGGGCCTCGTCCACGAAGAGATGGCGCGGCACGCGCTCCATGGCCTCGAGCACGGCGCGGTCCGCGATGCCGCGTCCCGCCAGTTCCTCCACCATGCGGCGGCGGGGCCTGTACGGATCCGGTCCGGAACGGATCAGCCGGTCTCCGACCTGAAAGCGCTCTGCGTAAGCCACTGGCCCCCCTTGCATGACTGAGTTTTCCCGCGGGACCCGCGGCCCGCTGCGCTCCTCCCCCCGGACGGGAATCCGGAACAGGCAGCAAAGACATACGTTGTTTTCCCCCTCCTGTCCATGCTCCGGACGGGGACGCGCGGCCTGCCGCGGGCAGGCGGAGAACAGGCGACCGCCCCCGGCAGTCTGCCGAAAGACTGCCCGGACATTGCTTTTTCCCCTTTTGCGGGGTAGAAAAATCTGTTCAACGAAAGAAGCCCGCTATCAGACCTTTCCGCTAGACCCTTTGCGCACAGGAGCGCTCTGCCCATGGCGTCCAGACGAATTTTGCCGAACATGCTCGCGGTTCTCGTGGCGGCCGTCATCGCCGCCCTCGGCTACACCTTTCTCAAGGACATGGACGGGCCCGAGGTCAGACTCACGCCGGACACGGGCCGCATTTCGCCGCAGACCGTGCTTGAGCTGAACATGACGGATCCCTCGGGCATCCGGGAACTCAACATCGGCGTGCGCCGCAACAACAACTTCGTCTCCTTCTTCCGGCGCCATTACGAGGCTTCTCCCCTGACCCTGGCGGAATCCGTGCCCGTCAAGGGCGCGAGCCTCCCGGCCGGCGCCTTCGAACTGGAAATCCGGGTCACGGACGCCTCCCTGGCCGGCTTCGGGCAGGGCAACACCCGCACCCTGCGCCTGCCCATGCGCCTGGACGCCCAGCCGCCCCGCATCGCCGTGCGCACCCTGCCCGCCGGCATCTGGCGCGGCGGCGCCTCGGCCGTGCGCTACACCGTGGACGAAGAGGTCACAAACACGGGCGTTCTCATCGCCGGCTACTTCGTCCCCGCCGTCCGCCAGAAGGACGACGCCTATGTCTGCGTCTTCCCCTTCCCCTTCACCATGTCTCCGGAGGACTTCAAGAACAGTCTCTATCTCACGGCCACGGACCTCGCCGGCAACGTGACGCGCACCCGCTTCACCATCATGGCCTACGAGAAGAAGTTCCGCCACGACACCATCACCGTCTCCGACCAGTTTCTGTCCGAGGTGCAGAACAAGCTGGGGCATCTGGCCCCCCAGGCCCAGAACCCCCTGCAGTGCTACCTGGACATAAACACCCGCGTCCGGGCCGCCAACATGGAAACCCTGCGCCAGCTGGGCAGCCATTCCGCCCAGGGCCGTCTCTGGGAAGGCCGCTTCCTGCCCCTGCCCAGGGGCTCGGCCAGATCCGGCTTCGCTGACAGACGGACCATCGTCTACAACGGCCAGCAGGTGGGCGAGGCCTACCACCTGGGTCTGGATCTCGCCTCCGTCCGCAACGCGGACATCCCGGCCGCCAACAACGGCACCGTCGTCTACACGGGCGATCTCGGCATCTACGGCAACATCGTCGTGCTGGACCACGGCCTGGGCGTCCTGAGCCTCTACTCCCACATGACCACCATCAGGGTGCAGAAGGGCCAGGCCGTCCAGAAGGGCGACATCCTGGGCCAGACGGGCACCACGGGCCTCGCCTTCGGCGATCACCTCCACTTCGGCGTGGTGGTGGGCGGCCTGGAAGTCAACCCCATCGAATGGCTCGATCCCAAGTGGGTGAACAACCTCACGAAGCGCCTCACGGAAACCAGGCAGTAGTCCCCTGAAAAACACCGGAAGGCTCCGCGGCGCACGGCCGAGGAGCCTTTTTCCTTTCCGGCGGAGCGCTCCGGAAGCCCCCGCTGCGGGCCCGGACGCCTTTCCCTGTCTCTCCGTCTACTTTTCGGTCAGCTGACGGCTGCCGTCGGCCACGGATTTGAGAAATTTTTCCCGGCAGTCATAGCTGCAGAAATGATAGACCGTTCCGCCGTCGCGCACGCTGATGGAGTCCTCCACCGAGACATAGGTGCCGCAGACGGGGTCCTTGACCATTTCGCCGGCGGCCACCCTGCGCTCCATTTCCTTTTTGTCCACCTTCTCTTCCTTCTGGCGCTTTTTGAAGACGTCGTTGGCAAAGAGCCGGTAGAGCACATAGAGGGCAAGGCCGATGACAAGAAATTTGATCATGTTTCCTCCGGGAACGGGGCGCGGGGCTGGCGGATGACCCGGCCCCGGCAGGACCAGGAAAGCCTGGCCAGATGCCGGTCCAGGCTCTCGCCCGCGATCCTGAGATCCGGGACGATGTCCCGCAGGGGGACGAGCCAGAAGGCCCGGCGCGTGAGGCGCGGGTGGGGGAGCGTGCAGACGGGATGATCGAGGATCTTTTCCCCGAAGAGCAGCATGTCGATGTCGATGCGCCTGGGGCCGAAGCGCAGAGCGGGATCCCGGCTCCTGACGCGGCCCAGGGCGGTTTCCGCGGCCAGAAAGGCCTCCATGAGGGGGACGGGGGCCCAGCCGCGGGCCTCCAGGGCGAGCACCTGATTGGAGAACCAGGGCTGGTCCGCGTAGTCCTGGGGCTCGGTGCGGTAGACGGGCGAGCAGGCGGCGAGCGTCAGACCGGGCAGCGCCGCGAGCGCTTCCCGGGCCCGCGCCAGCATGACCGGAGCGTCCGGCGAGTTGGAGCCAAGGCCGGCCAGCACGCGCGCAAAGCCCGCTCCGTCCTGCCGCGGCCCCTCCGCCATGTGATTCACCTCCCGAAGGGCGCGAAAGGCCCTTCCCGGACGCGGCGCCGCGCGCCCTCACGCACCGATCGGAGAGCAGTCTACGCAGGCCGGGGTTTTCTGTCAAAAGATCCGTCCCGGCGGCCCCCTTCCCCGCCGCTTTTCCTCCCGTGCGGCCGTTTCACAAAGGACCGCGCCCGTCCGGGCAGGCTTTCCGCCTTCTTGCCCGCCTGACCTCCAAGAGTTAGAATGTCAGGAGACGTTTTTCCGGCCGCGGACGTCTTCCCGAGGCCTTTTTCCCCCACCCCTCTGCGAGAGTCTTCCCATGCCGCAGCCACAACCCCTCACCCCGGCCCTTCTCGCGGCCCGCGTCCAGGAATGGCTGGACGCCCAGATCGCCGTCCAGGGCCGATCCGCAGCCACCATCGCCGCCTACGCGCAGGATCTTCATGACTTTTTCCGGTTCATGGAGGAACTTGCCGCCGGAAAGGGCGGCGGGACAGTCCCGGATTCCCGCCGGTCCTGGGACGTGAGCCCGGCGGCCGGCCGGGAACTCATCGATCCCGAAACCTTTCTCCTCTACCTTGCCTGGGGCCAGAGCCGGGGCCAGACGGCCCGCACCATGGCCCGCCGCCTCTCCGCCCTGCGCTCCTTCTTCGCCTGGCTGGAAGAAGGCGGTCTCATCGCCGAAAACCCGGCCGACGGCGCCGCGGGCCCGCACCTGCCCAGACGCCTGCCCGCCTTCCTCTCCGTGGAGGAGGTGGAAAGGCTCCTCGCCCAGCCCGACCGGTCGAGCCTCAGAGGCCGCCGCGACGCCTGCATGCTGGAGCTTCTCTACGCCGCCGGGCTCAGGGTCTCTGAACTCTGCGATCTCACGCTGGCGGATCTGGATCTCCAGCGCGGCATGATCCGCGCCTTCGGCAAGGGCGCCAAGGAGCGCTGCGTCCCCGTTCACAGCCGGGCTCTCAGGACCCTGCTCGACTATCTGGACGGGACCAGACCGAATCTGGGCCCCAAAACCTCCCATGTCTTCGTGAACCGCTTCGGCCGCGGTCTCACCCGCCAGTATGTCTTCGCCCTGATCCGGGACGCCGGCAGGGCCTGCGGCTTTGCCCAGCGCATCTCTCCCCACACCCTGCGCCACTGCTTCGCCACCCATCTGCTGGAAGGCGGGGCGGATCTGCGCAGCGTCCAGATGCTCCTGGGCCACGCGGACATCGCCGCCACGGAAATCTACACCCACGTTCAGACGGAGCGGCTCATGCGCCTGCACCGCCGCTTTCACCCAAGGAGCCGCTCGTGAACAGAAGCGAGCCCGCCCCCGCCTCCACCCTGGTCACCTGCCACGCCAACGCGGACTTCGACGCCCTGGCGGCCATGCTGGCCGCCGGACGCCTCTACGCCCCCTGCGACCTCCTCTATCCCGGCAGTCAGGAAAAAAATCTCAACAAATTCCTGGAGGAGATGCTGGCCCGGCGGGACCTCCTGGAAGGCTGCGCCTTCGTCGATCCGGAAACCTGCGACCTGAGCCGCTATTCCTTTCTCATCGTGGTGGACACCCGTCAGCGCTCCAGACTCCACCATGTCTGGAAGCTCCTGGACAATCCCGGCATCCGCGTGGAGGCCTGGGACCACCACCCGGACACGAGCGACGACATCCATCCCCACCTCACGCACTACGCCCCCACGGGCTCGGTGACGAGCCTGCTCATCATGCGCCTGCGGGAGAGCGGCATCCAGATCTCCCCCTGGACCGCCACGGTGCTCGGCATGGGCATCTACTCGGACACGGGCTCCTTTTCCTACTCCTCCACCACGTCCGAGGATTACGAGGCCGCCGCCTGGCTCCTGCGCCAGGGCATGAATGTCAACGCCATCAGCGACAAGCTGGCCTTCGAGATGACGCGCACCCATGTGCACGCCCTCAACAGCATGCTGGAAAGCGCGCAGATCTTCACTTTCTGCGGCGTGGAGGTGGTGCTCGCCGAGACCACCCTGGAGCACTACCTGGGCGATTTCGCCTACCTGGCCCACCGCCTCATGGAAATGGAAAAGTTCAGCGTGCTCTTCGCCATCGGCCGCATGGACGACCGCATCCAGGTGGTGGCCAGATCCCGTTCGGCCGCCGTCAATGTGGGCACGGTCTGCTCGGCCCTGGGGGGCGGAGGCCATGTCTACGCCGCGTCGGCGAGCATCCGCGACAAGAGCCTGAGCCAGGTCCACGACGCCATCCTCAACGCCCTGCAGATCCAGCAGTCCGGCGACAAGAAGGCCTCGGACTACATGTCCGCCCCGGCCGTGGGCATGGAGGCCGGCCACACCCTCCGGGAGGCCGACGAGCTCATGATGCACTTCGGGCTCAAGAGCCTGCCCATCTTCGTCCCGGGGACCAGACGCTGCGCGGGCCTTCTGGACAGCAACATCGCCCAGCGGGCCATCGCCCACGGCCTGGCCGGCGAAAAGATCGACGACTACATGCTCAAGAACGTGCAGACCCTGCCCATGGACGCCACGCTGAGGGATCTCACGGCCATCATCGTGGGCTCCCGCCAGCGCCTCGTCCCCATCGTCCAGGACGATCAGGTGGCGGGCGTGGTCACCCGCACGGACCTCATCAGCATCTTCGCCGCCGAGCCCGGCATGGATCAGGGGCAGGGCAAAAACCGCGAGGCCAGAAACCGCTCGGTGGCCAAGGCCCTCAGGGACCAGCTGCCGCCCGCCATCCTCTCCCTGCTCAGCACGGCGGCCGATCTCGGCAGACAGCGGGCCACGCCGGTCTACGCCGTGGGCGGCTTCGTGCGGGATCTCATGCTCAAGGTGCCCAACCAGGACATCGACCTGGTGGTGGAAGGCGACGGACCGGGCTTCGCGGCGGCCCTGGCGGCCCGCCTGGGCGGCAGGGTCCGCGAGCACCGGAAGTTTCTCACCGCCGCCGTCCTCTACCCGGGCCCCGGCGGCAGGGAGCAGCGCGTGGACGTGGCCACGGCCAGACTGGAATACTACGAGTCTCCCGCCGCCATGCCCACGGTGGAGCACTCCAGCCTCAGGATGGACCTCTACCGCCGCGACTTCACCATCAACGCCCTGGCCGTGCGTCTGGACACCGAGCCCATGGGCCAGGTGGTGGACTTCTTCGGAGGCCAGCGGGACCTCAAGGACAAGACCATCCGGGTCCTGCACACCCTGAGCTTCGTGGAAGACCCCACCCGGGTCCTCAGAGCCGTGCGCTTTGAGCAGCGCTACCGCTTCAAGCTCGGCGCGGGCACGGAAAAGCTCATCCGCAACGCCCTGTCCATGCGTCTGCTGGACAGACTCTCCCCGGCCCGCATCTTCAACGAGTTCGAGCACATCTGCAACGAGGAGCTGGTGGTGCCGTCCCTGGTGCGTCTGCAGGAGCTGGGGGTCTGGCAGAGCCTGAGTCCCCTGCTCTCCCTGCCCGCCACCAGACACCCCGCCCTCGCCAGAATGGCCAGAGTCATGGCCTGGTACCGCCTGCTCTATCTGGACGAGGCCGTACGGCCCTGGTTTTCCTGGTTCCTGGTGCTCACCGCCACCCTCAATTACAACGACACCCTGACCTGCTTCAGACGCCTGGGCCTCCCGGAATCCCACAAGCTCACGGTCATGCAGGGCCGGGAACGCATGCGCTCCGTCAGACCCGTCCTGCGCAGGCTCTTCGCCGGAAAGGCCCCCAGACCCAGCGAGATCTGCTCGCTGCTCAGGGATCTGCCCCTGGAATGCGTGCTCTTCCTCATGGCCGAGGAAAACCAGCCCGAGCTCAGGCGGGCCCTCTCGCGCTTCATCACCAGCTGGAAGAGCGTCACCCCGGACGTTGGAGGCAACGATCTCAAAAAGATGGGCCTGCCGCCCAGTCCGGCCTTTTCGGTCATTCTCAAAACTCTGCTCACGGCCAAGCTCGACCGCACGGCGGACACGCCGCAGGCCCAGTTCGCCCTGGCCAGAGAACTGGTGGCCCGGGAACTCGCCGGGCGCCCGACGGAAGCCCCGGCCTGAGGCGGGATGCCTTCCGGGCGTCCGGGACTCCCCGCAGCGCGAAAACGCGAAGGAGACACCGCCATGCTGCGCCGCACATTTCTCGCCCAGGCCGCCGCTTTTTCCCTGACGGCCCTGGCGGCCCCCGCCCGGGCCGCCCTGCCTGACATCGCCGTGGTGCGGGGATCCCCCGCCGAGGCCACCCGGCGCGCCGTGGCCCTCCTGGGCGGCATGGGCGCCTTTGTCCGGGCGGGCCAGCGCGTTGTCATAAAGCCCAACATGAGCTTCAACGCCGACCCCGAGAGCGCCGCCAACACCCATCCGGAGGTGGTGCGCACGCTTCTCGTTCTCTGCCTCGAGGCGGGAGCGGACCGGGTGCTGGTGCTCGATCACGCCTTTCAGAGCGGCACCCGCTCCCTGGAACTCTCGGGCATCCTCCCCGCCTGCGAGGGCGTGCGGACAGGGATCTGCCGCAATCTCACACAGGAGCGCTTCTACCGCGAAGTGCGGCTTGAGACCGCGCGGGAGATGCGGGAGGCCGCCATCCTGAACGAGGTGCTGGAGGCGGACTGCCTCATCGCCGCGCCCGTGGCGAAAACCAATTCCTCCACCGGCGTGAGCCTCGCCCTCAAGGGGCAGATGGGCCTGGTCCTGGACCGCGGGTCCATGCACAGCCGCTACGACCTCGACTCGGCCATCGTGGATCTGGCGGAGGCCGTGAAGCCCGCCCTCACGGTGGTGGACGCGACCCGCGTGCTCAGCACCAACGGCCCCTACGGACCCGGCAGGGTTCTCCGGGCGGGCACAGTCATCGCCTCCAGGGACCCCGTGGCCGCCGACGCCATGACCGTGGCTTCCCAGGAATGGTACGGCCGGAAAATCGCGCCCCGTCAGGTGGCCCACATCGCCATGGCCCACGAGCGGGGCCTCGGCCGCATGGACATAGAAAACCTGACTGTCCGCCATGAGAGCGTCTAGAGGCCGGTCCGGCCTCCTCCGCCGCCTGACGCAGGCCCTTTTCCTCTCCCTCTTCTGTCTCCCCCTCCTGCCGGGCCTCCCTCTGCCGGAGGCTTTTCCGGCGGATCTCTTTCTGCGCCTGGATCCCCTGGCGGGCATGGCGGTTCCCCTCCTCGCCAAAGCCGTCGTTCCCGCCCTCTGGCCCGCCTTCGTCCTGCTCGCGCTGACGCTTCTCGCCGGCCGCCTCTTCTGCGGCTGGGTCTGCCCCCTGGGCACGACGCTGGATCTGGCGGGGGCGCTTCTCAGGGCCCTTTTCGGCCGGAGCCGGGAACGGCGCGCCCGTCCCGGCCCCCGGCGCTTCCGTTTTCTCCTGCTGGCCTTTGTGCTCGCGGCGGCCTTCGCGGGCCTCTCCCTTCTCGCCTGGGTCTCTCCCCTCTCCCTGGCGGCCAGACTCTGGGGTCTCCTGCTGGCGCCCCTGGGACTCTCCGCAGCGGGCGTCAGCCTGGCCCAGATCCAGCCTCTCCTTGAGGGCAGCGCCGCGGCCGGTCTTCTCAGCGCCCTTCCGGAGCCTCCGATCCACGCCGCCTGCCTGGGGACGGGGTTCGCGGGCCTTGCGCTTATCGCGCTGGAATTCCGGCGCCCCAGATTCTGGTGCCGCCATCTCTGCCCCGCGGGAGCGCTCCTGGGGCTCTGCAGCCGTTTCAGCCTTCTCAGAAGACGCGCCGGCCCCGCCTGCACGGGCTGCGGCGCCTGCGCCCGCGTCTGTCCAGCCGGCCTGCTTTCGGGGGATCCCGGAGCTGAGCGCCCTGCCGACTGTCTGCTCTGCGGCCGCTGTCAGAGCGTCTGTCCCGCCAAAGCCGTCTCCTTTCTTCCCGGGAGAGAAGAGAAAAAAGCCCCGGCGCCGGATCTCCCGGGCAGACGGGCTCTCTGCGCGGCCCTCGCCTGCGGAGCGGGTCTCGCCTGTCTCGGCACCCTGCCCGGGACCGGATCGGAAGCGGCCGGTCTCCCGGTCCGGCCGCCGGGCAGCAGACCGGAGCCCGACTTTCTTGCCCGCTGTCTGCGCTGCGGCGCCTGCGTCGCCGCCTGCCCCGCGCACGCGCTCCGGCCGCTGGAACTGACGGATCTCGCAGACCCGCGGCTCTCTTCCGGACCGGAGGCTCTCCTCACCCCCGTCCTCTCGCCGCGATCCGGCGGCTGCCGGCCGGACTGCGCGGCCTGCCTCGCCGTCTGTCCGACAGGGGCCCTCCTGAAACTCCCCCTCCGGGAAAAGCAGTCCGCCCGCGTGGGCACGGCGAAGATCAGCGAGGAGACCTGTCTCGCCTGGCACGAGGACCGCCGCTGCATGGTCTGCAAGGAAAACTGCCCCTGGGGCGCCGTGGAGGTGGTGATCCGGGCGGATCACAGGGTTCCCGTCCCCGTGACGGATCCCGCCCGCTGCTTCGGCTGCGGCTTCTGCGAAAACCAGTGTCCCCGAAAGCCTCCGGCCATCATCGTGCTTTCCGAAGGGGCCCTGCGTCTCGGCGAGCCGCGCTTCGCCGAAGAGGCGAAGGCCCGGGGACTGCGCCTTTCGCCCGTCGGATCCCGCCCGGGATCCTTCCCCGCCGGGCCGGAGCAGCGGGGCACGGAAAGCGATCAGGCTCCTCCGGGCTTTCTCAGCCCGTGAGGATCCCTGGCCCCTCCGAAAAAATGCCAAAAAAACGCCTGACAGCCTCTCCGTCCGCCTCAGGCCCGATTTCCCGCCTCTCCGGCGTCCTTTCTCGTCCGGATCCGGCACTTGCCGTCACCGGGCAAAAAGGATAGTTTCTTGCAGATTTTTCTGTGCCGGGGCTCCGGTCCCGGTCCCTTGTGACGGAGGTCACCGGTGAAGCATCTCTGGGCGCCATGGCGGCTGGACTACATCCTCGGACCCAAGCCCGACGCGTGCGTCTTCTGCCTGCCCGAGGGAACCGAAGAGGACGAGGAGCGCCTGGTGCTCTGGAGAGGACGGCGAACCTTCGTCATCATGAACAGGTTTCCGTACAACAACGGCCACATCATGGTCTGCCCGTACCGGCATGTCATGGATCTGGCCGCGCTTGACCCGGAGACCGCCCACGAAATGATGGACCTCCTGCAGTTCTGCACCACGGTCCTCAGACGGCATTTTCACTGCGAAGGCATCAACATCGGGCTGAACCTCGGCCAGGCGGCCGGGGCCGGCATCCGGGAGCATCTGCATTTTCATCTGGTCCCCCGCTGGAACGGCGACTCCTCGTTCATGGCAGTGATGGACGAAGTTCGTACCATGCCGGAGATTCTCACACATACCTACGCGGCGCTGAAACCCTTTTTCCGCGACGCCCCGACACACTGCTGAGGAGGGAGGATTCCATGCGGTACGTCAAAACACTGGTGCTGGTCCTCATTTTCTTTGTGGCCATGATCTTTCTCTTCCAGAACCAGGGCCCGCTGTCCCAGAAGATCACCTTTGAGCTGAATCTTCTGGTCATGCCGTCCATGAAGAGCATCGAACTGCCGTTCTACTTCGTGCTCCTGGCCGGCTTCCTGCTCGGCGCCCTGCTCTGCATGCTCCTGCTGCTCTGGGACCGCGCCCGTCTCTCGGCCCAGATCCTGCGCGCCAACTGGCGTGTCCAGGCCCTGGAGAACGAAGAGCGCAAGCTCCTGAGCCAGATGGAAAAGCTGGCCGCAGCGCCCAGAGAAGGCGGCCTGAAGCTCTTCTCGGGCTTCTTCGGCGGCTCCGGGAAGAAGGAGAAAAAAGAAGAGAAGGCCGACGCCGCCGGCGGCAGGAGCCTGCTGAAGAAAATCACCTCCTTCATGCTCCCGGACGAGGAAGAAAAGGCCAGGGAGGCCGGGGCCCAGGAGAAGAAGGACGGCGGGGTGAACGAATTTTTCGCCGAGCCCAAAGCTGACGGCGCTGAGGGCGCCCAGGCCGGCCAGCCCGCCTCCGACAGAAAGGAAGACGGGAAAGCCTGACCCGCGAAAGCACTGATGGCAGGGGCGGCGGTTCCAGGGACCGCCGCCCGCTTTGTTTCCAGACGCCAGAGAGGATGAGCCCATGCCCAGTTCCTTCCCGGAAAACCGGGAAAGCGTCCCCGCCGCGGGAGAACCCGCGGACGGGGCTTCCGAGACGCAGGGCTACCGCCTCACGCCCATGTTCGAGCAGTATCTCGCCGTCAAGGCCGAGTACCCCGACGCGCTGCTCTTCTACCGCATGGGCGACTTCTACGAACTCTTCTTCGAGGACGCCCGCGTCGCCGCCAGAGAACTGCAGCTGGCGCTCACCTGCCGGGACCGCAGCAGGACCAATCCCATTCCCATGTGCGGGGTGCCCTGGCACGCCCTGGACAGCTACGCGAGCCAGCTGGTGGCCAAGGGCTACAACCTGGCCGTCTGCGAGCAGGTGGAAGACCCCAGGGCCGCCCGCGGCCTCGTCAGGCGGGAGGTGACCCGCCTCCTCACCCCGGGCACCCTGGTGGAGGACCAGAATCTCAGAGCCTCCGAACACAATTTCCTGGGCTCCCTCATCGAGGAAAAGAACCTGTCCGCCTTCGTCTGGGCGGACATCTCCACGGGCCAGTGGAGCGGCCTGGAAGGCAGCCCGGCCCGGGTCTGGCAGTGGGTCCTCAAGTTTCAGCCGAGCGAGCTCATCGTCCAGGAAGGCTTTGTCCTGCCCGAAGGCGCCGACCCCTCCCTCCTTCGTCTGGTCAGGCGCGGCAAAGCCTTCTTTGATCCGGAACAGTGCGCCCGCAGGCTCTTCGAGGCCCAGCAGGTGCGGGATCTGGCGGCTCTGGGCATGCAGAGCACGGTCCTCCTCCCCAGAGCGGCCGGGGCCCTTCTGGCCTACCTCACCCAGACCCACAAGCGTTCCCCCAGCCACCTCCTCCCCTTCCGGCCGGCGGACACCGGACGCTTTCTCATCGTGGACGAGGTGACGGAAAAGAACCTCGAAATCTTCACCCGCCTCAACGGCAGAAAGGGCCGCGGCACCCTGCGCTGGGTCATGGACGAAACACAGACCCCCATGGGCGCCCGCCTCCTGGAAGACAGACTCCGCAGTCCCCTGCGGGACATCGCCGCCATCACGGCCATCCAGGACGCCGTGGAGGCCCTCTGGACCGCCGGGTCCAGACGCGAAGAGATGCGCTCCGCCCTCGCCTCGGTCTTCGACCTGGAGCGTCTCACCACGCGCATATGCCTGGACAGAGCGCTCCCCAGGGACTTTACGGCCCTGCGCAATTCCCTCCAGGCCCTCCCCGCCGTGCGGGCCGCTCTGGAGGGACTCGCGGAGGATGCCGGCCAGGCCGGAGAGACGGCGGGCCTGCCGGGACTTCTGGCGGACCTGCTGGCGGACTGGGACGATCTGGCCGACTGCCGCGGGCTCCTGAGCCGGGCCCTGGCTGATCCGCCCCCCGCCCTCATCACCGAAGGCGGCATCTTCCGGCACGGTTATTCAGAGGAACTCGACAAGCTCCTCGATCTCTCGGAACACGCCGAAAACCTCCTCCAGCGGCAGCTGGAAAGCGATCAGGCCCGGGCCGGCAGCCTCCGCCTCAAGCTCGGCAGCAACCGCGTTTTCGGCTATTATTACGAGATTTCCCGCAGCAGGGATACAGGCTCCCTCCCCGAAGACTTCCACCGCCGCCAGACCCTGGCCAACGCCGAGCGCTGGACCACTCCCGGCCTCAAGAGCCTGGAAGAGGAAATCACCCGGGCCAGAGAAAACCGCTGCAGCCTGGAATACCGCCTCTTTCAGGAGCTGCGGGCGCAGGTGGCGAAGGAGCAGCCCCGGCTCGCCGCCGTTTCAGGGGCCCTGGCCCGCCTCGACTACTGTCAGGGGCTCGCCCAGGCGGCCCGCAGGAGAGGCTGGGTGAGGCCCTCCCTCACGGAGGAGCCCGTCCTGCGCATCCGCGACGGACGCCATCCCGTGGTGGAAGACATGCTGGGCCAGGCGGCCTTCGTGCCCAACAGCTTCACCCTGGACGAAAGCCGCCGACTCTGCCTGCTCACCGGCCCCAACATGGCCGGCAAGTCCACCGTTCTCCGCCAGACCGCCCTCCTCTGTCTCATGGCCCAGACGGGATCCTTCGTGCCGGCGGCCTCCGCCGAGCTCGGCATCGTGGACAGGCTCTTCTCCCGGGTGGGCGCCTCGGACAATCTCGTCCAGGGCCAGAGCACCTTCATGGTGGAGATGATGGAAACCGCCCGCATCCTCCGCCAGGCCACCCGCAGAAGCCTCATCATTCTGGACGAAATAGGCCGCGGCACCAGCACCTATGACGGCCTCGCCCTCGCCTGGGCCGTGGCCGAGGATCTGGCCCAGCGCTTCGGGGGATCCCTGCGCACCCTCTTCGCCACCCACTACCACGAGCTCACCCAGCTGGAAGGACAGCTCCCCGGCGTCTTCACCATGAACATCGCCATCCGGGAAACCGGCAAAACCGTCCTCTTCCTCCACAGGCTCCTCCCGGGGCCGGCGGACCGCAGCTACGGCGTGGAAGTGGCGAGACTCGCCGGCGTTCCCCAGACCGTGGTGAACAGGGCCCGGGACCTCCTGGGCCGCTTCGAGCAGCTCCGGGCGGCCGGCCTCCAGGCGGCCAGGGCCATCCGCAGCCAGCCGCCTCCCCGGCTGCCGGGACTCCCCTCCGAAACGCAGCCGGAGCCCGCCGGCCGCAGACAGGCCGAGCCGGGCGTCCAGACTCCTCAGGCCTGCGAGCACCCCCTGGTGCGCCTGCTGAAGGATCTCTCCCCCGAAGAGCTTACCCCTCTGGGAGCTCTCCAGCTGCTCACGGAGTGGAAGGCCCAGTGGGGCCGGCCGGAGGAAAAAGCGGAAGAGGAGACGGAGACATGAGTCTCGGCAGCGTCTTTTCCGTCATCCAGAACATCGCCGAGGAGCGCATCCGCGAGGCCATGGAGCAGGGCGCCTTCGACAACCTCCCCGGCAGAGGCGAGCCCCTGAAGGAGGAGGATGACTCGGGCATCCCCGAAGAACTGCGCATGGCCTACCACTTGCTGAAAAACGCCGGCTGCGTCCCGCCGGAAGTGGAGGAGCGCCGCCAGATAGCCGCCCTGGCCGACCTGGTGGACAAAACAAGCGACGAGCACGAGCGCCTGCAGCAGATGCGCCGGCTGGAAGCCCTCATCCTGCACACGCAGATGCGATCGGGCCGCAGTCTCGCTCTCCACGCTGAAGAGGACGCCTATCTGGACCGCATACTGGACCGCATCCGTCGTAAAAAGCCGGGCCCCGGAGGCCCGGCGTCCAAACCCTGAGGCCCCGACCCCCCCCCACCCGTCTGCCCGCAGGGAAAGATCCCTGCGCCTTCCGTCAGGAGGACTGTCATGGATTTTCTTGAACTGGTCACCGCTGCCCGCACCTGCCGCCGCTTCCGCGAAGCCGAAGGCCTGCCCGCGGGCACCCTGGACTGGCTCGTCGCCTGCGCCCGCGTGGCGCCCTGCACCGCCAACGCCCAGGCGCTGCGCTTTGCCGCCGCCGAATCGGCCGAAGCCTGCGCCGCCCTCTTCCCCGCCCTCAAATGGGCGGCCGCGCTGAAAGACTGGGGCGGTCCCGGCGAGGGCGAGCGTCCTACGGGCTACATCGTCATCCTCGAAGAGTCCGGCAAGCGCGCTAAACTCAACGCCTTCGATGCGGGCATCGCCGCCCAGACCATGCAGCTGGCCGCTCAGACGAAAGACATCGGCTGCTGCATCCTGCTCTCCTTCAATCCCGACATGGTCCGCCGGGTCCTGAACATCCCCGAGGGCCTCGATCCCCTGCTGGTCCTCGCCTTCGGCATGCAGAAGGAAGTGCGCCGCGTGGAAACGGCGCAGGATCCCGCCAACCTCAATTACTGGCGCGACGAGGCGGCCGTGCACCATGTGCCCAAACTGCCGCTGGAAAGCCTGCTCATCATCAGGAAGTAGGTTCCGTCACGGAGCCGCGGAACAGGGGCGCCCGGAGGAAACGATCCTCCGGGCGCCTTCTTCGATCCTGAACGGGCTTCTTCCCTCTAGTAGAGGTCCTCGTCCGGGGGCATGCGCTCCCAGTAGACGCGCCCCTTCTTTTTGTACTTGCGCAGAAGCACATAGACGCTGCCCGGCCCCCCGTCGTGGGTGCGGGCCGTGCAGAAGGCCAGGATGACCCGCTTGAAGGGCTCCTGGGTAAACCAGAACCTGAGCTTCTCCTTCAGGACGGCGATGCCGTCGGGGGAATTCCTGCCGCGCCCCGTCACCACGAGCACGCAGCGCATGCTCCTGTACCAGGCGCTCCGGAAAAAGCCGCGCAGGGCCTCGAAGGCCTGCGGCACCCGGAGCCCGTGCAGATCCAGCGAGGCCTCGGGACTGAAGCCCCCCTGCCTGAGTTTGGCCACCGTGAGCTGATCCAGACCCACCACATAGCCCTCCACATATTCTTCCGTGCAGGAGAGGGCGAATTCCAGCTTGCCGTCCAGAAGATCCTGAAGAGGATTGACCGCGCCGGGAAGGGGGGCGGTCCTTGTCCGCTGCGCGGGCGGGATTTCCCGGCCCGAGCCGTGCAGGGGACGCACGCCGGCCATGGCCCTGGCGAAGGCCGGATCGGTGTCGTCCGGGGCAAGCAGCCGGGCCATGTCGGACTCTTCCTCCGATGAGTCCTCTTCCTCGGCGGCCGAAGGGACAGGCTGCGCAGCCTCGACAGCTTTTTCCTTGTTTTTGTTTTTCTTTTTTTTCATGGGCGCGGGTTTTGGCAGATCGGCCATCTCCGCCAGAAAAAAGGCGTTCTCCCGGGCCCGGCCGTCGGCTCTGACGGAGGATTTTCCGGAACTGCCTCTGGACTGGCAGGTGCCCTCCATGGCGCTCAGGAAAATCTCGCACTCGCGCTCGCAGTCCGTGCGGACGCTCTGCTTCCAGCGGCGGGTCCGGCGGGCCTGTCTGAGCCGTTCCTCGGCCTCGAGGCCTCCCGCCGCCCTGCGGGGAAGACGGTCCGTGTCGAGACATCTGAGCCCGTCCCGGAAGGGCGAATTGGCAAATTTCTCATCGGGCACGGCTTCGCTCCTCCCAGGGACTTCCTGGCGCGCAAAAGAAAACGTGCCGCAAAACGCTGCGGCACGTCTCGGGACTGCGTGTGTTGCGGGGGATCCGGACAGTGCGGAAGGAAACGGTCTCCCGGCCGCTTATCTGCCCTTGGGGGCAGGCGCGGGCTGAGCCGGAGCAGACTTCTTCGCGTCGGCCGGAGCAGCCTGAGCGGGTTCCTTCGCCTTGTCCGCCGGAGCGGACAGGGCCGGGCCCTGGCTCTGATCCGCCGCCGCGGCGGGAGCCGCGGGCGCGGCCTGATCAGGGGCGGGCGCGGAGGCGGCGGGCGCCGGTTCCTCGATGCGCACGCTCAGCACGGCCGACTCATCCGTCACATGTTCGCTGGTCACATAGGTGTAGGCCAGGGAGGTCATGACGAAGACCACGGCCACGAAGGCCGTCATCTTGGCGAGCAGCGACCCGGCTCCGCTGGAGCCGAAGACAGAGGTGTTGCCCCCGCCGAAAATGACCCCCATGCCTTCCTTGCCCGCCTGCAGCAGGACAAGAATGACGAGGAGAACGCAGACGACGACATGCAGAACAAGAATGAGTGACTCCACGGACCAGCCTCCAGATGTCTGTCAGCCGAAGTCAGGCCCGCACGATGTCGAGGAAACTTCCGGCTTCCAAAGAAGCGCCTCCTACCAGAAGTCCATTGACATTGTCAAGGGCGAGAATCTGGCCGGCGTTGGAGGGCTTGACGGAGCCGCCGTAGAGGATGGGCATGCTGTCGCCGCGGGGGAAGACGGCCCGCACGATGTCGCGGATGGTGCCGTGGGCGTCCTCGATTTCGGCGGAACCGGCGGTCCTGCCGGTGCCGATGGCCCAGACGGGCTCGTAGGCCACGACGATGTCGGCGGAAGAGGCGGCGCCCTGGCCGGAGAGGCCGCTCGTGAGCTGGCGCAGAAGGATGGTGCGCAGCTGGCCGGCCTCGCGCTCTTCCAGGGTCTCGCCCACGCAGAGCATGACCTTGAGGTCGTGGGCCAGGGCGAAATTCACCTTGCGGGCCACGAACTCATCGCTTTCGTTGAAGATATGACGGCGTTCGGAATGACCGGCCAGGACCCAGGAACCGCCGGCGTCGTGCACCATGCAGGGGGCGATTTCGCCGGTGAAGGCGCCGTTTTCGGCCGGATAGATGTTCTGGATGCCGGTTTCGTAGGTGCCGAGACTCAGGCGGGAGACGCAGTTGAGGGCCGTGGCGGGCGGGAAGATGATGACCTTCCGGTCCCCGGCGGGATCTGCCTTCAGGGAGGCGGCGATCTCGCTGGCAACGGCTTCGGCCTGGGCCCTTGTCTTGTTCATTTTCCAGTTGGCGGCAATGATGGTCTGCATGCGGTCTCTCTCCCAGGATCCGGCGGACGAGGCGCCGCCGGGGCAGGTAGTTTCTGAAGCGGCCGGCGCGAGCGTCATGACAATGGCGTCTTCGCCGGTGTCGGCATAGTAGCCGCGCCGGAGTCCGGTCTCGGCAAAGCCCGCCCCGGCGTAGAGCGCCCGGGCCGCTGCGTTGCTCCGCCTGACTTCCAGACAGCACTGAACGATATGCCTTTTGCGGGCTTCTTGCAAGGCACGCCGCAAAAGTTCAGCGCCGATCCCCCGCCCCCGCCAGGCGGGATGCACAGCCACATTGAGAATTTCCATCTCGTCCAGCACGACGGAACAGACGATGTAGCCCGCCGCCCGGACCCCGGGTCCCTCCCCGGTCAGACAGATCCAGCCCGCGACATGCCCGCCCCCGAGGGCCCGGACATAGTCTTCCTCCGTCCAGGCCGTGGAAAAGCAGAGGGCCTCCAGCCCGGCCGCCTGCCGGGCGTGCGCCGCCGTGAGGGGAAGAAGGCGAAGGCCTGCGCCTGCGGCCTTCCGGGGCGGCCGCCTGTCTCCGGGATGCGCGTTCAGCTGATGAAAACCTCGCCGTAGGTCTCGGGGTATTCCATGGCCATGGCCGTGCCCCGCACCACCGTGGTGAGGGGGTCTCTGTCCAGGCGCACGGGCAGACTTGTGAGGTCGGAGAGATATCTGTCGAGGCCCCGGAGCAGGGAGCCTCCGCCGGCCAGCAGAAGACCCGTGTCGTAAAGGTCCGCCGCGAGTTCCGGCGGAGTCGCTTCCAGGGTGCGCAGCACGGCGTGGCCGATGGCCTCCACCGGCACCTTGAGGGCCTCGCGCACGAATTCCGGCGCGACCTCCTTTGTGGCCGGACAGCCCAGGGCGAGATCCCGTCCCGACACCTTCACGGGCTCAAGGCCCGGCACAGGGGCCGCGCTCCCGATGGCTATCTTCAGACGCTCCGCCGTGTTTTCACCCACTTCCAGGCGGTACTCGCTGCGCAGAGCGGCCTGAACGGCCTCGTTCATGGCGTCGCCCGCCATGCGCAGGGACTGGGAGACGGCGATGGCGGACATGGTGATGACCACCACCTCGCTTGTGCCTCCGCCGATGTCGATGACAAGGGAAGCCTGAGGCTCCCGGACGGGGAGCTCCGCGCCGATGGCCGAGGCCATGGGCTCCTCGATGAGGGAGACCCTGACGGCGCCGGCCTGGCGGGCCGCGTTGATGACGGCCTTCTTTTCTATCTGGGTGATGCCGGCCGGCACGCAGATGGCCATGGAGGGACGCACGAAGCGGGAGGAACCGATGGCCTTGCGGATGAAGTGGACGATCATTCTGGTCGTCACGTCAAAATCCGCGATGACCCCGTTGCGCAGGGGGCGGATGTTCTTCACGCGCCTGGGCGTGCGGCCCCGGGAACACTTGGCCCTGGCGCCCACGGAAAGCACTTCGCCCGTATAGGCGTCAATGTCCACCACCGAGGGCTCGTTGACGACAATGCCGTCCTTTCTCGTGTAGAGAAGGGTGTTGGCCGTCCCGAGATCCATGGCGATATCCCGGGAAAAGAGCCGAAAGAAGAAATCCCTGAGGAACATTGTCTCTTTTGCGGCCGGCGGAGCCGCCGTCCGCCTCCTCCCTGCTTCGTTCCGGTTCAGCGGGGCTTCGCGCTCCGAGCCTTTTCAGGACTCTCGCGGCGCAGGGCGCCGCGGCGCGGGAAAAAGAATGGATCAGGGCGGAGCTCCGCCTAGTCTTCCCGGCGGGTGCGCACGGGCTCGTAGGGTTCCGTGTCGGGATTGTGGGCCCTCGGGCCTTCCCGGTAGACCCTGGCGCTGGCAAGCAGAGAGCTCAGCCTGTCGCGGAGGTAGAGAATTTCCAGATGGACGGAGAGCATGCCCACGGCTTCCCGGAGAAAGCCGCGCATGTTTCTGTCCACGGGCCGCGGACGGGAGTGTCCCAGGCAGACGCAGGCGCGGGGGCTCTTGTTGACGATGACGGGCAGGCAGGCCACGGCGGCGAAGTCCGGGAGGTTCTCGCTGGTTCCGAAGAGCGCGGGCACCCTTCCCTCCTCGCCGGTCTGGACCACGGGCTGGCCGTTCTTGAGCACCCATCCGGCCAGACCGCAGTTGACGGACTGGAAGAAGGGCTCGCCTCCGTGCACGAGCACGGGCCGGTTCTCATCGCTGATGGCATAGGATTCGCCGGGGACCTGGACGGTCGCCAGGGCGCAGTAGTCGAAGCCAGTGGCTTCGGCCACGCTGCGCAGGAAACCGCCGATGTATTCCCCCCAGCGTCGGTACCCGAGTCGGAGATCCTCGAGGACCTGGAGCTGGGCGAAGTAGAGCGGGATGTCCTCGCAGCGGCTGTCAAAGTTCACGAGGGCGTGGGTGCCGCCCACGATGGCCGCGAACATCTGGAGAATCTTGTACTCCTTTTCGGTGAAGGAGTACTGGCGCCTGCTGTCCACGCAGAGGGCGCCGCCGGCCGGAAGGGGCGCGCCCATGAAGGCCTTGACGTTTTCTTCCTCGCCCGGCTGATAATAGAAGAGCCCCCCACCCTGCTGATTGAACTGCGGCACTTCCAAGGGTTTGCGGTTGGCGATGATCCAGCCTACCAACCCCTGGCCCGCGGCGATGCGGGTGCCGGGCACGACACCTTCCCCCAGACTGAAGTAGAAGGCAAGCCTGCAGGATGAAACTTCCGCCCCGGGTTTTTCCGGCTCCTCAGGGAGAAAGAGCGCCACCGTGTAGGCCTCGAAGACGCTGGCAATGAGGGAGAGCATCTGCTGCTCCAGCGTGAATATGCTTGCTTTCACCTGAACCCGTACCCCCGGCTTCCCAAGACTCTGACGCAGAAAAAGGCCTGCCGGCGTCAGAAGATCATTCCGGCATGCATTCTTCCGCGATCGCGACAAGCTATCAGAGGCTTTCCGTCCCTGCAAGAATTTTCGGACCTGCCGGGCACAGGGCCCAGGACCATGACCTGCCTAAACATCATCAAACTTTAATATAGGAACATCACAGAAAGTGAAGAAAATCAAACAGATCCACATATTTTTTTTTGGGGGAGGGCAACCTATGATACCATGAAGGAGTCAGTACTCAGATCTGAAGACAACCTCGCTGAAGGATACTGTGTGATGAACACAAAGATGAGGTATCCGGGACAAAACAAGGAAATTTTGTTAGTTGTAATTTCAAGTGCAAGATTGGTGAGTATCTCTGTTAAGACAATCTGATGTCTGGGGGGAAGAGATGCTCTGGGAGTTCGGACGGGACCT